>CANCIL010000018.1 GCA_947378095.1 Betaproteobacteria bacterium
TTGATGTTCCCATCCAATTTGTCATTATTGGATTTGGCTTAGCAGTCAGCGCCATCATGTGGCTGGTCATTAAACGTCATGCTAGAAATCAAGCCGAATATGACTCAATGCATCTGATTGGCGAACATAAGCACTAATTAGCGCCCTGCCGTACTTCAAAGACTCTGAAGTACAGATTTAGCAAGTAAGATATCTTGCCAAAGCAAGGCTTTGTCTTTGGGCTTGCTTAAAAGATATGACAGATCAAAAGTAGCTACTACTGGAATTTCTTCAAGCCCATCGCTGTTGATGGCTAAAACAGTTTCGCGCAACTGTGGAAGAGCATCACGTTCACCAGTAATCTTTTGAGCAGCAGACCCCCCGAATACAAATGCTACTGAAGGCAATTCATGTTCTGAATTCATTACCGCGCTCAGTTTATCTGAGGGCTTTACCCATGACCATTCTTGAGCCCCAAGACCCAATACGCGAACAATATTTTGAAACAGTAGCTGAGCATCCCCTTGAACTTGATCACCAATAAACCACCAAAAGAATCGGGGTGTTTGAGCAGTTTGAGGGTCTTGAGCGCTTAAGGCGGCAGGTTGTCGAGAGACTACCGTCGAGGAACTGGGTAAATCTTCTATGGGGGTGGATTCACGCGAGGTCCACTCTGTGATGCCCATCTCTTTTAGGAAGCTTGAATTCGCATTGCTCATGGCTCAAGCTTAATCGATTTAGCTAGGACTAGCGCATCCTCACGGGTACCCGTAGATTTATCGGCTGGATAGTAGCCCTTACGAACACCAATCTGCTGATAACCCAATTTTTGATAGAGCGTCACTGCATTCGTATTAGATGGTCTGACCTCCAAAATAATTCGAGGGATTTTTTGTTGGGTCGCTACACCTTCAATTGCAGACATCAATCTACTGCCTAAACCCAGTTTGCGAAGCTTGGGGGTCACGGTAATATTGAGTAAATGGAGCTCATCTACAGCCGGATAAAGAATGCAGTAGGCCCAGAGCACGCTAGCGTCTAGAAAGCTTCCAGGAATAGCGCTATCTACTTGTGGTCGTATGCAATACGCCCAATGTCCGGCGTCAAGGGAGTCACTAAAATTCCCCCGAGTCCATGGGTGAAGGTGAGAAATAGACTCAATCTCCAAAACGGAATCCAGATCTGCCACCTGCATGGGCATAAACGAAAGCTCCGTTACATCATGGATGGATGAAGGCTCTTGATTGCTCATGCTAAAGAGATGCCAGAGCTGTTGATAGCCATTCTTTCCTTGCTTGTTAAGGCAACTTTATTACGAATATAGAGTGGCTCTAGCTGAGAAACTGAAATTTGCCTACCTTTGCTGAAATCAATTTTGGCTGCCTCCAAAACACCAAGAGCAGATATACCTATCTCATCATCCAAATATTCAGAAGTTAATTCGGGATTGCCGCTTGAAAAGAGTCGTGCGCCATACTCCTTGATAGCACTGCCCGCCAGAAAATGCACGTCATTCAGATTGAGTTCTTCCGGCTTGGACAAATGAATATCGCCAACTCTGACTGGCATAGAGTTGCTCATTATCTCGAATCGAGCCCAGTAAATCTCATCCATACGGGCATCGACAGCGATAACAAAATTTTTGGCTTGACTAGATTTAAACCGAGGGGTTTGTAATAACTGTAAGGCAAGAGCATCTAAGCTCGCAACAGGAATAACTGGTACTTCTGCGCCAATTGCTAGCCCTTGAACTACTGCAAGACCTAAACGAACGCCTGTAAATGCGCCTGGACCCACTCCAATTGCAATGGCATCCAATGTTGATAATGGGGTATTCGCCTTAGTTAGCAATTCTTCTGTCCATGGCAGAAGAAGTTGACTTGCGCCAGTAGACACTGCTTCATGTCTAAATAAGGGGGCTTTATCGCCTAAAGATAAAGCCACCGAACACCAAGCCGAGGAGGTATCAATGGCTAAGATGTGCATCAATTCAAACCTTTATTTATCAACCGAAGGGTTTGATTATGAACTTAATCCTGCAATGACTTCGGGGGGAGCTTGTACCAACTCAATCAAGACACCCTCACCACTAAAAGGAAACTCATCATTGCCTTTTGGATGAACAAAGGCGATGTCAAAACCCCCTGCTCCTGAGCGAATCCCGCCTGGAGCAAAGCGGAGTCCATTAGCAGAAAGCCACTCTACAGCCTTGGGCAGATCATCGACCCATAAGCCCACATGGTTTAAAGGAGTTTGATGTACAGCTGGTTTTTTTTCAATGTCTAATGGTTGCATCAAGTCCACCTCTACTTGATGGACCCCAGAACCAATTGCACAAATATCCTCGTCTACATTTTCACGCTCAGAAACAAAAGTACTTTTATATTGAAATCCTAAAAGATCGATCCATAATTTTTTTAGGCGAGTCTTATCTTGGCCACCAATTGCAATTTGTTGTACGCCTAAAATTTTAAAAGGCTTATTGCTAGAATTCGACATCATCAATCCTTATTCAAAACGGATAATTAATTGATCAACGGCTAAGCTATCACCTTCTTTAGCGCAAATTTCTGCTACAACGCCATCCTGAATTGCTGAAATGGTATTTTCCATTTTCATCGCTTCAATAGAGGCTAATTTTTGACCGGCAGTTACTGCTTCGCCGGCTTTTACAGCAATTTTAGTAAGCAAGCCAGGCATCGGTGACATTACTAACTTAGAAGTATCGGGCGGTAATTTCACCGGCATACGGCGCTGAAGTTCAGCACCTAAGGGGCTTAGTACCATGCACTCATAATGCGCACCGTCTAGGACTAAAACGTATTTCACACCACGGCGCTCAACCTGAGCGGTAACTTTATGAGTTCCATTGATCGTTGCTTTAAGACAAATTTGACCGGGGCGCCAGTCGCTCACAATGTCATACCGACTAACACCATCTGCCTCATCAATATAGACTGAGTAAATGCCGTCTTTCAGTTCTACACGTATAGGCACTTCATAGGGGTCAACCATAGAACCCACTTTGGAGCCTGTGACCACTACAAATTTTTTAGCTATGATCATTTCATGTCCAGCTAACTGACCATCAATCATCTTGATATGCTCAAGGTAACGATAACGCATGAATGCTGCTAAGGCTGCCATCCGCTTAGGATCTGCAGGCTGTACCGAATCCTTCTTAAAGCCCTCCGGGTATTCCTCAGCTATAAAGCCTGTAGTGAAATCACCAGATACAAAACGAGGGTGTTGCAATAAAGCGGCTTGAAATGGAATATTGGAATGAATGCCACGAATTACGAAATCATTCAAGGCTGATCGCATTTTTTCAATAGCCTCAGTACGGTCCTTACCATGCACAATCAATTTGGCAATCATGGAGTCGTAATACATGGGTATCTCACCACCCTCGTAAACGCCAGTATCTACACGCACACCATCCACTGACTCTGGAGGGCGATACTTTACTAAGCGTCCTGTAGAAGGTAAGAAGTTACGGAACGGGTCGTCCGCATTAATACGGCACTCCATAGACCAGCCATCCAGCTTGACATCCCCTTGTTTAAAAGCGAGCTTTTCACCGGCAGCCACGCGAATCATTTGCTCTACTAAATCTAAACCAGTAATGCTTTCAGTTACGGGATGTTCAACCTGCAAACGAGTATTCATTTCCAGGAAGTAGAAAGACTTATCTTTACCAACTACGAACTCCACGGTACCTGCGGACTGGTAATTAACAGCTTTGGCTAGTGCAACCGCTTGCTCACCCATTGCTTTGCGTGTAGCAGAATCAATAAAAGGTGATGGCGCTTCTTCGATTACTTTCTGATGTCGACGTTGAATAGAGCAATCCCGTTCATTAAGGTAAACCACGTTGCCATGAGAGTCGCCTAACACCTGAATTTCAATATGGCGTGGACCTTCAACAAATTTTTCTATAAAAATTCGGTCGTCACCAAAGCTGTTCATTGCCTCAGTTTTACAGGCAGCAAAGCCTTCGGCGGCCTCTTTGTCATTAAAAGCAACGCGCAAGCCCTTGCCGCCACCGCCGGCTGATGCTTTGATCATCACCGGATAACCAATACCTTGAGCAATCTTCACAGCTTCTTCGGTCGTAGCAATAGCCTCGTTATGGCCAGGAATAGTATTAACCTTTGCCTCTAAAGCGAGCTTTTTGGATGCAATCTTATCGCCCATTGCAGCGATAGACTGGTGCTTTGGCCCAATAAAAACAATTCCCTCTTCTTCACATCTTTTGGCAAACTGCTCGTTTTCAGACAAGAAGCCATAGCCTGGATGTACCGCTTCGGCACCGGTATCTTTACAGGCCTGAATAATGCGATCCATTACAAGATAGGATTCTCGTGAAGGCGCTGGTCCGATACATACTGCCTCATCCGCAAGTTGAACGTGGCGAGCCTCTTTATCCGCCTCCGAATAAACAGCAACCGTCTTGATCCCCATTTTCTTAGCGGTTTTCATGACACGGCAAGCAATCTCACCGCGATTAGCAATCAAAATTTTCTCAAACATTTTCGTAGTCATCTTGTTCAGCGCCTTTACAGAGGAATATTGCCGTGTTTACGCGCAGGATTTTTCAAGTCTTTATCTTTCAGCATCGCTAAAGAGCGAGCAATACGTTTACGTGTCTCATGTGGGAGGATGACATCATCAATATAACCACGACGACCTGCCACAAAAGGATTGGCAAACTTGGCTTTGTATTCCGCTTCACGAGCGGCAATCTTTTGTGGGTCAGACTTTTCTTCACGGAAGATGATTTCGACAGCTCCCTTAGGTCCCATGACTGCAATTTCTGCAGAAGGCCACGCAAAATTCACGTCGCCTCGTAAGTGCTTTGAAGCCATAACATCATAAGCGCCACCGTAGGCCTTACGGGTAATTAGAGTTACCTTAGGAACTGTGCAATCAGCATAGGCATATAGCAACTTAGCACCATGCTTAATAATGCCGCCGTACTCCTGCGCTGTTCCGGGCATGAAGCCTGGCACGTCAACTAGTGTGACTACCGGGATGTTGAAGGCATCACAAAAGCGTACAAAGCGGGCCGCTTTAATAGATGCTTTGATATCTAAACAGCCTGCAAGTACTAGAGGTTGATTTGCAACGATACCAATAGAACGGCCCTCGATACGAGCAAAGCCTATTACGATGTTTTTTGCATAATCAGGCTGGAGTTCAAAAAACTCTCCGTCATCAGCAATCTTTTCAATCAACTCTTTCATGTCATAAGGTTGATTAGGGTTAGATGGAACTAATGTATCTAAAGAGAAATCTGGTTCTTCTGTACGATTTGCGCCCTTAATAAGTGGCGGTTTTTCACGATTGGAAAGCGGTAAGTAATTAAAGAAGCGACGCAACATCATGATGGCATCTACATCATTATCAAATGCTAGATCACATACCCCGGATACGGTCGAATGTGTAACCGCTCCACCCAACTCTTCAGCAGTAACATCTTCATGCGTAACCGTTTTCACAACCTCAGGACCAGTTACAAACATATATGAGCTATCTTTCACCATAAAGATGAAGTCCGTCAAAGCTGGTGAGTACACAGCACCACCCGCAGATGGACCCATGATCAAAGAAATCTGCGGAATCACACCGGAGGCTGTTACGTTACGCTGGAATATTTCCGCATAGCCTCCCAAGGAGGCAACACCCTCTTGAATACGTGCGCCACCGGAGTCATTCAAGCCAATCACTGGTGCACCAACCTTCAATGCTTGATCCATGATCTTGCAAATCTTTTCAGCATGCGCTTCAGATAAGGAACCACCGAGCACAGTAAAGTCTTGCGAGAAAACGAATACCAGGCGACCATTAATCATTCCATAACCAGTCACCACGCCATCGCCAGGAACTGTCTGATCTGCCATTCCAAAATCATGGCAACGGTGCTCTACAAACATATCCCATTCTTCAAATGTGCCAGCATCCAGCAAGAGTTCAATACGCTCACGGGCAGTTAATTTACCTTTAGCATGCTGAGACTGAATACGCTTTTGGCCGCCGCCTAAGCGTGCTAGCTCGCGCTTAGCTTCCAGTTGTTGAATGATTTCCTTCATTAAACTACTCCTTAGAAAAATTCATGTCCCATGGACTCCAATAACCTTCTTGCTGCTACTGAAGGCGCCATGGTTCCTTGATTTACCTGTGCTATTAAGCTTGGTAGAAGCGCTTGCACCGCTTCATTACTTCTAAATGCATTCTTGAGTCCTGCATCAATGCGATCCCACATCCAGGCACCGGCCTGTTGTTTGCGTCGAGAATCAAATTTGCCATTGGCTCTTTGAAGTTTTTCAAAATGAGAAACCTTGTCCCATAGTTCAGGAATCCCCTTTCCTTCTAAAGCGCTTAATGTCATTACTGTCGGATGCCAAAAATCTTCATCGTGGGATGCATGATCAGGATTTCCCTGAAAGCCGAGGAGACGCAATGAACTCGTGATGAAAAGTTGTGCTCGCATTGCCGCATTTGGATCGAGATCAACTTTATTGATCACAATCAGATCGGCAATCTCCATCACCCCTTTTTTGATAGCTTGTAAATCATCCCCGGCATTGGGAAGTTGAAGGAGCATGAACATATCGGTCATACCAGCTACAGAAATCTCGCTTTGACCAACGCCGACTGTTTCTACAATGATGATGTCAAAGCCTGCGGCTTCTGCCACCAGGATGGCTTCGCGAGTCTTCTCAGCAACACCCCCAAGCGTCAATGAAGATGGGCTCGGACGGATAAAGGCATTCTCTAGAACAGATAGGCGCTCCATCCGGGTTTTGTCGCCCAATATCGAGCCGCCAGACAAACTGGAGGATGGGTCGATTGCCAGAACAGCAACACGATGCCCTTTTTCAATTAAATACAGGCCTAATGTTTCAATTAAGGTGGACTTACCTACACCTGGAACGCCAGATATACCCAAGCGAAAAGATTTGCCTGTTTTGGGCAATAGCGTATTGAGTACTTCATCAGCACGCTTGCGATGATCTAGGCGAGTTGATTCCAGCAGGGTAATGGCCTTAGCTAATGCGCGTCGCTGTTTTAGCGATGGCGCATTTGTAAGATCACTCACTAAAGCTAGATCAGCGGCTTCGAGCATACTGAATTGTCCATTCGTTGTGACTTAAACCGGTCTAACGGATTTACGAATCTGCTCAAGCACATCCTTAGCCGAAGCTGGAATTGGCGTACCTGGACCATATATACCCTTAACGCCTGCTTCATAAAGGAACTCATAGTCTTGTCTTGGGATGACGCCACCAACGAAAACGATGATGTCATCAGAGCCCTGCTTTTTCAATTCAGCAATGATGGCTGGTACTAAAGTTTTATGGCCAGCAGCTAAAGTTGATACACCTAAAGCATGCACGTCATTTTCAATCGCCTGACGGGCGCACTCTTCCGGTGTTTGAAATAGGGGGCCAATATCAACGTCAAAGCCCAAATCAGCATAAGCAGTCGCTACTACCTTAGCTCCACGGTCATGACCATCTTGCCCAAGCTTAGCAATCATCACGCGTGGGCGGCGACCAAATTCTTTGGCAAAGTCTGCGATTTCTGTTTGTAGTTTTGCCCAACCTTCAGCTGAGTCATAAGCGGCTGCATACACTCCGGTCACCTTTTGAGTATCGGCGCGATGGCGCCCGTAAACTTTTTCCAATGCATCAGATACTTCACCAACAGTGGCACGCAAGCGAATTGCGTTCACCGCTAGCTCTAGCAAATTGCCAGAGTGATCTTCCGCTGCTTTAGTCAATGCTTCTAATGCGGCTTCAACCTTTTTGCTGTCACGCTTTGCCTTAATATCCTTTAATCGAGCCACTTGGCCTTCACGGACCTTGTCGTTATCAATCATTAATACGTCAACAAGGTCTTCTTTGCCGAGTTTGTATTTATTAACACCAACAATCACGTCCGAGCCTGAGTCGATCTTGGCTTGTTTCTCAGCAGCGGCTGCTTCAATCTTTAGCTTTGCCCAACCACTTTCAACCGCCTTAGTCATACCGCCCATGGAATCCACTTCTTGGATGATTTCCCAAGCTTTATCGGCCATCTCTTGAGTCAGGTTCTCCATCATGTAAGAACCAGCCCATGGATCAATGACGCTAGTAATGTGGGTCTCTTCCTGAAGAATTAACTGAGTATTACGAGCAATGCGACTCGAAAACTCGGAAGGTAAAGCAATCGCTTCGTCCAGAGAGTTTGTATGCAAGGATTGGGTGCCGCCAAAAACGGCAGCCATGGCCTCAACTGTCGTTCTTACTACGTTGTTATAAGGATCTTGTTCCGTTAATGACCATCCAGAAGTTTGGCAATGTGTGCGTAACATCAAAGACTTGGGATTCTTGGGCTCGAATGATTTCATAATGCGCCACCACAACAATCGTGCTGCGCGCAATTTCGCAACCTCTAAATAAAAGTTCATACCAATTGCAAAGAAGAATGACAGACGACCTGCAAAACCATCTACATCAAGACCTTTAGCAAGTGCAGTTTTGACATACTCTTTGCCATCTGCCAAAGTGAAAGCCAATTCCAACACCTGATTGGCGCCAGCTTCTTGCATGTGATAACCCGAAATCGAAATCGAGTTAAATTTCGGCATGTATTTTGCGGTGTACTCAATGATGTCACCAATAATGCGCATCGATGGTTCAGGTGGGTAAATATAAGTATTCCTCACCATGAACTCCTTCAGAATATCGTTCTGAATTGTTCCTGATAAGAGCTCTTGTTTAACGCCCTGCTCTTCACCGGCCACGATATAACCTGCTAGCACCGGCAATACAGCGCCGTTCATGGTCATCGAGACGGAGACTTTATCTAATGGAATGCCATCAAACAGAATCTTCATGTCTTCAACAGAATCGATAGCTACACCCGCCTTACCAACGTCACCTGTAACACGTGGATGATCTGAGTCATAGCCGCGGTGTGTTGCCAAATCAAAAGCAACGGAAACACCTTGACCACCAGCATCTAAGGCTTTGCGATAAAAAGCATTAGATTCTTCTGCAGTCGAGAATCCAGCGTATTGTCGAATCGTCCATGGTCGTACCGAATACATCGTTGCCTGTGGGCCACGTACAAATGGCTCAAAACCTGGCAAGGTGTCAGCGTAATTTAAACCTTCAATATCTGAAGATGTGTAGAGCGCCTTGAGTTGAATGCCGTCAGGAGTTTTCCATCCAAGCTTATCCACATCGCCATTCGGAGCAGATTTCTGCGCTGACTTTTTCCAAGACTCAAGATTGACATCTGGAAATGATGGCCATGCACTAGATGAATTTTTCTTTTCGGAACTCACAAAGCACCCCCGTTATTTGTTGCATTGCATATAAGTTTTGTCATTCTGCTTGACTATTGGCAATTTGTCTAGCTATCATGTATTCATAATTATGAATACAAAACTGAATAATCGACCTCTATACGAAGATGTAGCAGATAGGCTTCGGGAACAGATATTTGCCAAGCAATTAGCACCAGGAAGCTGGTTAGATGAACAAAGCTTAGCAGAGCAGTTTGGTATTAGCCGCACTCCTATGCGCGAAGCAATTAAGGTTTTAGCCTCTGAGGGCCTTGTAACGATCAAAATGCGTCGTGGCGCTTATGTCACCGAGGTAGCCAGAAAGGATTTAGAGCAGATTTTTACCATCCTCTCCCTTCTTGAGGGTGAAGCAGCGAAAGAAACTGCCATCAAGGCGACAGAAGAAGAATTAAATCAGTTAGATTATTTGCATCACCGCCTTGAAAAGGCAGCCGCCGATCGAGATATTGAGCAATTCTTTGAAATTAATGGCAAATTTCATGAATTAATCCAAGAAATCGCTGGGAATCGCTGGATGAATGGCGTTATTGCTGATCTACGTAAAGTACTTAAATTACATCGCAGAGACTCTTTGACAAGCACCGGAAGACTGCAAAATTCCTTAATTGAACATCGTGCCATCCTCAATGCCATTCTCAAAAGGGATCAAATAGGCGCTGAAAGTGCCATGCGTAAACATATGGCTAGAGGTTTAGAAGCACTTAAATAGGCAGCTTAATAAATTTTCTATTAAAAAATAAAGGCTTAGAAGAATATCCTAAGCCTTTATTTGAAGTACTGCTGTATCCAGCTTTACTTCTTAATAACGAAGTTTCCTGGCAAAGAGGAAATGTAAGCTGCAATGTCTTGCATATCAGCATCTGAAAATGCCTGTACTTGTGAACCCATGATTGCGTTATTACGACCATATTGGGCATTGCTATTGCCGACTTTATAAGCCTTCAAAGCATAATAAAGATAATCAGGATATTGACCAGCTAGTTTTGGGTAAACCGGCATGATGGGTGCATTTAAGCCAGCACCGTGACAAGAGGCGCAATTGGCTTTTTCAACCAGGGCCATACCTTTGTCTACGCTAGCAGCGTTAGCAACGCCAACTAAGCCAATACTGGAAAACAAAACTGCTGTGACTAGTGCAAATTTCATAAACGTGTCTCTATCACTTCAATGGGTTGTTAGGTGAGCTGGCAGTTTGCGCAGCATAGTATTCGCCAATATCAGCCATATCTTGGTCAGATAGGCTAGCGGCGATCGAGCGCATCGTTGGATGCTTTCTGTTGCCTTTCTTGTATTCGGCTAAAGAAGAAGCGATGTAAGCGGCATTTTGACCGCCTAGCATAGGCACTCTGTAAACCAATGGATAGTCAGCGCGATAGTCTGGAATGGAATGACAGCCAACACAGAGCCAAACCTTGCCGTTACCAGCAGCAGCGCTGCCTTTAACATCTTGTGCCTGAGCGGTAAAACCAACAAAAGCTAGACCAGCACAGACAAGCAATCGAGTAAGAGTTGAGAGTTTTTTCATAGAATCGGTAATTATCAGTTTGATTTAAATCAATCAGGGAGAGTATAGCGGAGAGCCGCCTTCTTAACCAATGTTTACCCATCCCTGAGCCCAAAATCACCAGAAATCCTGAAGATTTGGCGCTATTTCCCTATACTTGAATGTCTAACAAAAGACATTTTGATTGCCTCCCATGACCCAGCCTCTTCACTCATCTGCAACCCAAAATCCTAGCCGCTTTGATGGCAGCCAAAGTTATGTAGCAACCGAGGACCTGAAGCTAGCAGTCAATGCAGCTATAGCACTCCAACGTCCACTGTTGATCAAGGGAGAACCTGGAACAGGTAAAACGATGCTGGCAGAAGAAGTTGCTGCAGCTCTGAAGATGCCTCTCTTGCAATGGCATATTAAGTCCACCACTAAGGCTCAACAAGGCCTGTATGAATATGATGCAGTCAGTCGATTACGTGACTCTCAGCTAGGCGATGAAAAAGTCAAAGATATCCGAAACTATATTGTCAAAGGTGTTTTGTGGCAGGCGTTTGAAGCGGATGAACCCACGGTATTACTCATTGATGAAATTGATAAGGCCGATATCGAGTTTCCAAACGATCTTTTGCGCGAAATAGATCGGATGGAGTTTTATGTATATGAAACACGCGAACTTATTAAAGCAAAGCATCGCCCTCTAGTCATCATTACTTCGAATAATGAAAAAGAGTTGCCCGATGCCTTTTTGCGTCGCTGCTTCTTTCATTACATAACCTTCCCAGATGCAAAAACCATGCAAAGTATTGTGGATGTGCATCACCCCAATATCAAGCAAGATCTATTGGAAGCCGCCCTCAAAGCCTTCTACCAGATCCGCACTCTGCCAGGCCTGAAGAAGAAACCCTCTACTTCAGAATTCATTGATTGGCTTAAGCTATTGCTAGCTGAAGATATTCCACCCGATGCGCTTTATAGCCAAGATGAAAAGATTGTAGTGCCCCCACTGCACGGCGCTCTTCTCAAGAATGAACAAGATATTCATTTATTTGAGCGTCTTGTCATGATGAATCGCAACCATCGTTAACCACCTTTATATATTGAGATGTTGATCCAATTCTTTCTCAATCTGAAAGAAGCTAAGATTCCGGTTTCAGTGAGAGAGTATTTAACACTCTTGGAAGCCTTAAAGGCTGGCGTAATCAAGCCATCTATTGACGAGTTTTATCAACTCTCACGCATGACGCTGGTCAAAGATGAACAATACTTCGATCGCTTTGATCAAGTATTTGGCAGCTACTTCAAGGGAGTAGAGCAAATCATCGCCCTGTCTCCCGATATTCCCATGGACTGGTTAGAGAAGAAATTACAGCGCGTTCTCACAGAGAAAGAAAAAGCAGCACTTCAAAAATTAGGGGGTCCTGAGGCCCTTCAAAAACGACTTGAAGAACTCCTCAAGGAGCAAAAGGAGTGGCATGGTGGTGGTAAGAAATGGATTGGTGCTGGCGGCTCCTCCCCTTTTGGTCACAGCGGCTATAACCCTGAAGGCATACGCATTGGCGGCGACAGCGCTGGCAATCGAACAGCCATCAAGGTTTGGGAAGTGCGAGAATTTAAAGATTACGACAGCAATCTAGCTTTAAGCTCCCGCAATATTAAGCTTGCACTTCGCCGCCTTCGTCGCTTTGCTCGTGAAGGCTCTGTATTAGAACTTGATTTAGATAAAACCATTCACTCAACAGCAGCGAATGCAGGCATGCTTGATATTCAGATGCGGCCCGAGCGTCATAACCAAGTCAAGGTATTGTTATTGATGGATGTTGGGGGCTCAATGGATGACCACATCAAACAGATTGGGGAGTTATTCTCAGCTGCGAAAGCAGAATTTAAACATCTTGAGTATTACTATTTTCATAACTGCGTATATGAGAATCTCTGGCAAAACAATCGCCGTCGAAGAGATGAACTGACTTCTACTCAAGACATCATTAATAAGTATGGTCCTGATTACAAACTCATTTTCGTAGGCGATGCCACTATGTCGCCCTATGAGATTCTGAGTCCAAACGGTTCGGTTGAGTACAACAATAAAGAAGCTGGCGCCGTGTGGATCAACCGCTTGTTAGATCATTTTCCCCAATTTGCCTGGCTCAACCCGGAACCAGAATCTATCTGGCAATACCGACAGTCCATCGACATTATGAAAAATCTCATGAAGGACCGTATGTATCCAGTCACAATAAATGGCCTAGAAAGTGCCATGAGGCAACTATCAAAGTAATTTCCCAGTAAGATCCTGGTATTCAACCACCTTACTTTATTGAAATGGCATTATGAGCAATATTAACGATCGCCTCAAAACGCTTGGTATTGATTTACCCCCGTCTGGAGCACCAGCTGCAGCCTATGTAATGGCTGCTACCAGTGGCAATACCGTATTTTTATCGGGCCACATTGCTAAAAAAGATGGCAAGCCTTGGGTTGGAAAATTGGGCCTGAACATGGATACTGATACTGGGAAGGAGGCAGCTCGTTCGATCGCCATTGATTTAATTTCTACATTACAGAATCATCTTGGCTCACTCGATAAAGTCAAACGTATCGTAAAAGTCATGGGCCTAGTTAACTCCACCGATGAATACACCGAACAGCACCTCGTTATCAATGGCTGCTCCGAACTGTTATTTGAAGTCTTTGGTGATGCTGGCAAGCATGCTCGTAGCGCCTTTGGCGTAGCGCAGATTCCCTTGGGTGCTTGCGTAGAAATCGAACTCATCGCAGAAATTTAAATCCAATCTATCAGCGCGAGATCTCTAATTTCTGGATGTCAGCTTCGGTATCGACATCCAGAATAAAAGCTGTGTTATCTGTCTCGTAGACTCTGACTAAAGCAGGATGTTGATCCATGTAGGGTCGGCAAACCATTCCCTTTAAGGATAAGATTGCCTCAACCGCTTTTCTAGAGAACAACACTGGATTACCTCGTTGGCCATTCACCTGAGGCAAGATAATTTCTTTACCTACGTCGCGGCGATTAAATTCATCCAATAGCACTCGTATCTCTGCTGCCCCAATATGAGGCTGATCAGATAGGGCAACAAGTAATACGTCATAGTTGGACTTCAAAGCCTCAAGTCCAAGACGCACTGATGATGATTGACCTGCCTCTGGATGTGAATTACGAATGACCTTAATGGGCAAGCTCCCTGCCTTAATTGAATTAATTTCAGCCTCGATAGCTTGTGCATGAAATCCAGTCACAATCACCATCTCAATCGGCGCCATCTGCTGCGCACACGTGGTAAATGATTGCAGCAATGTTCTCCCATCCTTTTTAAGCAAGGCTTTCGGAAATCCGCCCAAGCGACTGCCTTCACCAGCAGCAAGCAAAAGGATTGCCAGTCGCAAATCGGGATTTAGAGGAGATTTACCTGCTAATGTCATTAGAGAGATAATAAATAGGATTCAATACTTATAACAAAGATCCTAGCAAGCATGAATAGTACCGACCTGAGCGTTCTCAAAGCCGCCGTTCACTGGCTCAAAGAAGGCCATCCTGTAGCCATTGCGACCGTAGTTCAAACCTGGGGTTCTGCCCCGCGTCCAGTTGGATCTTGGCTAGCCATACGTCAGGATGGTCAAGTTGCTGGATCAGTTTCTGGTGGCTGCGTTGAGGATGACCTCATTCGTCGCGTTCAAACTGAAATCCTCACCAGAGATACTCCTGAATTGGTTGTCTATGGCGTCAGTCAACAAGAGGCGGCGCGCTTTGGCCTGCCTTGTGGTGGTACTTTGCGTTTATTGGTAGAACCTAAGCCTGAATTAGTGGTTTTAGAAGAACTACTCGGGAGCATTTCCTCCCATCAGATCACAAGACGTACCGTCAATATTGCAAACGGCAAATCGACATTGCAAGATGGTAATCGTCATGATGAATTCACTTATACAGATAGCGAAATGTGTACAACTTATGGTCCCCGTTGGCGCATGGTCATCATAGGTGCTGGGCAACTATCCTTGTACACCGCTGACTTTGCTCTGGCCTCTGACTTTGAAGTCATTGTCATTGATCCTCGAGAAGAATATGCAGAAGGACTTAATCGTGAGGATGTGGCCTTCATCCAAGGGATGCCGGATGATGTGTTGCTAGAGATTGGTGTTGATCCGCATACGGCAGTAGTTGCCCTCACCCATGACCCAAAGTTGGATGATATGGCGCTAATGGAGGCTTTAAAGTCTCCCGCCTTTTATGTGGGTGCTTTAGGTAGTTGCAAGAATACTCAGAAACGTAAAGAGCGTTTATTAGAGTTCGATGTGAGCAAGGAACAAGTGGAGCGCTTGCATGGGCCAGTCGGCCTATACATTGGAGCGCTCACCCCACCAGAAATCGCAGTATCGATTCTGGCGGAAGTTATCGCCGTTAAATACGGTGTTCCGACTCCAAAAAAGGTCTAAGTATCAGATCCGACACTAGGATCCAACTAATCCTTAGTTAGCCTTTAGCTTGCCGTCTTTGAGTCGCGGTTCCACGAAGTGACCCTTACGAGCCCGATTGCCAGCAAAAGATTTCAATGTTTTGGCATCCAAACTGAGCTCGGTTGGTTTACCTGCACGACCAGCGCCGAAATAAGCTGCACCACTAGGGCCTACAGCAATAGCGGACGCCATAAATTCTTTATCGTCTAAGCCCATCAAAATCACGCCCTTACCGCCAGTGGGCAAACGCTTGAGCTCATCCAATGGGAAGACTAGCAACTTAGAGGCTTCTGATAAACACGCTACTTGCTTCATGCCAACCTGTACCTTAGTTGCACCTAAGGGTGCGTCACCGGCTAACTTGGTGTCAATGGTAATAAATGATTTGCCCGCCTTATTACGTGTGCTCATATCTGATACGTTGGCTAAGAATCCATAGCCTGCCCTAGTAGACAGCAACACCAAATCATCTGGTTGACCAGCGTAATACGCCACCATCTGAGAGCCGGCGGCAAGATTGACAAAACTAGTCAAAGGCGAGCCATCACCGCGTGCTCCAGGCAACTCGCTTACGGGAACGGTATAAACACGACCATCACTTCCGAAGCCTTGTATCACATCGACCGTACGTACCTCAAAGGTTGCGTAGAGTGCATCACCTGCTTTGAAGCTAAATTGAGTTGCATCATGCTCATGACCTTGACGGACTCGCACCCAACCTTTTTGCGAAACAATCACTGTCACCGGCTCATCAATCACTTTAGTTTCAGCAATAGCTCGCTTATCTTCTTGAATGAGAGTGCGACGATCATCGCCAAAATCTTTGATATCGGATTCGATTTCTTTAATAATGCGTTTACGCAATACGGTATCGCTTTGCAACAAGCCTTCCAAGTCATCTCGCTCAGATTTCAGCTCTTTAAGCTCTTGTTCAATCTTGATGCCTTCCAAGCGGGCCAATTGGCGCAAGCGTATATCCAGTATGTCTTCAGCTTGACGGTCACTCAACTTGAACTCTTTGATTAAATCCGCTTTAGGCTCATCGCTATTGCGAATAATCTTGATGACCTTATCGATATTGAGAAGAACAATGAGACGCCCTTCCAAAATATGCATACGGTCTTTGACTTTACCCAAGCGGAACTGGGTACGACGCGTAACAGTAGCAACTCTGAACTCAATCCACTCAGAAATAATTTCTTTTAAACCCTTTTGACGTGGACGACCGTCATTGCCGATCATCACCAAGTTCATTGGCGCATTGGATTCTAATGAGGTGTGTGCAAGTAAAAGGTTAACAAACTCATTGACATCAATATTCTTACTCTTAGGCTCAAACACCAAACGGACTGCAGCATCCTTGCTAGATTCATCACGCACACCATCAAGCACGTTCAAAATAGTGGATTTGAGATTGTTTTGCTCTGGAGTTAAGGTTTTCTTACCAACTTTCACCTTAGGATTTGTGATCTCTTCAATTTCTTGTAAAACACGTTGTGAAGATGCCGATGGTGGTAACTCATTCACCACTATCTGCCACTGGCCTCGTGCTAATTCTTCTACAGACCAACGGGCACGCACTTTAACGCTGCCACGACCAGCTTCATAGATTTGGGCAATTTCTGTTGGCGAGGAAATAATTTGTCCACCACCTGGATAGTCTGGTCCAGGCATAATTTCCAGTAAATCGGCTGTGGAGAGTTTAGGTGATTTCATCAAAGCGATTGCCGCAGAAGCCACTTCACGTAGATTATGCGAAGGAATCTCAGTTGCCATACCTACTGCAATACCAGAGGCGCCATTCAACAATACAAATGGCAAGCGTGCAGGTAATAACTTAGGCTCCTGGAATGAACCATCATAGTTCGGAGCAAAGTCAACTGTGCCCTCGTCAATCTCGCTGAGTAACAAACCAGCAATTTTGGTTAAGCGCGCTTCGGTATAACGCATCGCCGCTGCACCATCTCCGTCGCGAGAACCAAAGTTACCTTGTCCATCAATTAAGGGATAACGCAGTGAGAAGCTTTGAGCCAAACGAACTAACGCGTCATAGGCGGATTGATCACCGTGTGGATGAAACTTACCCAAGACATCACCCACAACACGAGCACTCTTGACTGGCTTGGCATCAGCTCTCAATCCCATTTCGCTCATTGAGAACAAAATACGACGTTGCACCGGCTTTTGACCATCAGAAACATCTGGTAGTGCACGGCCTTTGACTACACTAATCGCGTAATCTAAGTAGGCTCGCTCTGCATATACCGCAAGGGTCAAGCTGTCTTTGTTATCTTCGTTCAGATCGATCGTCTTTGGATCATGAGGATCTTTGGGGCCATTTGGGCTGTTTTGACCCTTCGCTGCTGGCACTTGATCCACTTCAACGATATCCATCTCTTCAATAGTATTTGAGAATAAATCTGCTTGTGCAACTGCCGGCTTTTTGCCTGGTGTCTTTTTCGTAGCCATTAAATATCAGCCTCCACTTCATTGCCACGCTCTTCAAGCCAATCACGACGTGCACCAGATTCTGATTTGCCCATCAACATATCCATTGTTTTAAATGTTTCATCTTCAGTCCAAGTGCCTAAGGTTACAGGCAGCAAACGACGTGTATCTGGATTAAGTGTGGTGTCCCATAACTGCTCGGCACTCATCTCACCCAAACCTTTAAATCGGGATATTTGCCATGCAGATTCTTTGACGCCATCTTTACGCAACTTATCTTCAATTGCTTGTAGTTCGTTCGCATCTAGAGCATAAATTTTTTGCGCTGGCTTTTTACCGCGAGCAGGAGCATCAACCCTAAACAGAGGTGGTCTAGAAATATGCACATGACCTAATTCAATGAGTTTTGGGAAATGCTTATAAAACAGTGTCAGCAGTAAAACCTGAATATGGGCTCCATCGACGTCTGCATCTGACAAGATACAAACTTTGCCGTAGCGAAGATTAGATAGGTCTGGATTGTCATTGGGGCCATGAGGGTCCACACCAATCGCAACCGCAATATCGTGTACCTCATTATTCGCAAATAAACGATCGCGCTCTGCTTCCCAGGTATTTAAAACCTTACCGCGCAGCGGCAAGATTGCCTGATATTCCTTATTGCGCCCCATTTTGGCAGAGCCGCCTGCTGAGTCTCCCTCAACCAAGAAGATTTCATTTTGAGCAATGTCTTCGCTCTCGCAATCGGTTAGCTTTCCAGGAAGGACTGCAACTCCAGAAGATTTTTTCTTCTCGACCTTTTGACCAGCACGAGTTCTGGCTTGCGCTTGCTTGATAACAAGGTCTGCAAGTTTGCGACCATAGTCAACGTGTTGATTAAGCCAAAGCTCCAGGGCAGATTTAACGTATCCAGATACAAGACGTACCGCATCTCGTGAATTTAAGCGCTCTTTAATTTGCCCTTGAAATTGCGGATCCAATACTTTTGCGGACAAAATAAAGGAGGCACGAGCAAAAACGTCTTCAGGCATTAATTTGACGCCTTTCGGTTGCAAGGCATGCATTTCGATAAAGCCCTTCACCGCATTAAATAATCCTTCACGCAATCCACTCTCATGCGTACCGCCAGCAGGAGTGGGTATCAGGTTGACATAGCTTTCGCGCACTGGTGCGCCATCTTCAGTCCAGCTGACCACCCAAGCTGCGCCCTCGCCCTCAGCAAAAGAATCATCCTCACCTGTACCAGTAGCATATTGCTCGCTTTCAAATGGTGGAATGACTTCGGCACCATGGCCTGCTTGGGCAATGGCTTCATTTAAGTAGCCACGTAATCCTTGGGCATATTGCCATGTTTGGGTATCGCCAGATTTTTCTTGAATGAGGGTTACCTTGACTCCAGGCAATAAAACCGCTTTCGAGCGCAATAGGCGAATGAGCTCAGGCATTGGAATGGCAGAGCTATCAAAATATTTACCGTCTGGCCAAGCCCTCACTCGCGTGCCGTGTGACTTGTCATCTTTTGTTGATGTCTTTGTTTTGAGTTTTTCAATCACCTTACCATCGGCAAACGTGAGTGTAGAAACTTGGTTATCTCTCCAGACAGTGACCTCCAAGCGCTTTGATAGTGCATTGGTAACTGAAACACCGACACCATGTAAGCCTCCCGAGAAAGCATATGCGCCGCCACTGCCTTTTTCAAACTTTCCGCCTGCATGTAACTGCGTAAACACAATTTCTACAACGGGTAGCTTTTCAGTTGGATGCATGCCCACCGGGATACCGCGGCCATCATCTTCAACACTGACGCTGCTGTCGGAGTGCAAAGTCACAATAATGTGCTTGCCATAACCCCCAAGAGCTTCATCCGATGCGTTATCTAAAACCTCTTGGATGATATGCAAGGGATTATCGGTGCGGGTGTACATACCAGGCCGCTGACGGACTGGTTCTAGTCCTTTAAGGACCTGAATCGATGATTCGCTGTATTCGGATGTTTTACGGGTAGCCATGCGCGCAAATTGTAGTCATGTCTGTAGCTTACCCTGAACTTTTCACCAATTATCCTATCGCCCGTGCCAAAATTGAAGCATAGAAGCCTCATAAACTAGGAGAGACTGATCATTTTCTTGCAATCTGCCTAATTTATTTGCAAGAGATATCATAAGTCCCTGATTACATTCAATATGACAAGTTCTGCCAACAAACCCTCCCTATCGATTCAGCAAGTGCTTATTTATGGCGGGCTAATGGTGACCTTATCAATGGGTATCCGCCATGGATTTGGCCTATTTAACTTACCCATTACGGTCGCCAATGGCTGGGGTCGAGAGACTTTTGCTTTAACCATTGCACTACAGAACTTAATTTGGGGTGCAGTTCAGCCCATTACTGGGGCTCTTGCGGATCGCTATGGTGCCCTCAAGATCATGATTGCTGGTGGGTTGCTGTATGCGTTTGGCTTAGCTGGCATGGCCATTTCAAGTGATGCTCTCAATTTCACCCTGGCAGGCGGCTTAATGATTGGTCTTGCACAAACAGCGACGACCTACAGCATGGTCTACGGTATCTTGGGGCGCAATGTTCCTGCTGATAAAAGAGTATGGGCCATGGGCATTGCCGCCGCGGCTGGTTCCTTTGGTCAATTTCTGATGATTCCAGTTGAACAAGGTTTTCTAAGCGCCTTTGGGGCCCAAGACGCCCTACTCTTATTGGCGCTTATGGCTAGCCTCATGATTCCGACAGCATTTATGTTGCGCGAGAAAAATTTTAGACATCAACACCAATTGGGAGACCAAACGATTAGGGAAGCATTAAAGGAAGCCATTGGCAATCCCAGCTTCCGATTGCTTACCTTGGGTTATTTTGTTTGTGGATTTCAGGTGGTTTTCATTGCCGTTCATTTAGCTCCTTACCTTAAGGATCTCTCTAGCGCCTATCCTGCGGTCGGAGCTCCTGTAGTTGCAACCAGTGCACTGGCATTGATTGGCCTATTCAATATTTTTGGCACCTATAGTGCCGGCATACTGGGTCAACGCTTCCCTAAGAAGTATTTGCTCTCCGCCATTTATCTTGGACGTTCGATTGCCATTATTGGATTTTTAATACTCCCTTTATCACCGATGACTACGTATATTTTTGCGGCGATTATGGGTTATTTATGGCTCTCTACTATCCCACTTACAAATGGCATTGTTGCGCAAATTTTTGGCGTGAAATATCTAACCATGCTTTCTGGTTTGGTCTTTTTCTCACATCAACTAGGGAGCTTCTGCGGCGCATTCTTTGGTGGCTACTTATTTGATAAAACGGGTTCATACCTCATTGTTTGGGAAATTGCCATTGTGCTAGGCGTCTTCGCCTTCTTAGTCAATTTACCAGTGAAAGAACGCGCGCTGGTTCGCGTAGCCAATGCCTAAGTACAATTACGGACGACCCCTGGCATTTTTTCTAGTGGCTTGTTTATTGCTCCTGGTTTTTACCTCCTACTTTGCGCCTCATTTAATGATTGCAATCACCAATCAGGTTTGGGCTTTATGTGGCTGGTAGAAACCCGCAGCGTGATTTATGCTCCCTAGCACACTTTTTAATTTTTTACGTTCTCGCCGTAGCACAATGGATAGTGCACATGCCTCCTAAGCGTGGGATACAGGTTCGATTCCTGTCGGCGGGACCAAATTACTAAGAAACTTATCCACAGCCCTTGTGGATAAATACGCAAAAGTTTTCGTAAGTCGCAGATTTATATAGAGCAACCTGGAATGCTCAAATGTTAAGCATTGATGACAAACCCATGCGAAATGGTTTACATTCTGCTATAGACAAAAAAATAAAGAATGTCTTAACGGAAAAATGTGTTAAGCGTTCAACATTGGAGACTGATATGCGAGAATTTTTTTCACAACCCATTCGCAAAACTGCAGGCGTTTACTTTACCTTAGCTAGTACCATTCTTTTGCTTGGGTTTGCAATACCCTCTCATGCTCAAAGTACATATCCAAACAAACCCATTCGTCTGGTGGTTCCATTTCCTGCAGGCGGCGCAACCGATAACGTTGCTAGACCACTTCAAAATGAATTGCTCAATGCCAATAAATGGAATGTGTTGATTGACAACAAACCAGGTGCTGGTGGCAATATTGGCGGTGAAATTGTTGCAAAGTCAGCGCCCGATGGTTACACCTGGTTAATGGCTTCGGTTGGTACACATGGAATTAATCAACCGCTGTATACCCAAGGTGGCGGCAAAATGCCCTTTGACCCGATTAAGGATTTCACGCCGATTACCTTAGTTGCTGAATTACCTAATGTGCTCGTCCTCAATCCTGACTTTGCCGCTAAAAACAATATCAACAGCGTCAATGACCTGATCGCCTATGCCAAAAAGAATCCAGGCAGGGTGAATATGGCCTCTAGTGGCAATGGAACTTCGATTCATATGGCTGGCGAGTTATTTAAGTCGATGACCAAAACGTATATGGTGCACTTGCCCTATAGAGGTAGCCCACCCGCTGTAACCGATTTATTGGCCGGTAACGTGGATATCATGTTTGATAATTTACCCTCCTCTATTAACTATATTCGCGCAGGTCGACTGAAGGCTTTAGCTGTTACTAGCGCAAAACGCTCTCCTGCATTCCCAGATTTACCTACGATTGCTGAAGCTGCCAACTTACCTGGGTATGAAGCAACTTCTTGGTTTGGTATTGTGGGCCCTGCAAATATGCCGGCAGATATTCTGAATAAAGACAGCACCGAATTGATGGCCGCTATTAATAGCCCGTCAGTTAAGGAAAAATATCTTGCGATGGGAGCTCAGCCTGTAGGCAATACACCAGCGCAATTTGCCAATTTCATTAAAGCAGAAATTGCTAAATGGACTAAGGTTGTTAAAGACTCAGGAGCTAAGGTTGACTAAGACTTCTGACGGAAACGAGTTTTAAAAAAGAGGAGCTATGCTCCTCTTTTTATTTGGACAGCTTAGATAAGAGCTTAGTTGGGGTAATGACCTCTGGATCTAAAATTAACTCGATCAGAGCCCCGCGCTTACTTTCTAGAGCCTGAGCAAAAACAGGAGCAAAGTCATCCGTATTGCTCACGCGATATCCGGGAATACCAAAACTATCAGCAAACTTTACAAAATCTGGATTGGTTAAGCCGGTGCCCATAACTCGCTTGGTAAATTCTCTCTCTTGATGCATGCGAATAGTGCCAAACATACTGTTATTGACAACTAACACAATCGGATATGCCTCATATCGCGCTGCAGTAGCTAACTCTTGGCAGTTCATCATGAAATCGCCATCACCGCACACTGCAACGACAACTCGCTTAGGATCGGCAATTTTTGCTGCAATTGCTGCTGGTAATCCGTAGCCCATTGAACCATTAGCTGGCGCCAATTGAGTTCGAATACTTCCATAAGGATAAAAACGATGAACCCAAGTAGCGAAGTTTCCTGCGCCGTTGGTGATAATGGCATTGCGAGGAATTACAGTAGGCAAAGACGCCATGATTTGCGCTAACTGTAAATTACCGGGCACAGTAACTGGAGATGACCACGCTAAATACTCAGCATGCGCCTCTTTCATTCGCTCCACGCGATATCCATTGCCCATTTTGATCTTGTCTAGCGCCGCGCAGAAGTTCTCGGGGCTACAGTTGATGGCAAACTCAGGGCGATAGACTCTTCCTAGTTCATCTGGGCTTGAGAGAACATGAATCAAAATATTGCTAGCCTTAGGCGGCATCAGAATGCTATAGCCCGCCGTTGTCATTTCTCCTAGACGCTCTCCAATCACCAATAAAACATCGGCCTCTTGAATACGTTTAACTAAGGTTGGATTTGCAGCAATACCAAGGTCGCCGGCATAACAAGGATCTTGGTTATCAATCAAATCTTGCGAACGAAAACTGGTTGCAACTGGAAGCCCTTCACGATTCGCCCAAGTTTTTAACTGGTTACAGGCCGCCGCATTCCAATTACCTCCACCAGCAAGAACCATTGGATTTTTTGCATTCGTAAATTGCTTCATTGCTTCTGCAAAAAGGGATTGATCTAAACCAGGCTGAACGACATGGGCAGCTGCAGTTGGTCTTTCCTCGCCATTGAGGTAAAGAACGTCTTCCGGCAGTGCAAGCACCACTGGACCTTTGCGTCCGGATTGGGCGATGTGAAATGCATGCGAAACAAATTCATCGATGCGATCAACGCGATCAATGCTGCCCACCCACTTTGCACATTCGGAGTACATACGTCGGTAATCGACCTCCTGGAAAGCTTCACGCTCCACCATATCTGTGCCAACTTGGCCTACCAAGAGCACCATCGGGGTGGAATCCTGATAAGCCGTATGAATACCTACCATCGCATTCGAAGCGCCCGGCCCGCGCGTCACCATGACTACTCCTGGTTTGCCGGTGAGCTTGGCATAGGCCTCGCCCATATAGGCAGCGCCGCCTTCTTGGCGACAGGTGATAAAACGAAATTCTGGGTGATCGACTAAGCCATCAAGCAGAGGCAAAAAGCTCTCTCCTGGCACACCAAAGGCGAAATCAACGCCTTGTCGAACAAGTGCATTAGCTAGTATTTGTCCGCCATGCATGATTTTTTTGGATGTCCCCATTGTTTTCTCTTACACTTTCCTTATGAATACGCTTTCCACCAGCACTCTAGCCGCCTTGGAAGAGATGCTACAAAATACCGCGCGCTCAGCGCCGCCTGATTTTTTACCTATTCAACTCATTGGCAGCACAACTAGCACCCAGACTATCGGACATCTTAATCCTGAATTTATCTCTTATCTTCAGGAATCACTAGAAAAACATCCGATTCCATTGGTTTCTATAGGCAATGATCAAATGTCAATTACCTTGGCGCGACCCAAGGAGTTATCACAAAGTCTTTATCAACTAGCGGATACCATGCGCACGGGTGGATTTATTCCCGGATGGCGTAATGAGGACTTTGCTTGGTTAGACCAGAACGGTCATAAGTATTTTCGACTAGAGCGGGCTGCTTTTAGAACCTTTGGGTTTCGGAGCATGGCCACCCACATTAACGGGTATACGAAAGCCAATTCCTTATGGCTCGGTCGCCGTAGTGAAACAAAACCGACCGACCCAGGCAAACTAGACAATATCGCTGCTGGGGGCGTTACAGCGGACGAAACACCATGGGTAAACGCCCGACGCGAACTTTGGGAAGAAGCTGGTGTTCCTGAAAAAATTGCCGAAGATATTGAGCCAATTGGCAGAATTCATATGCGTCGTCCGATTATTGGCCGCGGGTTTCATGATGAATTACTCTACATCTATGACTTAGAGTTAGCCGATCACTTTGTACCAACCAATCATGATGGTGAAGTCAGTGGGTTTATTGAAATTTCACTTGCTGAAGCAGCCGCCAGAATCCTGGCTGATGAGTTCACAAGTGATGCGGCTTTTGTAACTGCAGACTTTATATTGCGACGCAGCAAATAAAGCGCTTTCTTTTTCGCTCATTTATCTAATTCGTGGTTAAATCTCCATTAAGGATGAAACAGGGGTGCCCTCAAAACACGATATGGTTTTAAGGCGCTGAGAAAGACCCTATAACCCGATCCAGGTAATGCTGGCGTGGGGAGTTACATCAGACCGACACACCCGGTTTCGTCCATCTAAAACAGTCAGGAGATGGACATGAGTAATAGCAAAAACCAAACTAAACACGAGATTCCAAGCCTTAAAAGCTTAGAGCGCGACTTTGGGCAAAAGTTTGCCTATCCGGCCTCAACTAAAACGTATTTGCAAGGATCACGCTCAGACATCAAAGCACCGATTCGCATGATTGAGCAATTACCAACACGCGTTGGTGAAGAGTTGATAGCCAATCCACCTGTACCTGTATATGACACTTCTGGTCCTTATAGCGATCCAGAGATTGTGATTAATCTAGAAAAAGGTTTACCTAGATTGCGTGATACATGGATCAGTGAACGCAATGACACTGAACAACTTGCAGGCCCAAGTTCTGAGTACGGAGTTGCACGATCCAAGGATGAAGCAACTCAAAATTTACGGTTTGCACACATTAGTGCACCACGTGTAGCGAAGGCAGGCAAAAACGTCAGTCAGATGTACTATGCACGTCAAGGCATCGTTACTCCTGAAATGGAATATGTAGCTTTGCGTGAGTCGATGGGCTTAGAGCAATTACGCAAGAACCCAGAATACAAAATGCTGTTGAAGCAGCATCCTGGTAAAAGCTACGGGGCTAATCTGCCAGACATTGTGACTGGAGAATTTGTACGTCAAGAAATTGCTGCAGGTCGCGCCATTATCCCTGCCAATATCAATCATCCCGAACTAGAGCCCATGATTATTGGTCGCAATTTCCGCGTCAAGATTAATGGCAATCTGGGTAACTCTGCGGTGACCTCTTCTATTAATGAAGAAGTTGAAAAGATGGTGTGGTCTATTCGTTGGGGTGCAGACACCATCATGGATCTATCTACCGGTAAGCACATTCATGAAACACGTGAATGGATTATTCGTAATTCGCCAGTCCCCATTGGCACAGTACCAATCTACCAGGCGCTTGATAAAACCGGTGGCATAGCTGAAGACCTGACTTGGGAGATGTTCCGCGACACCTTGATTGAGCAAGCTGAGCAAGGCGTTGACTACTTCACCATTCATGCAGGCGTATTACTACGCTACGTACCACTCACAGCCGATCGCATTACTGGCATCGTCTCTCGCGGCGGATCAATCATGGCTAAGTGGTGTCTCGCTCATCACAAGGAAAACTTCCTTTACACCAAGTTTGATGAGATCTGCGAAATTATGAAAGCTTATGATGTCTCATTTAGCCTAGGAGATGGTTTACGTCCTGGCTGTATTGCGGACTCCAATGATGCCGCGCAATTCGGTGAACTCCATACTCTTGGCGAGTTGACAGCTAAAGCATGGAAGCATGATGTGCAAGTCATGATTGAAGGTCCTGGTCACGTTCCAATGCAACGCATTGAAGAAAACATGACTGAAGAATTGAAGCATTGCCTAGAAGCACCCTTTTACACTCTTGGGCCATTGATTACCGACATTGCCCCTGGCTATGACCATATCACTAGTGGCATTGGCGCTGCTCAAATTGGTTGGTATGGTACGGCGATGCTTTGCTATGTAACACCAAAAGAGCACCTAGGCCTGCCGGATAAAGAAGACGTTCGAGAAGGCATCATTACTTATAAGATTGCTGCTCATGGAGCTGACCTTGCAAAAGGTCTACCAGGTGCTCAAGTTCGTGATAACGCCCTATCGAAAGCCCGTTTTGAATTTAGATGGGAAGATCAATTTAATCTTGGCCTAGATCCAGAGCGCGCTCGTGAATATCACGATGCAACCTTACCGGCTGAAGGTGCAAAAATTGCTCACTTCTGCTCAATGTGCGGGCCTAAGTTCTGCTCAATGAAAATTACACAGGAAGTACGTGATTACGCGGCAAGCTTAGATGCCGATGGCAATCCAAAAGTACCCGGTAAGGTTATACCGATCGCAGATGCTAACAAGGGTATGGAAGAGATGTCTGCAGAGTTCCGTAAACGTGGTAGCGAGATTTATCAGTAAGCATGACTAAAGCTACATCCTCGCACAGCAAGATTGCCATAGTTGGTGCCGGCCTTATGGGTCGGATGCTAGCCGTGGCACTTGCTCAGCAGGGAGCTAAGGTAGATCTCTTCGATCAATCTGGTCCAGATGCCAAAAAAGCTGCTGCTCGTATCGCGGCGGCGATGCTGGCTCCTTTGGCAGAATCCGCCATTACTGAAGACTCTGTAGTGCGCATGGGCATCTATAGTCTGCCACGCTGGAAAGCCATCATTAGCCAGCTCAGCAGCCCCGTCTTCTTTCAGCAGGATGGCACTCTGATCTTATGGCATCGCCAAGACAGCAATGAAGCTGAACGATTTACAGCCCATCTGAGGAAGAATGGCCTTCGCAACCATCAGCTTGCTTTTCCACAAATGCTGGATCAACAAGCCATGATGCAATTAGAACCTAGTGTTGCAGATCGCTTTCATCAAGGCCTCTATCTTCCCAACGAAGGACAGCTAGACAATCGTCAACTCTTAGATGCGCTCATGTCAGAGTTGGAGTTGCTATCCGTTCATTGCCATTGGTATACCGAAGTAAATCCTGAATCACTTCGTGATTTATCGCTATATGACCAAGTATTTGATTGTCGTGGTGTTGGTGCACAGAACGCTTGGAATCAATCTAGCAACACACTACGTGGCGTTCGTGGAGAAGTATTGAGACTGTATGCGCCAGAAGTCAAATTGCGTAGACCCACACGCTTAATTCATCCGCGTTATCCGATCTATATCGCACCAAAAGAAAATGATGTCTATGTTGTTGGTGCTACTGAAATTGAATCAGATGATTTATCTGAAATGAGCGTGCGATCTGCTATGGAATTATTAAGTGCGGTTTATACGGTACATAGCGGCTTTGCTGAAGCACGGATTCTGGAAATGTCGACCCAATGTAGACCAACTTTGCAAGATAATTTGCCTGCGATACAAATCCGTCAAGATAAAGCTCAATCTGATTTGATTTTGATTAATGGACTGTATCGCCATGGTTTTATGATTGCCCCTGCTATCTTAGATTGTGTATTAGAGATCTTAGAATTTGGTGCAAGCCCTACAGCACAAGAATTAGGCTTAAGCATTACGGGCGCAGAAAAACATTCTGGAGTGGATGTATGCGTGTAATTGTCAATCAACAAGAATATGACTTACCTCATCAAAGTATGGTGAGCGATGCTTTGAGCTTAATTCAAGCCAAACCTCCTTATGCCGTAGCAGTCAATCTGCAATTTGTTCCCAAAAGCAAACACGATCAGTATCCGCTCAATGAAAATGATCAAGTCGAAATCATTGCACCTGTTACAGGTGGTTAATACCAAAACTTGTTTATGACAGCCCCACTACCTCAAAC
>CANCIL010000019.1 GCA_947378095.1 Betaproteobacteria bacterium
TTGTGTTGCATCACGAATGCCAAATAGAGTATTTTGCAAGGTTACGGTGTCATTAATACGTAACTTACGAATTGCTTCTTCGTTTACCGGCGTCTGGAGAACATAGTGTGCCATCAATATTCTCCTCAGAATCCGTAACTGACGCCAGATGGCGTAAAGGTGGCACGCGCCCTGCGTGCAGAATGGCATTGCATATTTACTGCAACAGGATTGAGGGTAATATGAGTATGTGCAAGTTCGACATGAACGGCAAAGGCTGTGCCATCACCACCAAGTCCTTGGGGTCCAATACCGAGATGATTCACGGCTGCACTCAACTCTTTTTCCAGCTTTGCACCCTCTTCATCAGTGCAAGCGCTTCCTAGCGGACGGGTAGCCGCTCTTTTTGCCATCGCAACACATTGGTCAGATGTTCCACCAACACCTACGCCAACAATCGTTGGTGGACAGGTTTTACCGCCAGCGGATACGACGCTTTCAATTACAAATGCCTTGACTCCATTGATACCATCTGCAGGTATCGCCATTTTTAGAAAAGAATTGTTCTCTGATCCACTGCCTTTTGGCACCATTTCAATTTCAACTGTCTCAGACTCATCTGCAAAATCGATATGGATTGCAGGCATATCAATACCGCAAGAAGTATGATTATTTTTGCGTGTTATGGGATGTACGACTGAAGATCTCAAAGGATATTCTTTAGTGGCACGCTCACAACCTTTACGAATGGCTGCTTTTAAAGCCATGCCATCAAACTGCACATTGCCACCAATCTTAACGTTATAGATAGGTAAGCCAGTATCCTGACAGAGCAAATTATCTTCCCGCTCTGCCACAGCGATATTAGTAATCATGGTTTTGAGAACAACCTGTGCTCGCCGATCAGTTTCAGCCCGGTCTAAACGATTGATTCCATCTTTAATATCATCTGGAAGCACTTTTAGTGCACGGATATAGAGCTCCTTACAAGCCTCTTCTACCAAATCCATATTGAGTTGCATATCAACCTAACTAGTTAGCAAAATATAGAAATAAGAGCCCGCAAATGATTGCGAACAATATGGAGGCTTGAATCCATCCCTTACGCAAACCACGCCAAGGTCCAAATTCAATCATCAGCAAGCGCACTCCTCCAGCTAGGTGAATAGCCAATAAGATGACTAATACCCATTCACCAAACTTAAATACCCAAAAATCAGTCAACTTCAAAGAGGCCTCAAATCCTTGAGCGCCACGCAAGGATTGAGAAAGCATTAAAAAATGTAATGGAATAAAACATGCCAAGAGCAGACCAGACAATCGATGGCATGCATATGCAAAATAAGATAAGTGGCTTTTGGCTCGGTAATCTAAGTGCGGTCTAGAGTTCATAAGCTGCCCCCGGTATACACACCAACTACAGCTGTTGTTCCAAGAGCAAGAATAGCGATTGCAAGAACCCAAGAAATGGGCTTTGCCAATCCAGTCTTTGGAATAGTTTCTTGAAGAATATTGGCTACGCCAATTGGAGCATGGACAAAACATGCCAAAACAAATAACTCATAAAAAAGTGCGAATGCGATATTGCCTTGTGTACGACCCAAAATCTCTTGAGCAGAGATACCGCCTCGGATTGCATAAAAAATAATGAGGAGGTGTATCGCTACACAGATTCCAAGAATCATTGCGCTGATTCTTTGGGCATACCAGAGCTTTGCCTGTAAAACGCCCTGACTCATAACTTACCCCACTTGCTGCCACGCACTGCGGCTCTTGCCACTAGCTTCTTCAGTCCAGCAATACTTGCCGTTGGTTCTATTGCCTTAGGGCAGCGCTCAGTACAGGAACCTTGCGTATGGCAGGCATGACAGCCTGCGTCTCCTGCTACTGCCTGCATGCGCTCAAGCTGCTGTACATCTCTGATGTCATTCGTTAATGTCCAAGCTCTATTCAAAGCTGCAGGGCCCAGGTAATTAGGTCTTGCTTCAACCACTTCACATGAGGCATAACAAACACCACAACCAATACATTCAATTCCCGCATTAGCCAATTGACGCTCTTCAGACTGTGGCTCTACTTTTGCAAAATCGTCGTGACGAGTTTGAGTGCCCTTAAAGAACCCAACTGCACCCTTCCATTTATTAAAGAACTCACGCATATCTGTTGCAAGGTCTTTAATCACGGGTAAATTATTCAATGGTGCAATTTCGAGTGAATCACCCTTCACGATTTGAGACACATGGGTTCGACATGTCCAGCGAGCAACACCATTCACCGTCATGGCACAAGAGCCGCACATTCCAACGCGGCAAGCAAAGCGATAACTTAATGTAGGGTCAAGCTTACGCTGGATGTAGGTCACCACATCCAAAACGGTTTGATTGGAATTGCGCGGCACCAGGTACTCAATAAATTCCCCCTGCTCGGCGCCACGCCAGACTTTTACTTTGAGATCGGTATTAGACATAAGTCCATTATATCGATAGATAGTAAAATTAAAATCGAATATAATTTTCTTTGAGATAAATATTTACTTTATCTCAATATAAGCACCCTCATGTTTCGCCTGCAATATCCCAACGACAAGTTAACGCTCAATTGGAATAAATCCATCCCTATTGGGCATTCTTACTAAAGGCAATGTTTTCGCATTCATAACGGCATCTTGAGAGATGATCTTATTTAAATACAAAATATAGGCTGTTGCCGCATAGACTTGATCATTGGTTAATGATTGAGGCGCGTTATGAGGCATCGCCCTCCGGGTGTAATCAAATATCGTTGTGGAATACGGCCAAAAGCTACCAACCGTCTTCACAGGCGAGTTGGTATTTAACGCACCACCGCCAACCAACCGATTTGCTATAGAACCTTGACCTTTGTCTCCATGGCAAGAAGCGCATTGTTGTTGAAATAGGACTTCACCAGTAATCGCCGTACCAGAACCTGCAGGCAATCCTTCACCATTTGGGCCGATATCAATATTCCATAAGCGAATTTGATTCTCAGAGATGGGCTTACCAATACCAACTGGCCCATTTGAGTGATAAGAACTACTACAAGCCGTGATAGAACCAATCACAAGCACGCTGTAGATTACCTTCAGAGGAATACGATTAGCGACCATTGGTAATCTCCCCATTAGCTGCTACGCGCCAAGGCTGAATAGCATTATTGTGATAAAAAAAGTTGGTGCCTTTTTCCTTTAGCAGAGATCCCATTGAGGGCTGCACTGCGCCGCTCGAATCGATGGCGCGACTCATCAGCATAGCCGGAGCACCATCCCACATCCAAGGGAAGCGGAAACGCACGAGAGACTTATCCATCACGGGCTCCTGTAAGACAGCTTGGGCCCATGAAGTACCGCCATCAGTTGAAACTTCAACGCGCTTAATCGTGCCCTTACCCGACCAAGCAAAACCAGATACCTCATAGAAGCCTTTTGATTTGAGCTTCATCATTCCCGATGGTTGTGTAATCACAGACTTCACATCCATTGCAAAAGTAAATTGTTCTGCCTTCCCAGTAGGTAGCAAATCGGTATAAGCAGAAGTTTCCTCACGTGTCTGCCAAGGCTCGGTGCCTAACTTGATACGACGCAACCACTTGATACTCATGTTCCCCTCATATCCCGGTAGGAAGAGTCTTAGGGGGTAACCCTGCTCTGCACGCAACATCTCCCCATTCTGCGCATACACCAATAAGGCGTCATCCATCATCTTGCTCATTGGAATACTGCGAGTCATGGCCGCACCATCAGCCCCCTCAGCTAGGGCCCACTTTGCAGATGGCTGAACGCCACACTCTTGCAAAATTGTCGACAAGCGAACGCCCGTCCACTCACAACATGAAAGGAGTCCATGAATTTCCTGGGCAGTCTTTCCGGTTGCCTTCTTTAACTCTGCCGCACTATTACCAGAACACTCTAAAAAATACACGCGTGATTCAGATGGAAAGCGCACGATGTCTTCCATGGTAAATATCATGGGCCGATCAACTAATCCATGAATGACTAAGCGATGCTGATCTGGATTGATATCGGGGATACCAGCATGATGTCTTTCAAATACCAATCCATTGGGAGTAATAATCCCATGCAAATTTTGCAAGGGGGTTCTTGAGCCAGTTAAAAAAGTAGGTGGTGGCGAAGGTAGAACCCGAACTACATTCTTCTCGTATTTGGAAGGCAATCCATAAGGAGGATTAATAAAAGTCGATCCCTGAACTTTGGTCCAAGGATCAATAGCTAAAAAATTACTGTCATTGGTCTGCGAGAGCGCATTCTTAGAAGCTAGGATCCCCCCAATGCCGCCCCCAACAGTGAGGGATTTTTGAAGAAATTTACGGCGTTGAGAAACCTCTTTCTTATCCGACATAATTCAGCTGCCTCCATTGTGTGCATTAGCCACATGCATATTCTTTCCTGCACCTTACCACCAAAATAAAATAATTTATATAAATACTCATCCTGAGTTCCTATAAATTTATTGATTATTTTTTCTTTGAGATAAAGAATTTATTTATAATAAATTTCATGTCTAGCATCAAACTCCTCAAAAATTTCATTGCCATCACCCGTCATAAAAGTGTTGCGGCCGCTGCCAGAGAGATTGGTTTAACAGCTGCTGCTGCAGGACAGCAATTACAGCAATTAGAGCAGGAAATTGGAGTAGAGCTTTTTGATAGAACGAAACGTTCTCTTTCGCTCAATAGTAATGGTCGTGCCGTAATTGAGCCGATACAAGAGATTATTGTTAAATACGAATCCCTGGGCTCTAACCTTAAATCCGAACTGAGTGGCACTATTGTTCTAGGAGCCCTAGTGTCTACCCTTATGGGTGCATTTGGCAAAACCCTTAATGAACTTAAGCAAAGTTATCCTGAATTAGAAATTAAGCTCATTGCAGGTCTCTCGAGCAACTTCCTTGATCAAGTAATGGAAGGCACTCTAGATGCTGCTATCGTGACTGAGTCCCCTTATGCATTACCCCAAACTGTGCAATGGACCGAGCTCTATAAAGAACCCATGATCTTGATCTCGCCTAGCTCATCCAAGACCTCAAAGAACCTCAATAACTCCCTGCCCTTTATTCGCTTTGAGCGCAATACCTGGACTGGCCATCTAGTTGAACAAACCATCAAGGTGAATAAACTTAAAATTCAAGACAGCATGGAATTGAATTCAGTAGAAGCGATTATCGAGCTGGTAAGACAAGGCCTAGGCTATTCAATTATTCCGAAGCTAGCAAATATTGCCTGGACTAGTGATCGCCAATTAAAGATCCAAGAGCTTCCTGGCAAAACGGTCTACCGAAAAGTAGGGCTCTTAGAGCGTAAAAAACATGGTCGTCAAAATATTACTCAAGCGATTAAGAAACACTTCTTATCAACTTTATAAGGCCTCTCTATAGAGCGCTGCCGCATCTTGCAGTTTGATTTCCCGTGGACTATTCATCAATAGACGAGTTTGCAGCATTGCGTCTATCGCAAGCTGATCAATATCTTTTTCTGCAATACCAACCTGACTTAGTCGAGTGGGTAAACCCAACTCTCCAGCTAAGGTGGCAAGATAGTCGACCAATTGGGTAGCTTGATCTATGGTTGAACCTTGTAGGCCTGGCTTAATAATTTGCCCTAGATCGGCATACATTGCATGAGCCACTTCCAAATTGAAGCGCATTACTGGCGCCAATACCAAAGAATTAGAAAGCCCATGGGGAATATGAAATCTAGCGCCTATTGGATAAGCAAGAGCATGAACGCCCGCAACGGGCGCATTTGTAAATGCCATACCACCCAGGCATGCGCCAAGCAGCATATTTTCACGGGCGACAATATCTTCCCCCGACATCACAGCTCGATGCAGATTGTTTGACAATAATCTCAGCGCTTCCTTGGCGAGACAGTCAGCCATCGGATTTTTTAAATGTTTGGTAGTAAACGCTTCAATAGCATGAACCATGGCATCAATTCCGGTTGCAGCCGTAACATGGGCAGGCAAACCTAAAGTTAACTCAGCATCGAGCAAGGCAACATCAGGCAATAAATAGGGAGAAAGTACTCCCTTCTTCTCACTCTCACTCACCGTCACTACTGAACTCTTGGTAGCCTCGGATCCCGTTCCCGCAGTAGTCGGCACTAATATCAAAGGAAGGCGCGGGCCTTTTGCGTTACCAATTCCATAGATATCAGCTAATTTTTCTTTACCAAGAGAGAGCAATGCCACCAGCTTTGCTACATCCATTGAGCTTCCACCGCCAAAACCAATCACACAGTCAGCTTGATATTCTTGCGCCACTTGAACTGCCATTTCAATTACCGCAACGGGTGGGTCAGCCTGAACATCAGAAAAAATATGTACTGGAATACCTAGCTCTTTGAATTGCGGTAATGCCTTTTCCAATAAACCCGCAGAAAGAACACCTGGATCTGTCACGATGAGCACTTTATTCGCGCCTTGCTCTCGAGCAATTTTTGCTAGCTGGGACGAGCCCCCTCTTTGCACCAAGATTGAGCGGGTCGAATGAAAATCAAACTGCATAGAAATCCTTTGTCTATTGCTCAGCTAGGCCATTCAATATGTTGCGCTCTACTAAAAAGGCTTCAACAAGACTTTTGCTGCAGCAGTTTTTCCAGCATGTAGATCCATAAATGCTTGTGGTCCATCTTCAAGTGAACGGCTCTCTACCCATGACAAATTACCAAATGCATTACGTGCTAATAAGTTAACTGTGGCCTGTAAATCCACGGTGGAATAAGTGTAAGTTCCAAGTAGCGTGATTTCGGCTAAGGTCAACTTACGCATATCGATTTCGCTAGCCCAATCTTGTAGGCCAACATGCATGACTACCCCACCGGGTTTCACTGCGGCTAAAGCAGTATTTCGAGTTACTGCTGCTCCAACACAATCCATAACAAACTCATAACCGTTTTCGGTTGGCTGTTCATCCATCGGATTAATCGTATTGCAGGCTGCATGCTGTTCAAGCGCCTGTCTACGCAATGGATTTACCTCTGCAACAGTCAGATCGCCAACGCCATAATGCTTCAAAAGCAATGCCGATAACATGCCGATAGCACCACCCCCCAAGACCAATACACGACATTCCTGAATGGGGCGCTGCAATGCCCGCATCGATAGATTAATTGCATGGACTGCAGTAGCGGCTGGCTCAGTTAATGCGGCAGCATCCACACCTAGCCCATTAGGAATGGCAATCAAGGAGCTTGCCGGAATACTCATGTATTGCGCAAATGCACCCGGTCTCGTCATACCAACCATTGTGCGATTAGCACATAAATTATTTCTACCCTGTAAGCAATATTCGCAATGCCCACAAGTAATTAATGGGTTGCCCGTTACTCTTTGGCCCTTGGCAAATAATGAGGAACTGGTCTCCTCTACAGTGCCTGCAAACTCATGCCCCAGAACTAAGCCGGGCTTTCTTCGAGGATCATGTCCATGAAAGGCATGCATATCACTGCCACAAATACCAACCGACTCAATCTTGAGCACGACCTCATTCGCCTCTAAGGAAGGATAGGGTCGCTCCAAAATTTGCATCTCATTTGGCTGGGTATACACCAATGCTTTCATGATTAGATTCCTTACGAAGCTGTATAGCCGCCATCAACCATGATGGTTTGGCCAGTAATATACGCTGATGCCTCACTTGCTAAGAAAATAGCAATGCCATTAAGGTCTTGAATCTCACCATTTCGTCCGATAGCAGTTCGTTCAGCGTGTAGTTTTACAAGGGCAGGGTCGCCAAATACTGGTGCTGTTAATGCTGTCGGGAAATAACCGGGCCCGATAGCATTGCAGGTAATACCAAACTTTGACCATTCTTGAGCAATCGCTCGAGTCAATTGCAAGATTCCACCCTTTGCAGCACCATATGGAGCGCTGTTAGCAAATGCACGATAACTCTGTAAGGAGGCAATATTAATTACCCTTCCCCATTGCCGCCCTTTCATCTGTGGAGCAAGCGCTTGAGTCATAAAAAATGGTGCGGCTAGCTGCACATTTAATTGCTCTTGCCAACTCTGCGGAGTGATATCACCAAATGGCTCTCGTAAATTAATACCAGCAGCATTAACTAAAATGTCCACTTTTCCTAGCTTAGTAAGCACTTGTTTAGATAGCTCTGCAGATTGTTCAAGAACACTGAGGTCGGCCATAAAAGCGCTCGCTTTAATACCCTTTTGGCTTAAGCGGCCAACGGCTTCATTTAGAGGCGCCTCCCTACGAGCAGCGATTGCAATTTCAGCACCCGCAAGTCCAAGTGCTAAAGCAATACCCTCACCCAAGCCACTACTACCACCAGTAACTAAGGCAGTTTTTCCCTGTAATCCAAATAAATGATTCATCATAGAACTCATACCTCTACTGGAACACCAAGATCAAATTTTTCATCAGGGAAATATTTCTCAAGTCGATCATCTGCAGTACGAGCATGCGCCTCCATACCTTCTAAGCGACTAATTCTGGCAGTGACCAAAGCCATTTCCTTACTACCCTCACGCGTCATCTTTTGCCAAGTGAGTGTTTTCATAAACTTATGAACAGATAAGCCGCCAGAGTATCTAGCTGCACCCTTAGTTGGTAATACGTGATTAGGGCCACTAGTCTTATCGCCGAATGCCACCGTTGTTTCTTCACCCAAGAAGAGTGAGCCATAACAAGTCAGATTACTGAGCCACCAATCCAAGTCTTTTGCATGCACTTCAAGATGCTCACTAGCATACTTGTCTGAGATTTGAGCAACTTCTTCACGTGAGCCACATACGATCACTTCACCATAATCGCGCCATGCACAAGCAGCAGCATCTTTAGCAGTTGGTGGTAAGAGATCAATCATCTGAGGCACTAATACCATCACCTCTTTAGCTAATTTCTCAGAAGTGGTGAATAACCAGGCTGGTGATTCATGGCCATGCTCTGCTTGACCAACCAAATCACTTGCAACAATTTTGGGGTCGGCAGTTTCATCTGCGATTACCGCAATTTCAGAGGGTCCCGCAAATACATCAATACCGACCTTACCAAAAAGAGAGCGTTTGGCTTCAGCTACAAACTTATTACCCGGTCCCACAACAACATCAGCAGGTTTTCCAGTAAACAAACCATAGGCCATAGATGCAATTGCTTGTACGCCACCCAATGTCATGATGACATCTGCTCCGGCTGCTTTAAATGCATAAAGAACATAAGGATGGATGCCGCCACCACGAAAAGGGCTTGAACATGCAATGATATTTTTGACGCCTGCTGCCTTAGCAGTGGCTACCGTCATGTAAGCCGATGCAATATGAGCATAGCGTCCTGAAGGTGCATAGCAGCCGACTACATTCACTGGCAAGACCTTTTGACCAGCCGTCACCCCTGTATGTAAAGTCGTTGAGAAATCTTGAATGCTATTTTTTTGAGCGATTGCGAAGTCATATACTTGCTTAACAGCAAAATCGATATCCTTTTTAACTGAGCTAGGCACATCCGCCAAGATAGCGTTAATGGTTTGCTCAGACATCACAATTTCGCCAGTCCACTTATCCAGCCTGGAAGCGTATTCCTTCACAGCTGCTTCGCCATTTTTCTCAATATTGACCAGCATCTCAGTTACCACCTGTTGGGCAGTTGAAGTTTCTGTCTCAGGCGTTTTTGCTGCTTTTTTTAAGTAATTAATAGACATATTTGTTACCTTCATTGTGTAAGCGCTTACAGCTTAAATCTAAAAAATGAGGTTTCCCTCACTTTTTAGATTGATTTATGTACTACTTAGTATTGTTTGCAAATTCACGTAGCTTTTTATCTGCATTCACCATCTTCATGAATTCATCAGTAATGTATTCATTTGCAGGTGGAACAGTTTGAATCGCGCCGGTTGACTGCATAAATGCCGCAATCGCATTAAACCAGCCATCAACTTGTGAAGGGCCTTTGGAGTTATCCATAATCTTTAACTCAGCAGCCAAATCATAAGTAGGACGAGTATCAAACTCTTTTTTCATGGATGCTTCAGAAATAGTAACGCCGCCCTGCTCATAGAACTTTTTCATCATAGCGATAGCTTGTGGCTTATTTGCGTTCATCCATTTCCATGTACGTAGATAGATAGCCAAGAACTTAGCAACGTTCTGTGGATTCTCTTTTGCATAATCACCGCGAACAATCAATGCGCCCGGAACAAATGCGCCACCATCTTTACCGCTACAGATGACTTTTGCTCCAGCTTTTTCTTCCAAGGTATAGATATTTGGTGCCCATAAGCCACCGAAGTCTGCATTACCAGATGACATGGCAGAAATGATTTCACCTTGACCCATGTTTTTAATAACGACATCCGTCTTAGATAATCCATACTTTTTCAAACAAGACTGGACAGCGTAATCTCCAGTGGAGTTACCGGTCAGCACAATAGTCTGCCCTTTTAAGGATTGCGGATTAGCAGCAAAAGCTTCTGCTGCTTTTGAAGTTGCCAGCAATGCATTACCTGCAGACTCATCATTACTCAGTCCAATAGTCTTAATACCAAATCGGACGTAGCCCAGTACCGCAGGAACTGATCCAGTGCCGCCCACATCCCAAGATTTGGAAGCGGATGCTGCAATCTGTGGAACACCTGCTGGGAAAGTGCTGAACTCAGGCTTTAAACCTAATTCACCCCACCAACCCTTTTCTGTAGCCACAAAAAATGGTAGAGCCCAATATAAAGCAGGCTGATAACTCACCTTAATCTCTGTCAACGCAGGCTTTGCCTGTGCTTGTACTTGCCCAATACTGACTGCTGATAAAACTGTTGCCCCTAAGATGCTTGCTAATGTTTTTTTGAATTGCATTTTTATCTCCTTCATATATTACAAAAGTGAATCAATGATCAACGCCTAGGTTTTGCTCCCGTAATAACTTCCAAATCTGACTACGCAACTGCACAAACGAACTTAAATCCATTACATCCTCAATACGCGAATGAGAATCCCAGCCCTCTTTCTCTCGAACAGCCTTAATGTCAATGACTTCCCGAATCAATCCAGGCCTTCTAGACATCACCACCACACGATCTGCGAGATATACCGCCTCCTCAACTGCATGGGTAATAAATAAAACAGTTTTAGGATTCTTGCGAGCCAGTCTTACCAACTCTTCCTGCATCACCACCCTAGTCTGTGCATCCAAAGCTCCAAAAGGCTCATCCATCAACAGCACTTCTGGCTCAAGCACATAAGCGCGTGCAATGGCAACACGTTGCTGCATACCTCCAGATAATTGATGGGGGTATGCCTGCTCATATCCCTCCAAACCCATCAAGGAAATCAATCGCGCGGTCTTATCGCGTTTTTCCTCTGTGCTCATACTCATGGATTTCAAACCAAACTCAATATTCTCTTGCACTGTTTTCCATGGAAACAAAGCAAACTGCTGGAACACGACGGCGCGATCAGGTCCAGGACCCTTTACCTCTTTACCGCCTACCAAAACTCGTCCTTTGCTAGGCATTTCTAAACCAGCAACCATACGCATACAAGTTGTTTTGCCGCATCCAGATGGTCCGACGATCGCCACAAACTCCCTGTCTTTAACGGTTAAATTAATTCCGCCTACAGCCAAAAATTCTTTGCCGCCCTGTTTAAAGCTGCGTTCTACGGAATCGAAAACAATATCTGCCATAACTCAAATTTCTCTATAGTGAACAGTGAACTTTTCAGCCTGCCTTAAAAGTACATCAATAAATAAGCCGATGAGCCCAATAGCAATCATGCCGCTCATCACAATATCGGTCTGAATACTGGCTTGACCTTTAACCATCATGTAGCCCACACCACTAGAGGCCACAATTAACTCTGCGCCAACTAAAGATTGCCAACCTAGGCCAGCAGAAATTCTTAGCCCCGCAATGATGGATGGAATTGCTGCCGGAAATAAGACTTCGGTCATCAATCGCAATTTCCCTGCCCCCAACATTCTGGCGGCCTCAAGATACTTTTTATCCACGTGGATCGCGCCACGATAGGTATTAATTAATACAGGAGGAAAAGCACCCATAAAAATGACCAATACAGGACCGCCAATTCCGGTGCCGAACCAAAGCGCTGCAAATGGCACCCAAGCAATTGGTGCAACAAAGCGGATACTTTCAAAAAATGGCGTAATGAGTTGGTTTGCAAATCGAGATAAAGCCATTAAGAGGCCCAATGGAATTCCGATTGCCACGGCCAATAAAAATCCATACAGGAATCGCTGAAAGCTGGAGGCGATATGGGCTAATAGGGTATATCCAGAAAAGGGTTCATTGATCAAATGAATAAATTTGAGAAGAACCTCATGTGGGGCAGGTAAAAATTGCTTGGGTACGAAACCCAAGAGAACTGACAGATACCAAAAACCAATAAAGCTAGCAATACCTAGCCCCGTCCATAACACAAACTCACCCTGGTTTAAGCGATCACGATGAGCCATCATGCTCTCCAGGGCATTGCATAACGCTCAGCTTTCGCCAAAATTTGCGTCATAAGCCAGCCAGAAATAGCGACACTGATCATGCCTACCAAAATCATTGCGGGATTAATGTCCTGCGCTGCTTGATTGAGGATTGAGCCTAATCCTAAGGTTGCCCCTACCAACTCAGCAGCAACGAGTGTCGTCCAAGAAGCCTGGAGTGAGAGCCGTAAGCCAGTAAAGATTAATGGCAGAGCTCCAGGTATCAAGACTTCACGGTAATAGGCAAAGCGACTAATGCCCAGCATTGCAGCAGCTTCGCGTTGCGGCATCTCAATGGAGCGAACACCGGTAAAGCTATTAATTACCGCTGGCACGAATGCAGCAACGTAAATCACCATTACCTTAGCTGAATTACCTAGGCCCAACCATACGATTGCCAATGGAATCCAGGCCAATGGAGGTATTGGTCTCAACGTTAAAAAGATGGGGTTTACAAAAGCCTCTATCTTCTTATTGGCACCCATCAGGATACCTAGCAAGATACCCAAGGATGAAGACACTAAGAATCCCGTTGTAACCAACATCATGCTCTGAAGAACGTGTTGATATAACTTGCCATTGCCATACCCTTGCATTGCGATAATCTTGAAAGAATTCCAAGTTTCGGTAGGCGATGGGAATCTTGCGCTCGAGATTGTGCCCGTCCACTCAGTCAAGCCAAACCAAGCCAAGAGCAATATGGCAAAAAATAAGACGAGAGAAAAAAGTCTGCTAAAAATTTCTAATTCCTTATAGAATGACAGGAAATGTAAGCGCTTTCATAATAGCCCTAATTTAACAGTAATATAAATTCTGTCCATAAGATTGGATTAGTACTTACCCCAACTGAAGATGAAAAAAAATACCGGCGCCATCACTATTGATCATGTTGCATCTGCAGCAAAAGTTTCCACCGCGACCGTATCCCGCGCTTTAAATCGCCCTGATACCGTCAGTACAGCGCTCAAAGAAAAGATTCATGATGTCATCAAGAAGTTAGGCTACATACCTAATGCTGGTGCAAGGTCGCTAATGCTGAAGCGATCAGGAACTATCGGCGCCATCGTGCCAACACTTGATAACGCCATCTTTGCTCAAGGACTTGCAGAGTTTCAGAAACAACTAAATCAAGCTGGTTACCAACTGTTGGTTGCAAGCACTAACTACGACCCTGTTATAGAAACAAACCAAATCAATAATCTATTAGCAAGAGGAGTTGAAGGCATTGCTCTTTTTGGTACCAGCCAAGAAAGGGAAGCTCTCAAACTCTTGAAGACACGTAATATTCCCTACATTCATGTTGGCTCACTCACCACCCCATTCAATGGATATGCATCTGGGTTTGATAATCGAGAGGCTATCAAACTAGGGGTTCGGCACCTGCTTGAAAAAGGTCATAAACATTTTGGCATTCTGACCGGCATCACTCATAACAATGATCGCGCCAAAGACCGAGTGGCAGGGGCTCTAGAGCTATTGGCTGAGAAAAAAATTCACCTTAAACCTGAAGTTATCGTGGAATGTCACTATGAGCTTCATGAAGCTAGGCTTGGCTTAAAAAAACTACTGATCTCCAATCCCAAAATAACGGCAATTATTTGCGGGCAAGACGTTTTAGCGCTTGGGGCCCTTTTAGAAGCGCAGAACCAAGGTATGAAAATTCCACGAGACCTATCGATTGTGGGATTTGATGATCTAGAAATATCTAGACATCTTTTGCCTAGTTTGACCACGATTCATATCGATGCAATTGGAATGTGGGCTCAAGCTGCAAATCATTTAATTTCTCAAATCAATGGGGTAGATAATTTACCCAAGAAAATTAAAGCGAATGTAAATTTAGTAATTCGCGAATCAAGCGCTACAGCACCAAAGCGTTAAATTTATTTGGTCTTAGTCTTTTTTAACTGCCAATGGTAAATCTTTTGCTGTTGCGTAAAAAACGATGAGTTCGGTTGAGACTGACCCACGATTAATTCCGTGATGCCACTTTCCAACCATCTCAATGATCGCTTCGCCTTTACGAAAGGTGCGCTCGCCACCACCCTCTTTCACCACGGTTACTTCACCCTCCATGACATATGCCGCATTAATTGAGGGATGTTGATGAATCGGTAAAGCAGTTTGCGGCGGGATGATGTATCTCATTAATGCAATTTCTGGAGCGTCGTTGAGGTACGGAGGTAGCTTACTTCCAGACCAATCATCCGGGGTGCGAATAACTAATTCAGTAGTGATACCTGGATGTGCGCCATCAGCGTAGGCAATAGCAAAGACTGAAAATAGGACTGCAAATAAAGTGATCTTGGTTTTGATCAATTTAAAGTCTCTTTGTTTTTAATGGTTTTCTTTTGCGTGATTGATGGAGTACTTCGGAATCTCGATCACTAAATCCTCACGAGCCACAATCGCTTGGCAAGATAAACGAGATTGAGGGTTCAAGCCCCAAGCGCGATCAAGCATGTCCTCTTCATTTTCATCTGGAGGATTCAGACTCTGAAAACCCTCTTTAACAATGACATGGCAGGTGGTGCAGGCACAAACCATATCGCATGCATGTTCAATCGGAATATCATTCTCCAGCAATGCTTCGCAGATAGAGGTACCAGGCAAAACCTCAACGACCGCACCTTCGGGGCAATATTCACTATGAGGTAGAACAACAATTTGCGTCATGATCAATTTCTATAGATGGTTAAATTTCAGCGACATTCTTACCGGAAAGCGCTTTTTGAATACTGGCATTCATTCGCATTTGTGCAAAATCATCTGTGGCCTTGGCAGCATGATCAACAGCCTTTCGCACTACCGCACTATCTGTTTCTTCATTCAAAATCTTTTGCAAGTTAGCCATCTCTTGATCAATGACAGACTGCTCTTCTGCAGAGAGTAAGCTCCTGTCACTATCTAAGGCTGTTTGGACGGCATCCAATAATCTTTGAGCATTAACCTGCTCTTCTCGCAAAGATCGAGCTAACAAATCTTCTTTTGCGGATGAAAAACCGTCTTGCAACATTCTGGTAATTTCAGCATCAGTCAAACCGTAAGAAGGCTTGATATCAATTGAGGCTTTCACTCCAGAACCCTGCTCAGTAGCACTAACAGATAGCAACCCATCTGCATCAACCTGGAAAGTAACCCGAATACGTGCAGCGCCAGCCGCCATCGGAGGGATGCCGCGTAATTCAAACTTACCTAAAGAACGACAATCCTGTGCCAGCTCACGCTCTCCCTGCACTACCTGTATAGCCAGTGCAGTTTGTCCATCTTTAAAAGTTGTAAAGTCTTGTGCCCTGGCAACTGGGATAGGTGTGTTGCGAGGAATAATTTTTTCAACTAATCCACCCATCGTCTCAATACCAAGTGAAAGTGGAATCACGTCCAATAACAACCACTCATCATCTTTACTTTGATTGCCTGCAAGCAAATCGGCTTGCATTGCAGCCCCAAGCGCAACAACTTGATCAGGGTTAAGGTTATTTAATGGCTGCGTACCAAATAACTCACCAACCGCACGCTGCACACTAGGCATACGAGTTGAGCCACCAACCATCACAACGCCTTTTACATCCTCAGCCTTTAAGCCAGCGTCACGCAATGCCTTTTTACAGGCAACTAATGTCTTGGCAAGTAGGTTTTGCGTCATCTCAAAGAATTGGGCCTGACTAATACCAACATTGACTACCGTGCCATCAGCAAGAGTTACATGTACGCGCGCTAATGGGTTATTACTTAATTGCTCTTTAGCATGTTTACAAGCTTGAAGCAGAGTACGGTGATCATGGATCGATAGCGGTGGAAGCTTAGCCTGCTCGATTACCCAGCAGTACAAGCGATGATCAAAGTCATCACCACCTAAAGCAGAATCTCCGCCAGTGGACAGCACTTCAAACACCCCTTTGCTCATGCGCAATATAGAAATGTCAAAGGTACCACCACCTAAATCATAGACGGCATATACACCTTCGGAAGCGTTATCTAATCCATAAGCAATAGCAGCAGCAGTGGGTTCATTCAATAGGCGCAACACTTCAATACCAGCCAACTTTGCAGCATCTTTAGTCGCTTGTCGTTGTGCATCATCAAAATAGGCAGGGACTGTAATCACAGCACCCACAATGTCATCGGATACAGAATCCTCAGCCAGTTGACGCAAGCGCGCCAAAATTTCGGCAGAGACTTCAATTGGGCTCTTATCACCGGCAACTGTTCGCAACTTGAGCATGCCAGGCTGATCTACAAAATCATAAGGAGCACTCTCAAGATGCTCCACATCTAGTAAGCCGCGCCCCATAAAACGCTTTACAGAAACAATCGTATTTTTGGGGTCAATAACGATGCTCTCTAGCGCTTCAAATCCAGCTTGGGTTCGCCCATTAGGCAAATAACGTACCACCGAAGGGAGTAGCTCTCTGCCTTGCGCATCTGGCAGCACCTTTGGCAGTGCATCGCGCACGATAGCCACCAAAGAATTCGTGGTGCCCAAATCAATCCCTACAGCGATTCGACGTTGATGCGGCGCTAGGGACTTTCCAGGTTCTGAGATTTGTAATAAGGCCATAAGAAATAGAGTGTAAAGCTAGACTAAAGCAGCAATGGCGTCATCAAGTTCAATAGCGAACTTATCAATAAACAATAAGCCTCGGAGTAATTCAGCAGCCCGCACATAATTATGAGCATGATCTATTGCTTGGGAAATTTCTAGCAAGGTATCTTGCTTAGAAAGCTCAACCTCCTCCATCAATGCCTCCAGCGCTACCAAGTCTTCTGCCTGCTCATCTAAATTTTCACGCCAATCCATTTGCTTCATCAAAAAAGCAGCGGGCATTGCAGTGTTTGTCTCTAATTTCGCATCTACACCATGTAATTGGCAAAGATATAAGCCGCGTTGGATAGGGTTCTTCAGTGTTTGATAGGCTGTATTAGCCAAAGTTGCCATTTGCATAGCGATGCGCTGCTCGGACTCGCTTCCGCGAGCATGGCGATCTGGGTGAACTTCTTTTTGAACGGCTAAATATGCCTGATCTAAAGCAGGCAAATCGATTGAGAATTGCTGATCTAGGCCAAAGAAACGGAAGTAATCGTCAGACGCGGAAGGATTCGCCACAACCACACTCGTCTTTTACATTTGGATTTTGAAACTTAAACCCCTCGTTCAAACCCTCACGTACAAAGTCTAATTCTGTTCCATCTAAGTAGGCCAAGCTCTTCGGATCAACAAATACTTTTACACCGTTTGATTCAAACATCGTGTCTTCTGGGGCGGCCTCGTCAACATACTCCAATTGGTAAGCCAACCCAGAGCAACCCGTTGTTCGAACACCTAAGCGTAGCCCACAGCCCTTACCGCGCTTTTCTAAATTGCGATTAACGTGAGCTGCTGCTTTTTCGGTTAGGGTAATTGCCATATTTTTTCGATCCGCTTATTTAGCTGGATGCTTTTCTTTGTAGTCAGCAACTGCAGCTTTAATGGCATCTTCCGCCAAAATAGAACAATGGATTTTGACTGGGGGTAGCGCCAACTCTTCGGCAATTAAAGAATTCTTAATTTCCAGAGCTTGATCCAAGGTCTTTCCTTTAACCCACTCGGTTACCAAGGATGAAGAAGCAATGGCCGATCCACAACCATAAGTCTTGAACTTGGCATCTTCAATAACGCCTTGATCATTTACGCGGATTTGGAGTTTCATCACATCACCGCAAGCAGGTGCGCCAACCATACCGGTGCCTACACTGTCATCGCCCTTTTCAAAAGAGCCCACATTACGTGGATTTTCGTAGTGATCGATTACTTTTTCGCTATAAGCCATAGTATTCCCTCGTTATTTCTTTATTTAATTATTGTTTAGTGTGCAGCCCATTGAATCGTGCTCAGATCGATTCCATCTTTATACATTTCCCACAGTGGCGATAACTCACGCAACTTGGCAATTTTTTCTTTCACTAACTTAATGGTGAAATCAACTTCTTGTTCAGTAGTAAAGCGCCCCAATGTAAAGCGGATAGAGCTATGTGCTAACTCATCATTACGTCCAAGCGCACGCAATACATAAGATGGCTCAAGAGAAGCGGAAGTACAAGCAGAACCAGATGAGATCGCCAAGTCTTTCAACGCCATCAACATCGACTCACCTTCAACATAGTTAAAACTAATGTTTAAGTTATGGGGTACACGGTCATCCATATCGCCATTGACATACACTTCTTCAATATCTTTTAAGCCAGCAAGCAAACGATCGCGCAATGCGCGGATCCGTTTATTTTCTTCAGCCATCTCAATACGGGCAATACGAAATGCCTCGCCCATACCAACAATCTGATGCACAGCCAATGTGCCAGAACGCATACCGCGCTCATGTCCACCACCATGAATCTGCGCTTCAATACGAATGCGTGGTTTACGGCGCACAAACAAGGCACCGATCCCCTTAGGGCCATAGGTTTTGTGAGCAGAGAAGCTCATCAAATCTACCTTGATCTTTTCTAGGTCAATTTCAACCTTCCCAGTCGCTTGCGCTGCATCCACATGAAATATCACACCACGTGAACGGCACAAATCGCCAATTTTAGGAATATCTTGCACAACGCCAATTTCATTATTGACATACATCACTGAAGTCAAAATGGTTCCTGGCTTCATCGCTGCATCTAACTGCGCATAGTCAATTAAACCGTTTGGCAAAACATCTAAATAAGTTACTTCGTAACCTTCGCGCTCTAATTCGCGACAAGTATCTAAGGTTGCTTTGTGCTCAGTCTTCACGGTGATGATGTGATTACCGCGATCTTTATAAAAATGGGCTGCACCCTTGAGTGCCAAGTTAATACTCTCTGTTGCACCGCTTGTGAATACGATCTCTCTAGGGTCAGCATGGGCCAATTGAGCTACTTCAGAACGCGCCCACTCAACCGCCTCCTCAGCAGCCCAGCCATAAGCATGGCTACGTGATGCTGCGTTACCAAACTGCTCACGCAAGTATGGCAACATTTTGTCAACCACCTTAGGGTCAATCGGCGTCGTGGCTGAGTAGTCCATATACACTGGGAAGTGCTCTGGACTAAACATTGGAACCGGTTGCTGCGGAAGGTCTTGCGGTGCGTTCATGATTTACTTATAGAGTGAGGCGACACTGAATTAACTTTGTCTCGCCAGATTAAAAACTGAATTGATGAGAGGCGCTTTGGGAGTGGTGTCTTTTTTAGCTGCGATTGCTGGAGCTGCTTTCTCAGCCTTCACACTTTCAACTTTGACTTTCTTTTGGCGCATGTCTTGTATGACGATGCCGCGACCTTCTTGCTGGAGAACCAGATCACGCAAAGTGACGGAACTCAAATACTCAACCATCTTGGAGTTCAAATTGCTCCATAGGTCATGCGTCATACAACGGCCATGATTATCTTCATCGCTATGGCAATTGCCCTTACCGCCACATTGAGTAGCATCTAAAGGTTCATCAACTGCAACAATAATGTCCGCTACGCTAATCTCATTCGATGCGCGTGCCAGAGTGTATCCACCGCCTGGACCACGAGTACTTTCTACGATATTGAAACGGCGCAATTTGCCGAACAATTGCTCGAGATAGGAGAGGGAGATTTTCTGTCTTTGACTGATTCCAGCCAAAGTTACAGGACCATGCGTCTCACGCAGGGCTAAATCGATCATTGCGGTTACTGCAAAACGGCCTTTAGTTGTAAGTCTCATATGTCACCTTGGTAATGGATTGTTATGGACAGCTCACAGTCGGGCGGGTAATACCCGACCATTCCACTCAACTTTACCATATTCCCTATTAAATTGCTCGGGAATTATCCCAAAAAACCTCAAGGTAAGTCAGGAAATAAAGGATTAATCTCTAGACCGAGTCTCGGGACCTTGCCCCAAAGGCCATTTCCTTGACCTTGGTGAGTCGGTCACGGGTGCTAGCAGCCTTTTCAAACTCGAGATTCTTTGCCTCTGCGTTCATTTGCTTCTCTAAACGCTTAATTTCATTAGCCAGATCCTTCTCGCCCATATCTTCATAGCGAGCCCGCTCTTGCTCAACTTGCATCTCCTGGCGCTTCTCCTTGACGTCATAGACCCCATCAATGATGTCCTTAATGCGCTTTTGGACGCCCTTTGGCTCAATCCCATGAAGCTTATTAAAAGCAACTTGCTTGGTTCGACGTCTCTCCGTCTCCCCCATAGCTCGACGCATGGAGTCAGTCACCTTATCGGCATACAAAATTGCTTTGCCACGAACATTTCGAGCGGCGCGCCCAATGGTCTGAATCAAGCTACGCTCGGAGCGTAAAAAGCCTTCCTTATCCGCATCCAAAATGGCGACCAATGAAACTTCGGGAATATCCAAACCTTCTCGTAATAAATTAATTCCCACCAATACATCAAAAACCCCCAAACGAAGATCGCGCAAAATTTCAACACGCTCTACCGTATCGATATCAGAGTGCACATAGCGAACCTTCACCCCATTATCAGAAAGATAATCTGTTAGTTGCTCAGCCATTCGCTTAGTGAGTACAGTAACCAACACGCGCTCACCTACTTTGACTCGCTCATGTATCTGGCTTAATAAGTCATCCACTTGAGTGCTTGCCGGCAGCACTTCAATTTCTGGGTCTACTAAACCTGTCGGTCTTGCCACTTGCTCAACCACTTGACCTTGATGCGTATTTTCGTAGTCAGCAGGCGTTGCAGAAACAAAAATGGTTTGACGCATCTTGGTTTCAAATTCAGAAAATTTCAATGGTCGGTTATCCATTGCCGAAGGCAAGCGGAATCCAAACTCAACCAAGGTATGTTTGCGAGATTTATCACCGTTATACATCGCATTGAGCTGCCCAATCAGAACATGGCTCTCATCCAAGAACATCAGTGCATCATTGGGCAAGTAGTCTACCAAGGTAGGCGGGGCCTCGCCTGGCGCCGCACCAGAGAGATGTCGGGAGTAGTTTTCGATTCCCTTACAAAAACCTAACTCATTAAGCATTTCTAAATCAAAACGGGTACGCTGCTCAAGTCGTTGTGCCTCCACTAACTTTCCGTCTTTAACAAACTCATCTAAGCGAGTGCGTAACTCTTCCTTAATGGTTTCGATAGCTTTGAGAACAGTTTCTCGTGGAGTGACATAGTGAGAACTTGGGTAAACCGTAAAGCGTGGAATCTTTTGACGAATTTTTCCAGTCAGTGGGTCAAAAAATTGCAAGCTCTCCACAACATCATCAAATAACTCTACTCGTACAGCCAACTCATTATGCTCAGCCGGAAAAATATCAATGGTGTCACCGCGTACTCTAAATACGCCCCGCTTAAAGTCAGTTTCATTGCGGTCATATTGCATTGCGATGAGTCGCATCAAAATATCGCGTTGACTCATTTTGTCACCTGGACGAAGCGTCATCACCATGCTGTGATAGTCGCCAGGATTACCAATACCGTAAATTGCAGATACGGTTGCAACAATAATGACATCGCGACGCTCTAACAAACTCTTCGTGGCTGACAAACGCATCTGTTCAATGTGCTCATTAATAGATGAATCTTTTTCGATGAACAGATCGCGCTGAGGGACATAGGCCTCAGGCTGGTAATAGTCGTAGTAACTAACAAAGTACTCAACAGCGTTTTTGGGGAAAAACTCCCTAAATTCGCTATAAAGCTGGGCGGCTAGCGTCTTATTCGGGGCAAAAATGATGGCTGGACGCCCCGTTCTAGCAATGACATTCGCCATCGTGAAGGTTTTACCCGAACCAGTCACCCCCAGGAGGGTCTGAAAGGTCAAGCCATCCTCAATTCCCTCAACCAAAGCGTCAATCGCCTGGGGCTGATCTCCAGCAGGGGCAAAGGGCTGATAAAGCTGGTAAGGCGAATCCGGGAAAGTCACGAATTTGGCTGGATCTAGGTCGTGGCCAGCCTCCCCCAGCGGGTCGGCCTCTGGGCTTTTTTTAATGTCCTGAACTTCGGATTTGGAACCAGTTTTGGGTAACTTAGGGGGCATCTCGGCTATCATTTCATCTGTAAGTTTTCTTTACAGCGAATTTTGTACAAACAATGATTTTGCCGTTTTTATTTGAAAAAAGTTGAATCTGGCTTGCAAACCAGCCAATTAATCCAAATTAAGCTCAATTTAACGTCAATTACTAACCTTACAACCTCTTAATCGCCTACCAATGACCCTGTTTGCCTCCGTTCAATTAGCCCCTCAAGATCCTATTTTTGGCCTCACCGAAGCCTATGTTGCCGACCAACGCCCCGATAAGGTGAACTTAGGCGTTGGTGTGTATTACACAGATGAAGGCAAGGTACCTCTTTTAAAAGCGGTGATTCAGGCAGAACATGCTCACGTCGCAAAACATTCTCCACGTAGCTACATTCCGATTGAAGGTCCAAATCCTTACAACACTGCAGTGCAAAATTTATTGTTCGGCGCTGAATCATCCCTTATTAAAGAGGGTCGTGTTGTAACTGCTGAATGCCTTGGTGGAACTGGCGCCTTACGTGTCGGTGCTGACTTTATTAAACGCCTCAACTTAAATGCGCCTTGCGCTATCAGCAACCCTACTTGGGAAAATCATCGCGGCATTTTTGAATCTGCTAGTTTTGAAGTAATTGAGTACACCTACTTTGATGGTAAGACCCGTGGGGTTGATTTTGCTGGCATGGTGAAATCCTTAGAGTCATTCCCAAAGAACACCACGGTTTTATTGCACGCATGCTGCCATAACCCAACTGGTGCAGATATCACCGAAGCGCAATGGCACCAGGTTATCGACATCTGCAAAACGAAAGGTTTAATTCCTTTTCTGGATATGGCTTACCAAGGATTTGCTGCCGGCATTGAACAAGATGGAGTTGCAGTGCGTCTTTTTGCAGAATCCGGCATGTCCTTCTTTGTTTCCAGCTCATTCTCAAAATCATTCTCACTCTATGGTGAGCGTGTAGGGGCTTTGTCGATCGTGACACAAAGTAAAGATGAATCTACTCGCGTCATGTCTCAACTCAAGCGCGTCATTCGTACCAATTATTCAAATCCACCAACTCATGGCGGCGCAATTGTGGCTGCAGTTTTAAATACACCTGAACTACGCACACTTTGGGAAGACGAGCTATCAGAGATGCGTGATCGCATTAAAGCAATGCGTCATGGTTTGGTTGAAAAATTAGCGGCTGCTGGTGTTAAGCAAGATTTTGCTTTTATCGAACAGCAACGCGGCATGTTTTCATACTCAGGCTTAACAGCTGAGCAAGTAGATCGCTTACAGAAAGAAGATGGTATTTATGCCCTCTCCACTGGACGCATTTGTGTGGCGGCTCTCAATACCAAAAATATTGATAAGGTGGCCAAAGCAATCGCCCGCGTCTTAGAGTAACAAGCGGAAACACTGAATTACCGGAGGTACCATGCTATATCAGTTACACGAATTCCAAAAAGCTTTACTTCAACCTGTGAGTTCATGGGCACGTGCTGCATCTGAAGCATTTATTAATGCATCTAATCCAGCCTCAATGGTTCCAGGCTCCGAGCGCTTAGCAGCAAGTTATGAACTTCTCTATCGCTTAGGTAAGCATTACAAAAAGCCTGAGTTTGGTATTCGCGCTGTGCAAGCTCATGGTCGCGAAGTGGCTATTCATGAAATCACTACCTTGGCCAAACCGTTTTGCAATCTCGTACGTTTTAAACGCTACTCAGATGATGTAGAAGTCATTAAGAAACTCAAAGAAGATCCATCTGTTTTAGTGGTGGCTCCCTTATCTGGTCACCATGCAACCTTACTGCGAGATACGGTTCGCACGCTCTTGCAAGACCACAAGGTTTATATCACCGACTGGATTGATGCGCGCAATGTACCAACTGAAGATGGTGAATTTGGTCTTGATGACTATGTGCATTACATACAAGAGTTCATCCGTACTATTGGCGCAAAAGATTTACACGTCATCTCCGTTTGCCAACCTACCGTACCAACACTGGGCGCTATTTCATTGATGGCATCAGGCGGTGAGGCAACTCCTGCATCCATGATCATGATGGGCGGTCCAATTGATGCACGCAAATCACCAACTGCTGTAAACAACCTTGCAGAACAAAAATCGTTCGAATGGTTTAAAAGCCATGTGATCTACAAAGTGCCGCCAACCTATCCTGGTGCTGGTCGTAGCGTCTATCCAGGCTTCTTGCAACATACTGGCTTTATTGCCATGAACCCACAGAATCACCTCCAATCACATTGGGACTATTTCCAAAATTTAGTTCGTGGTGATGAACAAGACACTGAATCTCATATTCGCTTCTATGATGAATACAACGCCGTGTTGGATTTAGATGCAAAGTTTTATCTAGACACCATCAAGACTGTTTTCCAAGATTACGCATTGCCGAATGGCACTTGGGAAGTCGCTGGCGATTTAGTGAAGCCTCAAGATATTAAAAAGACCGCTCTTCTCACCATAGAAGGTGAGCTCGACGATATTTCCGGCAGCGGACAAACTCGCTCTGCTCACGGTCTGTGTACTGGCATTCCAAAAGATAATAAAGACCATTACGAAGTTGCTGGTGCTGGTCACTACGGTATCTTTGCTGGACGACGTTGGCGCGATAAGGTTTATCCAAAAATTAAATCCTTCATTCGCACCCATCAGTCGGGTAAAAAAACTTCTGCCCGCAGTAAAGCTGCATAAATAAGAGGCTCTCAGGAGCCTCTTATTTCTAGAGGAACTTGGTAAATCCATTTATATGAAACAAGCGAACGACCTAATAGATCGCTTAGAAGATATCCTTCCCCAAACTCAGTGCACTAAATGTGGATACCCAGATTGCCGGGGCTATGCCGAAGCGTTAGCGACAGGCACCATTGCTCCAAACCGATGCCCACCTGGTGGCATAGAGGGCATCAGGCGCCTCAGTCAAATTCTGACGCCGATCTATCCAGAAGACGCTTTCGAATTACATCCCAAAATTGATCCCGATTGTGGCGTAGAACGCCCAAGGCCCGTTGCCTTCATCGACCCGCAAAAATGCATCGGCTGCACTCTATGCATTCAAGCATGTCCGGTGGATGCAATAGTAGGTGCTTCTAAGCAAATGCATATTGTTCTATCTGAGTGGTGCACTGGTTGCGATCTTTGCATCCCCCCTTGCCCAGTTGACTGTATCAGCATGATTGATGTCACCGAAAATAAAACGGGCTGGGATGCTTGGTCGGCTGAACTGGCTGATGTATCACGTCAGCGCTATCACTCTCGTGAGAGCCGCTTAGATCGGGAAGAAAAGGACAACGATGCCCGACTTGCTAAAAAAGCAGCTGCAAAGCTAGCCGTTGTGAACGCTGAAACTGCATTATCTGATGAAGCCAAACAGGAACAAGAACGTAAACGTGCAATCATTGCAGCTGCAATCGCTAGGGCACAAGCTAAAAAATGATGAACCTGGAAAAGCGGCGGGCATTTTTTGAGCAACTAAAAGCTAATAACCCGAAACCCGAAACTGAACTGGAATACAGCTCACCCTTTGAGCTGTTAATTGCCGTATTACTTTCCGCACAAGCTACAGATATCTCAGTAAACAAGGGAACCAGAAAGCTATATAAGGTTGCCAATACGCCGCAAGCCCTTCTGGACTTGGGTGAGGAAGGCGTTAAACCTTATATTCAACATATTGGCTTATTCAATTCCAAGGGAAAACATATTCAAGAAACTTGTCGACTTTTGCTAGAAAAGCATGGTGGTGAAGTACCTCAAACCCGAGAAGAGCTTGAAGCTTTACCAGGTGTAGGCAGAAAAACTGCCAATGTCATTTTGAATACCGCATTTGGTCAGCCGACTATCGCAGTGGATACACATATTTTTCGTGTATCCAATCGAACAGGTTTAGCACCTGGCAAGGACGTTATTCAAGTTGAGCAACAACTATTAAAACGGGTTCCGAAAGAGTATTTACTCGATGCACATCACTGGTTAATCCTGCATGGTCGATACACTTGCAAGGCCCGCAACCCAGACTGTGCGCAATGCATCGTTGAGCCCTTATGCGGCTTTAAGCAAAAAACTGGAAAAGGGAAAGTTCGTGGCGATATTTAATCCAACCCGTGAAGAAGTTCGCCGTTTTTTCTGTGACACCTGGAAAAAGAAGACTGATAGTCACATTCTGGATTCAATGGAAACGCTTGCGGGCGATTGGATGGAACAGCATCCCGAATATCATGCCTTGCTTTCAGATCCCGAAGGGGCTCTAGAGCAAGATTACACCCCTGAGCGTGGGGAGACAAATCCATTTTTACATCTATCAATGCATCTTTCTATTAGCGAGCAAATCTCGATTGATCAACCCCCGGGAATTCGAGAGATAGCAGAGAAGCTAAGCAAGAAATTAGGGTCAGAGCATGAGGCACAACACCGCATCATGGAGTGTCTGGGTCAAGTTATGTGGGAGGCGCAGCGTGAAGGAAAGCCACTAAACCCCGAGAACTATCTAGAAGCTCTCAAAAAACTAGTTTAGAGTCAAAGCTAACTATTTAATTTCTAAAATATGAAAATGTATCTTTTTTCAACTCGTCTATTCATCGCTTGGCTTTTCATAGCCTGCATTCCAACAGTCAACGCAGCACCCTATCCCGAAAAACCAATTACATTAATTGTGCCCTTTGCCGCCGGCGGAGGTACTGACAGCATTGCGCGAGATCTCGCAAAAATACTCAGTGAAAAACTAGGTCAAGCTGTCATAGTCGAGAACCGAGGTGGTGGTGGCGGATCCATAGGCGCAAGCATGGGCTCCAAAGCTGAGGCAGATGGATACACCCTCCTGTTTGTCACTTCGACATTTATCACGCATGCCGCTACAGATTCGGCAGCAGGATATAACGTAGAAAAAGATTTTTCACCTGTAGCAATGATTGGTCGTGGCCCACTTTTAGTGGTGAGTAATAAATCGGTTCCCGCTAAATCTCTTTCAGAGCTTATTCAATTGAGTAATCAATCCACTGATGGTCTAAATTATTGCTCCGCGGGACCTGGAAGCATCAATCATTTATCAGGCGAACTTTTTAAGCAAAAAACAGGAGCCAAGTTAACTCACATACCCTACAAGGGCAGTGGTCCAGCTACGATAGATCTATTAGCCGGAAGAGTGCAGGTATTTTTTGCAACCATTCCGACGATTCTTCCCTACGTCGAGACCGATAGAGTCAATGTGCTGGCAATTACTAGCGAAAAGCGCTCCCCACTCTTTCCCTCAATTCCCACGGCTGCAGAAGCAGGAATTTCTGGATTTAATATTAGTACCTGGTGGGGAATTGTTGCGCCGCCAGGAACTCCAAGCGCCATCGTGAAAAAATTAAATGAGGCTATTAATTACGCATCCAGCAAAGATCCTTTAAAAGCAAGATTAGCGAAGGAAGGCGCGCAATCCTATAAGTTATCCCCCATTGAATTCCAAAAGACATTACTTACTGAACTGAAGATGTGGCAAAGCGTTGTTAAAAGCGCTAACCTCAAAGTAGAGTAACCATTATTCTCAAAAGAAAAATATGAAAATTATTATGATCGCCGGCGACGGTATTGGCCCAGAAATTACCGAAGCAACTAAACGGGTGCTTAATGCTGTCACCCAGGTCTTTAAGCTTAACCTGGCAATAGAAGATGAGATCGCAGGACATGAGAGTCTCAAAAAATATGGGGCTACGGTCACAGAGCGTCTTCTCAGCAAAGTTAAACAGGCTGATGGCCTCATTCTTGGCCCGATGTCCACCTATGATTTCAAGGATGAAGCTAAAGGCGAAATTAATCCATCGAAGTTTTTTAGAAAATCGCTCGATCTTTATGCCAATATAAGGCCGGCAAAGACATATGATGGACTACGATC
>CANCIL010000020.1 GCA_947378095.1 Betaproteobacteria bacterium
CATCGCCGTACTTTTCGCCAAAGAGCATCATGGCGCCAGTCTTTTGTGCGTCCTCCAAAGACATCACCTTGCCAGAGGTAGCGCTGTTATCCAAAATCTCACGATTCACAATATCTTCAATACGGCGAATTTGCTCAGCTGTCATCGGGGCATTGTGTGTAAAGTCAAAACGAGTCTTAGTAGCATCCACTAATGATCCCTTTTGCTGGACATGATCGCCGAGCACCTCACGTAGAGCTTTATGCAAAATATGGGTTGCGCTGTGATTGCGCATGGTGTCAGTGCGTTGAGAAACATCTACCAGCGCATTTAAGGTATCGCCTACTTTGATCTCACCCTCTAAGACCTCGCCTTGATGTCCAAAGACATCGGCCTGAATCTTGAAAGTATCAGCCACATCAAAGCGTACGGTTTCATTACGCAACTCGCCCTTATCGCCAACCTGCCCACCAGATTCAGCATAAAAAGGAGTGTTATCCAAAACAATCACGGCAGCATCACCAGCCTTGACTGCTTGCACCGCTGAACCATCAACATATAAAGCTGTCACTTTTGCGCCTTCGTGCTTCAAAGTGTCATAGCCATGGAATTGAGTCGGTTTACCTTTGTATTCCAAGCCTTGGGCTACTTTAAATTTACCTGCAGCGCGTGCTTGATCACGTTGCTTTTGCATGGCTACTTCAAAGCCTTCTGCATCGACAGTCACACCACGTTCACGACATACGTCTGCGGTCAAATCTAATGGGAAACCAAAAGTGTCATGCAAACGGAATGCCGTTTCACCATCAACCATTTTTGCGCCGCCCGCTAAAGCGCCTTCTAAGATTTCCATTCCATTAGAAATCGTTTGAAAGAAGCGCTCTTCTTCTTGCTTGAGAACTTCGCTCACTTTGTCTTGAGCAGCACGTAACTCTGGATAGGCATCACCCATTTCTTTTACAAGAGCGGGCACCAGCTGATAGAAAAATGGTTTGCGAGCGCCTAATTTGTAACCGTGACGAATCGCACGGCGCGCAATACGGCGCAATACATAACCACGGCCTGCGTTGCCCGGAATTACCCCATCCACCACCACAAAACTACAAGCGCGAATATGGTCGGCAATTACTTTAAGTGATGGGCTTTGCGCATCACAGTTTTCGCCACCGGCAGCATCTACCGCCTCTTTTGCTGCCTTTAATAAATTGACGAAGAGGTCAATCTCATAATTGGAGTGCACGTTTTGCAAAACAGCAGCGATACGCTCAAGGCCCATACCAGTATCAACGCTGGGCTTAGGCAGAGGATGCATATTGCCTGCTTCATCGCGATTGAACTGCATGAAAACATTATTCCAAATTTCGATAAAGCGATCGCCATCTTCTTCTGGGCTTCCGGGTGGGCCGCCCGGAATATGTTCGCCGTGATCGTAAAAAATTTCTGTACAAGGACCGCAAGGACCGGTGTCACCCATCATCCAAAAATTATCGGAGGCGTAACGCGCCCCTTTGTTATCGCCAATCCGAATAATGCGATCAGCCGGTACACCGATTTGTTTATTCCAAATCTCATAAGCCTCATCATCTTCTGCATAGACCGTGACCAAGAGTTTTTCTTTAGGCAGCTTCAATGTCTGAGTCAGGAAATCCCAAGCAAATTGAATGGCGTCTTTCTTGAAATAATCCCCAAAAGAGAAGTTGCCGAGCATTTCAAAAAAGGTATGGTGGCGGGCGGTATAGCCCACGTTATCCAGGTCGTTGTGCTTACCCCCGGCACGAATACATTTTTGAGCTGTGGTAGCCCGGTTGTATGGGCGCTTATCAAAACCCAAAAAGACGTCCTTAAATTGATTCATTCCCGCATTAGTAAACAGGAGAGTCGGATCATCCCCAGGTACCACGGGGCTGGAAGGGACGATTTGGTGGCCATTTTGGGCAAAGAAATCCAGGTATGCCTGGCGAATTTGGGAGACTTTCATGGCAATAATTATCGCATTGGCACCCGTCTAGGGCAAACCCTAGACAAGAACGCCCCAAGGTGCTCTACAATCGCTCAACATCAATAAATAGATCGGCAATTAAGTCGATACATAAGGAGCGCAACTTGAAAATTCGCAATCAACGGGATTTTGGGGCTGGAATCATGTACATGGTTATCGGCCTCTTCTTCACATTCATCGCTACGCAATACCAATATGGCACAGCAGCCAAGATGGGGCCTGGCTATTTCCCCTTCTGGCTCGGCATTCTGATGACCCTTCTAGGTCTATTGGTTTTAGTGAAGTCTTTTAGCGCAAAAGCAGCTATTGAATCCATTCCGAAGTTCAACTGGCGCATCATTGCTCAGATCACAGGAGCGGTAGTGCTTTATGGACTCCTTCTACCTAGAATGGGCTTCTTAATTGCTGTAGTGGTCTTGGTATTCGTGTCAGCAAGCGCCAGTAAAGAATTTACCTGGAAAGGCACTGCGATCAATGCCGCTTTCCTGGTCACCTTTACCTATTCCGTGTTTGTTCTGGGCTTAAAGCTCCAGTTCCCACTGCTGCCAGTCTTCCTTACACAATAACGAACCGGGACTCTACAAAATGGACTTATTTACAAATTTAGCCCTCGGTTTTGATACCGCGTTTACTTTACAAAATCTTCTGTACTGCCTTATCGGTTGTATCTTAGGAACCTTGATTGGTGTGTTACCAGGCTTAGGCCCAATCGCAACGATCGCCATGTTATTGCCTGCAACTTATGCATTGCCTCCAATTGCAGCCTTGATTATGTTGGCTGGCATTTACTACGGCTCTCAATATGGTGGCTCAACAACTGCTATTTTGCTTAATATCCCGGGGGAGACGTCCTCGGTGGTGACGGCGATTGATGGATACCAAATGGCCCGTAATGGTCGAGCCGGCGTTGCATTATTCACCGCTGGTATGGGCTCATTCTTTGCTGGTTGCGTAGCTACTTTGGTATTGGCTGCTTTTGCTGCCCCACTCTCACAGCTCGCGTTTAAGTTTGGCCCTGCCGAGTATTTCTCGCTGATGGTCTTAGGTTTGATCGGTGCCGTGGTTTTGGCATCCGGCTCTTTGATCAAGGCGATCGGCATGATCATCTTGGGCTTGTTAATGGGCTTGATTGGTACCGACGTGAACTCTGGCGTTTCTCGCTATGCGTTTGACATTCCTGAGTTGAGTGACGGCATTGGATTCGTAGCTGTTGCGATGGGCGTGTTTGGTTTCGCAGAAATCATGAACAACCTTGAGAAAACTGGTGATGATGAAGGCTTCCTCAACAAACTCACCACCATGGTTCCAACCAAGACTGATATCAAGCGCATGATTCCTTCGATCTTGCGCGGTACCACCATTGGTTCCATCCTCGGTATTCTGCCTGGCGGTGGCGCTGCATTGGCCGCTTTCGGCGCTTACTCAGTTGAGAAAAAATCTTCTAAGTACAGCCATGAGTTTGGTAAAGGTGCGATTGAAGGTGTTGCTGGTCCAGAGGCGGCAAATAATGCTGCTGCTCAAACTTCATTCATTCCATTGTTGACATTGGGTATTCCACCAAATGCTGTGATGGCTTTGATGGTTGGTGCAATGACCATTCATAACATTCAACCTGGTCCACAAGTGATGACAAGTAACCCAGCATTGTTCTGGGGTCTGATTGCTTCCATGTGGATTGGTAACGTGATGTTGATTCTCTTGAACTTGCCACTCATTGGTATCTGGGTGAAGCTCTTGAAGATTCCTTATCGCTTCCTTTATCCAGCAATCTTAGTGTTCTGCTGTATTGGTGTGTATACCGTGAACAACACCGTATTTGACGTTTATGTAACCGCAGGCTTTGGTTTGATCGGCTACCTCTTCTTCAAACTCGGTTGCGAACCTCCTCCATTGCTCTTGGGCTTCGTACTAGGACCAATGATGGAAGAGAACTTCCGCCGCGCATTGCTTTTGTCCCGCGGTGACTTCTCAACCTTTGTTACACGCCCACTTTCCCTAGGATTGCTCATTGCAGCAGCCCTCTTGGTGGTGATCGTAGCCCTACCAGCAGTTAAGAAAACCCGTGAAGAGGCATTTACCGAAGAAGATTAATTCTTCTACCTTCACCAGAACGAGCCCGCAGCAGTTTGCGGGCTTTTTCTTTATGGCTTGGGATTTCTCTACAATGTCGCTATGTCCCAAGATAGCAAAACCTCCAAAGCAACAGCTCCTAGCGCTGAACCGTCTAACTTTCTGCGTCAGATCATCGATCATGACTTAGCTAGTGGCGCTTTTAGCCAGCGCACTAATTTGGCTGGGCAAGCTATTCCTTCCATCATTACTCGCTTTCCGCCCGAGCCAAATGGCTATCTCCATATTGGTCATGCCAAAAGTATTTGCTTGAACTTTGGTTTAGCGGCTGATTACAACCAACAGCCTGGTGGTGCTCGTTGCAATATGCGACTGGATGACACTAACCCAGTAAAAGAAGATATTGAGTACGCTGACAGCATTTTGGATGCCGTCAAATGGCTGGGCTTTGATTGGGGAACCCATCTCTATCACGCAAGCGATTACTTTGACAAACTCTATGACTTTGCCGAAATTCTGATTCAGAACGGTAAGGCCTATGTCGATAGCCAAAGTGCGGATGATATTCATACCAATCGCGGTAACTTTGGACAAGCAGGAAAAAATAGTCCTTATCGCGATCGTAGCCCTGCTGAAAATTTACAGCTGTTTCGTGACATGCGCGATGGCAAATTTAAAGATGGTGAGCATGTTCTGCGTCTCAAGATTGATATGGCGCATCCCAATATAGTGATGCGCGATCCCGTGGTGTACCGCATACGCCACACCGACCATCACCGCACTGGAAGCAAGTGGTGCATCTATCCACTTTATGATTTCACACACTGTATTTCAGATGCCCTGGAAAATGTTTCTCATTCCATCTGCACTCTCGAGTTTGAAAACAATCGTCCACTCTACGACTGGATTGTGAATTCCCTAAAAGAATTGGGCGTATTTAAAGACCCAGTACCTCATCAGTATGAATTTGCTCGCCTAAATCTCACATACACCATCACAAGCAAACGTAAACTGCTGCAATTAGTAGAAGAGAAACATGTCGATGGCTGGGATGATCCGCGTATGCCGACCATTGTTGGTATTCGTCGTCGTGGCTACACCCCAGAAAGTATTCGTTTGTTCTGCGAGCGCATTGGCGTATCTAAGGCAGATAGCTGGATTGATATGAGCACGCTTGATCAAGCACTGCGTGACGATCTCGAAGTAAGAGCGCCACGCGCTACTGCCGTACTCAAACCACTGAAGTTGGTAGTGGAGAACTTTGATGCCGCAGCTAGTGAATCCTGTTCAGCACCACGTCATCCACAACACCCAGAGTGGGGTAATCGTGAATTTAACTTCACCAAAGAACTTTGGATTGAAGCGGATGACTTCATGCAAGAGCCTGTTAAAGGCTTCTTCCGCCTATACCCACCAATTGGTGATCAGCCAGGTAGTCGCGTACGTTTGCGCCATGGCTTTGTAGTGGAGTGCACTGGTTTTGAAACTGATGCCCAAGGCAACGTAACTCAGGTGAATGTGAACTATTTCCCTGATAGCAAAAGCGGTACGCCCGGTTCAAATAATTACAAAGTCAAAGGCAATATCCACTGGATTAGCGCAGCTGAAGCAATTCCCGCACAAGTACGTCTCTACGACCACCTCTTTACCGATCCTCATCCGGACAGTGGTGATAAAAATTTCTTGGATGCGATTAACCCTAATTCCAAGCAAACGATCTCTGCTTACCTAGAGCCCTGCATGAAGGATGTCAAAGCGGAAGATCGCTTTCAGTTCGAGCGCCATGGTTATTTTGTTGCCGATCAGATTGAATCTAACCCAGGCAAGCCCGTGTTCAACCGTACAGTTGGTCTTAAGGATTCTTGGAAATAGTTTTCAAGAAGTGGGCTACGCTGGGATAGCGCAGCGGGGTTTTTAATTCTGGCAATCGAGAATTAGTCACCCTTCTCGACTCACGCATAAATGACCAGAGCATCGGGCTCACCACTTTCTGCACCTCACTTGCTGACATTCGGGGTGGTCTTTCTAAACCAAAGGCATCAGCCACCTCATCAAAGTAATCGCCCATTTTGGTTTCACCGCCATCACAGGTATTAATCACTCTTTGTGGCTTACCGTGATAGACCGCAGCACAAATTAAGCTTGCCAAATCATCGCTCTGAATATGATTCGAGTAAGCGTCTTCTTCTGGCAATAGAGCGGGTGTTTTGGAATGCAAGCGCTCAAGTGGCAAACGATCGGCCGCATAGATACCGGGCACTCTCAAAATGGTGAGACTGACTCCATGGGCAGGCGCCCATAAACGTAATGCACGCTCAGCATCCATCCTTCTGCGGGCACGCTCACTCTGTGGCTGAACTGGGGTAGTCTCACTCACTTCGGCGCCCCCATGGTCTCCATAAACCCCTGTAGTACTGATATAAATCAGGCGCCTGACGGTATCAGGGGCTTGGGCTAAAATTCGAATTAGGTTGCGGGTTCGGCAATCACGATTTCCTTGATTTTGGGGTGGGGCTAAATGAATTACTGTTTGCGCCAAACCGGACAGTCTCCACAAAGATTCTGGCTGATCTAAATTTCCCAAAATCGGAGTCGCGCCAACCTCCCTCAACTCCTGAAAGCGATTTGGCGAAGAAGTTAAGGCAAAGACTCGATAACTGCGAGCAAGCCGTCTGGCAACACGCAGACCAATATCGCCGCAGCCAATAATCAGGATTCGAGGTTTACCAAAAGATTGCATAGCTAACATCGTAACGATTTATTGAAAGGAATGAGAGTGTCTTACCAGGTCACGCTCAAAACGAGCGGTAAACAATTTACTGTAAACCAGGATGAGACCCTTCTGGAAGCCGCTCTACGTCAAGGCATTAACCTTCCTTATGGCTGTAAAAATGGCGCCTGTGGCTCATGTAAAGGAAAAGTACTAGAAGGTCAAGTAAGCCATGGGCAGCACAGCCAAAGCGCCCTAAGCTCGGCAGACGAAACTGCTGGTGGGACTTTATTTTGTTGCGCCCATCCACAATCAGACCTTCTCATTGAAGCCCGAGAGGTCCAAGGCGCCGGTGATATCGCCATCCGCAAAGTTCCTTGCCGCGTTAATACCATTACCAAACCTAGCGTAGACGTCGCCATTTTGCAGCTGCAACTTCCTGCCGCTGAACGCTTTCAATTTTTGGCTGGGCAATATTTAGAATTTCTTCTCAAGGATGGACAACGTCGCGCATATTCCATTGCAAATGCACCCGAGCAAGAAGGTCCACTCGAGTTGCATATTCGCCACTTACCAGGCGGGCTGTTTACCGATTTTGTTTTTGGGACCGTTAGCCCTGCTTTAAAAGAAAAAGATATTCTGCGCTTTGAGGGCCCACTGGGAAGCTTCTTCTTACGGGAAGATTCTAAAAAACCGATTATTTTTGTAGCAGCCGGCACAGGCTTTGCACCCATCAAATCGATTATTGAGCAGATGCAAGCTAAAAAAATCAAGCGACCGATTCACTTGTATTGGGGTGGCCGACGCCCAAGCGATCTCTATCTCAATGATCTATGTCAGGCCTGGGAAAAAGAGATACCCGATTTCAAATACATTCCCGTGATCTCAGATGCCCTCGCGGAAGATGCCTGGCAAGGCCGAACTGGCTTTGTTCACCAAGCCGTCATGGCAGATCATCCTAGCCTCAAAGGCTTCCAGGTATATGCCTGTGGCGCCCCTGTAATGGTTAATGCTGCGCGTGAAGATTTTTCATCCCAGTGCCAACTCCCTGAAGAAGAATTCTTTGCCGACTCTTTTACTAGCGCCGCAGATTTGGCCACAAACTAAATCTCATTAAGCGAGATAATAGAATCACTAATTGCCTTTATGACCTTTAATCACGAACTAACATGAATAAGCCAGCCCAAGCCATCGACACCAACGCAGTCATGTTTATTACCCAACGCCCTGAAGTCATCATGATCGAAGGTCGTGGTTCGTGGTTAACTGATAACAATGGCAAACGCTATTTAGACTTTTTACAAGGTTGGGCTGTGAATTGCCTCGGCCATAGCAACCACGGGATGATTGAGGCACTCAATACTCAAGCCAAAAAACTGATCAACCCAAGTCCTGCGTTCTATAACGAGCCTATGATTGGGCTATCCAATCTACTGACATCAAACAGTTGCTTTAATAAAGTCTTCTTTGCCAATAGCGGTGCAGAAGCAAATGAGGGCGCCATCAAGTTAGCACGCAAATGGGGTCAACTGAATAAAAATGGTGCCTTTGAAATCATCACCTTTGACCACAGCTTTCATGGACGCACGCTAGCGACAATGAGCGCTTCTGGTAAACCAGGCTGGGATACGATGTTTGCCCCACAAGTTGCCGGTTTTCCGAAGGCAGACTTAAATGACATCGATTCCGTTAAAAAATTGGTGAACGATAAAACCGTTGCGGTCATGATTGAACCGGTTCAAGGTGAAGGCGGCGTTATTCCTGCTACCCCAGAATTTATGCGTGAATTGCGCAAATTCACCAAAGAGAACAATGTCTTATTAATTGTCGATGAAGTACAAGCCGGCTGCGGACGTACTGGCACTCTGTTTGCTTATCAGCATTACGGTATTGAGCCTGACATCATGACCTTAGGCAAAGGTATTGGTGGTGGCGTTCCTTTAGCGGCATTGCTTGCTACTAATGCTGTTGCCTGCTTTGTACCAGGCGATCAAGGTGGAACTTATAACGGCAATCCATTGATGACTGCTGTTGGCATCAGCGTGATCGAACAACTATTAGCCCCCGGCTTCTTAAGTGAAGTTAAAAGAAAAGGTGAGCTACTCAAGACAGAGTTACTCAATCTCTCTTCAGAATTTCATTTGGAAGGCGAGCGCGGTGAAGGATTATTGCGCGCCCTCATGCTGGGTAAGGATGTTGGTGGCAAGCTAGTCGATCTCGCGCGTGAGCGCGCCCCAGAAGGTCTACTGATTAATTCGCCAAGACCCAATCTATTACGCTTTATGCCTGCACTCAATGTCAGTGATGACGAAATTCGTCAGATGTGCGGGATGTTGCGTGAGCTACTCAAGCAAGTAGCCTAAATCAATTTAACCGACTAAATTTTTCGGCAGAGAAAACGTCACATCTTCCACTACCCCAGGTAAGGCTCGCACATGGCGTGGGCCAAACTCTTGAATACGCTCGACGATAGATTGCGCCAGAGATTCTGGTGCAGAGGCGCCAGCAGTTAAGCCTACCCTCTTTTTACCTACAAACCATTCCGCCTTGAGTTGATCTGGTGCGTCAACCATGTAAGAAGGCACCCCCAACTTTTCAGACAGTTCTCGCAGGCGATTAGAGTTCGAGCTCGCCGCACTACCAACCACAATCACCACCTCAACTTGAGGCGCCATAAATTTCACTGCATCTTGGCGATTCTGCGTGGCATAGCAAATATCTTGCTTACGAGGTTTAACAATATTGGGGAATTTTTTAGTGAGCGCATCAACAATTTCTTTGGTCTCATCTACAGACAAAGTGGTTTGCGTCACGAAGGCAATCTTTTCATCCGCAGAGAAGGATAGGCTTTCTATATCTTCTACTTTTTCAATTAAGAACACGCCCTCTTTAACTTGCCCCATAGTGCCCTCAACTTCGGGGTGGCCAGCATGACCAATCATCAAAACGGTAAATCCATCTTTACACATTTTGACCACTTCCAAATGCACTTTGGTGACCAAAGGACAAGTGGCGTCATACACCTGCAATCCTCTGTCTTGCGCATCTTTACGCACTTCTTGAGAAACGCCGTGAGCACTAAATACCACGATGCCGCCTTTAGGTACCTCATGCAAACCATCAACAAAGACTGCACCTTTGTCGCGCAATTCATTAACAACATACGCGTTATGCACAATTTCATGCCTTACATAAATTGGTGCACCAAAGCGAGTAAGCGCTTCATTCACGATATTGATCGCGCGATCTACACCAGCACAAAAGCCACGCGGCTGTGCCATCAAAATTTCAGGGCTATCGAGAATGATTGGATTATTCATGTCTTACAAAATAGCCACAATTTCAGCTTCGAAGGTCACCGCTCTTCCGGCCAAAGGGTGATTGAAGTCAAACCATGCACCCTCTTCATCTATCGATTGCAAAACGCCAGCATATTGAGCACCACCTGGAGCATTGAACTCAATCACATCACCTGGATTAAATTCCGTATCTTCATCGCGACCCTCTTTGAGCGCTTTCAAAGAAACCCATTGCACTAAATCCTCTTTGCGATCGCCATAACTTTCCTCAGGCGATAACAAAGCGCTTCGCTTCTCACCAACACCAAGTCCCAGTAAGACCTTTTCAAAACAAGGAGCAAATTGTCCAGAGCCCATCAAAACCGTCGCAGGACGATCAACAAAAGTATTGATGTAGTCATCCCCACTAGGCAAGGTGAGTCGATAGTTGAGAGTCAGATAGGAATTAGGCAAAACAATCATCTTGGTCATAGGGTAATTGTATCTAGGCCTGCGCATGATGTGCATTCCCCCATTACAGAATGGCCAAAACATGAGCAGCCCAGAGAAAAACTTCGCCTGTATGGTGCAAGAGCCCTAACTGACGCAGAGCTACTGGCCATCTTCTTGCGAGTGGGCGTCAAGGGCAAAAGCGCCGTTTCCTTGGCCAATGATTTATTGCGCCAATTTGGTAACCTCCCACGCCTAATGACCTGCAAACCCGATGAATTTATACAGGTGCACGGCATGGGCTTATCCAAGTGGTCTCAAATTCAGGCCGCCTATGAATTAGTTAAACGGAGTCTCGAGGAGCAATTGGGTCAAGATTCGGTTTTTTCATCCCCCGGCCAGGTTAAAGAGTTCCTCCAGGCCAAAATTGGGACCCTACCGCACGAGGTCTTCCTCTGCCTATACCTCGATTCCCGACTGCACCTAATTGAGTGCCAGGAGCTCTTTAGGGGCTCCATTACCCAAACCGCCGTTTACCCCCGAGAGATCCTAAAAGAAGCTTTGGCTAGGAATGCTAGCGCCCTGATCGTTGCCCATAATCATCCCAGCGGCAACCCATTACCCAGCGAGGCTGACCAGGAGCTCACAAAAATCCTATTTAAGGCCCTGCAATTGGTTGATATCGCGCTACTAGACCATTGCATTGTGAGCGGCAGCGGATTTTTCTCATTTTCCGACTCTGGCCTTATGAAAATTGAGTCTAAATGATAGTAAATGCTAACTTATAGGGATCCTGAGCCGAATATTTACCCTTTCTGAAGGATAGATTGGAGTTTTGCACACGGCAAAGTCATTTAGGGCTAGCCCAAAATAGCTTAGGACTGATACAATCTTCTTTTTTCGCAATTAATGGAGTTATGTCATGGCAAAAGTTTGCCAAGTCACTGGGAAGAAGCCGATGGTTGGCAACAATGTTTCCCATGCAAACAATAAAACGAAGCGTCGCTTTTTGCCTAATCTGCAAAACCGCCGTTTCTGGGTTGAATCTGAAAACCGTTGGATTAGCTTGCGCTTAACCAATGCTGGTTTGCGCGTTATCGACAAGAACGGCATCGATGCTGTGTTGTCTGATCTTCGTGCACGTGGCGAAATTTAAGGAGCGCACAAATGGCTAAAGGCGGCAGAGAAAAAATTAAGTTAGAGTCATCAGCTGGTACTGGTCACTTCTACACTACTTCAAAAAACAAGCGTACTAAGCCTGAGAAAATGGAGATCATGAAGTTTGATCCAACCATTCGCAAGCACGTTGCTTATAAAGAAACAAAGCTTAAGTAAGTTCATTCTTGCTTTAAGCAAATAAAAAACCCGCTACATCAGCGGGTTTTTTATTGTCTCCAAATCGCTGGAAATAGATCCGATTTAAAAACTTAAGCGTAGCGACGCAGTCTTAAAGAAAATTCGCGCAAGCTTGTTAGTCCACTATCTTCAGCACGTTGACACCAAGCATGTAACTGAGACACCAACTGCTCTCTACTCGAGTTAGAGCGACTCCAAATAGCCTGTAAGTCACGACGCATCTCGATCATCTTGCGTAATTGCGCATTACCCGCCATCAACTCCTCAAGTTTGACCTTCTCTTCCTCAGTCAGACGTGACTCGTCTTTAGACAACCAAGTACGTGCATCTTTAAGATGTACTGCTAGCACTTGCATGTGCTGCACTTCATTGCTGAAGAAGCGACGCAGTGTTTTACTGTAACGAGCCATGATTTCATAACGATTCGCAATGATAGCTTCGAGCGTATTGTGATCAGCAGGACGTAAGTCGCTTAGCTGCGGCTTCGGCGGGGTCTTCTTGACCGTTGCCAACCCCACTGCACTCATCATCTGAATGTACATCCAACCGATATCAAACTCATACCATTTGTTTGAGAGCTTTGCGCTCGTTGCAAAGGTGTGGTGATTATTATGCAGCTCTTCGCCACCAATCAAAATTCCCCAAGGAATAATATTTCTAGATGCATCTTCGCAATCAAAATTACGATAACCCCAAAAATGGCCAATACCATTAATCACGCCAGCAGCAGTAATCGGAATCCACAACATTTGAACTGCCCACACAGTTAAACCAATGCCACCGAATAAAAATACATCGATGATGAGCATGAGACCAACACCTTGCCAAGAAAACTTGGAATACACATTGCGCTCGAGCCAATCATTTGGAGTGCCATGACCAAACTTATCTAAGGTCTCTTGATTCGCAGCCTCTTGTTTGTAGAGCTCAGCGCCACGAGTTAACACTGTTTTGATGCCCAAGACCTGAGGACTATGGGGATCATCAACCGTTTCACATTTGGCGTGATGTTTACGATGAATGGATGCCCATTCCTTTGTCACCATCCCCGTCGTAAGCCAAAGCCAAAAACGAAAGAAATGAGAAACGATGGGATGCAACTCTAAAGCGCGGTGCGCTTGGCAGCGATGCAAAAAAATCGTCACGGCTGCAATAGTGATGTGCGTGAGTACGAGGGTGAAGATGGTAATTTGCCACCAAGACCAATCCAAATATCCATTGGCAAGCCAGTGGAGGAACAAATCAAAACCTGAAGCTGTATTCAAAAGGTAATCCCTAAAGAGATCTAAAACCCTATTTTAGTCTTTAGCAGGCTTCTTGGTTTTGACCTTGATCTCTTTTTCTACGCTCTTTTCAGAGGCGGCTACTGGAGCTGCTGCTTTCTTTTGAAAAATAGCCCCAAAGAAACCATCGGTTCCATGAATATGGGGCCATAGTTGCCACCAAGGATTGTCTGCGCTGCAACCAAGAGGCAATTTATCCTTTGGAAACAAGGGCTTAAGAACCTCAGCCGCTGGAACTACCTCAAACTCTGGGTGTTTAGCCAGAAAATCCTCTGCAATCCCTTGATTTTCCTGGGGTAAAAGGCTGCAGGTGGCATAAACGAGGCGGCCTCCTGGCTTTAAAAGCCGTGCGGCAGACCCCAAAATATTCATTTGCTTTTGATTGAGCTCTAAGACTCCTTCCGGGGTTTGACGCCACTTGAGATCAGGGTTGCGACGCAATGTACCCATTCCACTGCAAGGGGCATCAACCAGTACCCGATCAATCTTGCCTGCCAATCGTTTGATCTTGGAGTCGTTCTCGCTATCAATCCATACGGGATGGACATTGGAGAGGCCGCTACGCGCCTGTCTTGGCTTTAAGTTAGCTAAACGACGCTCTGATGTATCAAGCGCATACAAACGTCCTGTGGAGCGCATTAAGGCACCTATAGCCAATGTTTTGCCGCCAGCGCCTGCGCAAAAGTCCACCACCATCTCGCCGCGCTTGGGGGCTAGCAAGTAGGCCAAAAGTTGACTGCCTTCATCTTGCACTTCAAACATGCCCGCTTTAAATGCAGCCGTATTTTGTAATGCTGGCTTACCCATAATGCGCACACCATCGGGCGCATAGGGGGTGGGAATTGCTTGATAACGACCGCCTAAAGCATTCATCTGCGCAAGCAAATCTTCGCGATTGGTTTTCATAGTATTGGCACGCAAATCTAAAAGTGCTGCATGCATTAAAGACTTCGCCAACTCTTCGCGTGATTCTTCACCAGGATATTTTCCAAATGCGTCCCACAACCATTCAGGCAAATTATTTCGTACTAATGGGTTTAACGAAGCAGGGTCAACTTTAGAAAAACGCTGCAACCAATCATATTCACCAGCCTTGAGGACGTGTGCTAAATCGGCGATAGCACTTTCCGCTCGATTGGCAGAACCTAAGCCTCCCTCTGAGAGAGCGGACAGCAAACCCAATAGGGCTAGGCGTCTGGCCTGAGAACCCTCGCCACTGGATGCAAATTGAGAGAACTCATTTTTACGACGCAGTATGGCAAATGCACTCTCTGCAATCAGCGCGCGATCACGATTACCTAACTGAGGCTCTGCACGAAAATATCGACTGACCACACGATCAGCTGGTTGCTCAAAACTGAGTAACTCAGGTAACAATCTTTCTAAATGAATGGCATGCTGAGGCAGCGCTTTCGCATTAGAAAAATTCTTCTGCCCTTCTGGCGCAATTAAATTACCACTTGCATTACGTCTCTCAGGACGACGCAAAGGGTCTTTCGATTTTGTCGCATAACTTTTGTGAGGCGCTAGCCGGGATCCAGTTCTTGAGCCACTGGCAGACTTTCGGGGTGGACGTTCAGCACTCATAATTTAAAGAATTGCGACTCTGGGGGTTGTACCTTCACTTGATTACCTTCTATTCGCAATCGTCCATCAAGGAACCATTTTACGGCCCGCGGGTAAATCTGATGTTCTGCAGTCAAAACTCGAGCGGCTAAAGTGTCAGCATCGTCCCCATGGAGCACTGGAACAGAGGCCTGACAAATAATCGGACCTTCATCGACACCCTCGGTCACAAAATGTACCGTGGCTCCATGCTCTTTTACACCCGCTTCTAAAGCACGCTCATGGGTATGCAAGCCTGGGAATGCAGGTAACAGCGCTGGGTGAATATTGATGAGTCTGCCCTCAAAATGGCGAATAAAACTGGGGGTCAAGATTCTCATGAAACCGGCTAAAACCACTAAATCAGCCCCTAACTGGTCTATTTTCTCAATCAAGGCCGCATCAAAGGATTCTCTGCTCGCGTGCTCCTTATGCTCTATGGCGTACGCCGGAATACCCTGCAAGCGAGCAAATTCAAGGCCCTTAGCTGCTGAATGGTTTGCAATAACCCCAGCAAATTTGACTGGCCAATGCTCTTTTTGAGCTGTTTTGACGATGGCCTCGAAATTAGATCCGCGGCCTGAGATTAAGGTAACGATTGAAAGCATGCCCACAATATAATTGATGGCTACCCTGAAAGCGATTTTGTGAACGTATTCCGTGGCCCCACCCCGTTTTCTGCAGGACCTGCTTGTGCCTTAAGCATCGGAAATTTCGATGGCGTGCACAGGGGTCATCGCGCCCTGCTCAAGCAGTTAGTCGAGGGTGCGAAGGAACGAGACTTGGTCAGCTGCGTGATGACTTTCGAGCCGCATCCCAAGGAATTCTTCTCACCAGAACAAGCTCCACCTCGGATCATGAATCTGCGAGACAAATTGGCAGCCTTCTCCAAGATCGGAATTGATCGAGTAGTAGTGGAGCATTTCAACTCAGCCTTTGCTCGTCTTACTCCTGAAGAATTCGTATCTGAAATTATTGTGAAGCGCCTAAACGCAAAATGGATTTTGATTGGTGATGATTTTTGCTATGGAGCAAAACGTGCTGGCAATTTTGCAAGCTTAAAAGCAGCCGGTAATGAATATGGTTTTGAAGTCTCCAGTATTCAGACCATCCTAGAAGATGGCGAGCGTATTTCAAGCTCTGCTCTCAGAGCAGCGCTCGCTAATGGCGATATGAAGCAAGCTGAAAAATTATTGGGTAGGCCTTATGGTATTTCTGGTCATGTGATTCATGGGCAAAAGTTAGGTCGCACTCTCGGTTTCCCGACTTTGAATTTAGCGGTAGCAAATCATTTACATCATCGCAAGCCTGCAACCACTGGTATTTTTACTGCCCAAGTTTTAGGTCTGACTGAAAAGCCTTTGGCAGCAGTTGCCAGCTTAGGAGTCAGACCCACCGTAGAAGATCAGGGTCGGGTCTTGCTGGAGACCCATATATTTGATTACCAGCAAGATGTGTATGGAAAAATTATTACCGTTGAACTATTAGAAAAAATTCGGGATGAGGCAAAGTATGACGACCTCGATACCCTCACCAATGCCATTGCAGCAGATGCAGCACATGCCAGAAATTATTTCCAGAAAAAAGCTTATGTCTGAAAAAGAAAACACTTATCCCGTCAATTTACTAGATACCTCATTCCCTATGCGGGGAGATCTAGCTAAACGCGAGCCTCAATGGGTTGCTCAATGGCAAAAAAATAAGCTCTACGAAAAGATTCGTGCAGCACATGCTAATGAACCCAAATTTATTTTGCATGACGGCCCTCCCTATGCCAATGGCGACATTCATATTGGTCACGCAGTCAATAAAATCCTCAAAGATATGATCGTGAAGTCTCGCTGGTTAATGGGCTTTGATGCGGTCTATGTGCCAGGCTGGGATTGTCACGGCATGCCAATTGAAATCCAAATTGAAAAAGAATATGGCAAGAATCTACCCACTGCAGAAGTACAGGCGAAGGCGCGCGCTTATGCCTTGGTGCAAGTAGAGAAGCAAAAGAAAGATTTTGAGCGCTTAGGTGTACTAGGTGACTGGAATAATCCCTACCTCACCATGAGTTACCGCAATGAGGCAGATGAAATTCGTGCGCTCGGCAAGATTTGGGAGAAGGGTTATGTCTTCCGCGGATTAAAGCCTGTGAATTGGTGTTTTGATTGCGGCTCTGCATTGGCTGAGGCCGAAGTGGAATACCAAGACAAAACCGATCCAACCGTAGATGTGGGTTTTGCATTTGATGATGCACAACGCCCTGCCCTAGCAAAAGCATTTGGAATCACTGAGCTCCCAAATAAACCGGGGCAAATTGTGATCTGGACAACAACACCTTGGACCATTCCTGCAAACCAAGCATTGAACGTCCATCCAGAGCTGACTTATGCATTAGTAGATGTGGGTGATAAGTTATTGATCCTTGCTAAAGATCGGGTTGAAACCTGTTTGCAGGACTATGGCCTCGAAGGCAAAGTCATTGCGACCTGCCAAGGCAATCAGCTCGCGAATATTTCTTTCTGGCACCCACTAGCGCCATTGCATGAAGGATACAAACGACTCTCACCAATCTATCCGGCGGAATATGTCACCTTAGATACCGGTACCGGCATTGTTCATTCTGCCCCAGCCTATGGTGAGGAAGACTTTAAGTCTTGCAAGGCAAATCACTTAAATGACAAAGACATTCTGAATCCAGTGATGGGCAATGGGGTGTACGCATCCTGGCTACCCCTTTTTGCTAATGAATATATTTGGAAAGCAAATCCCAAGATTGTGGAAGCGATGCGCGAAGCAGGTAGTCTGTTGCGCGATAAAACCTACACCCACTCTTATATGCATTGCTGGCGCCATAAATCGCCCATCATCTACCGCGCCACATCGCAATGGTTTGCAAGCATGGATAAAAAACCTTCTGATGGCAAAGGTAGCCTACGAGAGACTGCGTTAGCAGGGATTGAAAACACGGAATTCTTCCCAGCATGGGGCAAGCAAAGACTGCACAGCATGATCGCCAATCGTCCGGATTGGACTTTGTCTCGCCAACGCCAATGGGGTGTCCCAATGGCTTTCTTTGTACATAAAGAAAGTGGCGAGCCACATCCACGCACCGAAGAACTTCTTGAAGAAGTTGCTAAGCGTGTTGAGAAAGACGGCATTGAGGCATGGCAAAAATTAGAAGTTGCCGAACTCCTTGGGGAAGAAGCAGCTCAGTATGAAAAGAACCGCGACACCTTGGATGTCTGGTTTGATTCAGGCACGACTCACTGGCATGTGATTCGTGGCTCACATCGTGATGAGTTGTTGACGGCCGATGCCGAGACGGCAAATGGTCGCTTAGCTGATTTGTATCTCGAAGGATCAGATCAACACCGTGGTTGGTTCCACTCTTCATTGCTGACTGGCGCCATGCTCGATGGTAAGCCACCCTATAAAGCCTTGTTGACCCATGGCTTCACAGTCGATGGTCAAGGCCGCAAGATGAGTAAGTCTGTTGGCAATGTGATTGCACCTCAGCAGGTAGCTGACAAGCTTGGCGCTGAGATCATTCGTCTATGGGTAGCCTCAACGGATTACTCCGGTGAAATGACCATCTCTGATGAGATTCTCAAGCGAGTCACTGAAAGCTATCGCCGCATTCGGAACACCTTGCGCTTCTTACTCGCCAACCTTTCAGATTTTGATCCTAGCAAGCACAGCATGCCAGCAGATCAATGGCTAGAAATTGACCGCTATGCCGTGGCACTAGCAAATCAATTACAAACGGATGTACAAGCTCACTATCAAGCATATGAGTTCCAACCAGCCGTAGCCCGCATGCTGACCTTCTGTTCAGAAGATTTAGGTGGTTTCTATTTAGATATTCTGAAAGATCGTCTCTATACGAGCGCTCCAGACTCAGCTGATCGTCGCGCTGCACAGAATGCACTCTTTCATATCACTCGTAACCTATTGAAATGGCTATCACCTTTCCTGTCCTTTACGGCAGAAGAGGCGTGGCAATCATTCCCGCATGGTTCAAATGAAAAAGCCAAAGAATCTATCTTCATGGAAGAGTTTGGACAACTCCCATCGATTGCTAACGCCGGTGAATTGTTGGCCAAATGGAATCGCATTCGTGAGATTCGTTCTGAAGTTACCAAAGCCATCGAAATTGAGCGTGAAGCCGGTCATGTTGGCTCATCCTTACAGGCTGAGCTCACGATCAAAGTGGGTGATGTCGACTTTGCCATTCTGCACTCACTAGAAAATGATTTGCGCTTTGTCACAATCACCTCAAGCGCCAATATTGAATTAAGTAGTGCAGGGCTTGAAGTCTTGGTTCGTGGAAGCCAATACAAGAAGTGTGGTCGTTGCTGGCATCACACTGCCGATGTAGGCAGCAATGCAGAGCATGCTGATTTATGCGGGCGCTGTATCAGCAACTTGTTTGGTGATGGCGATCACCGCCTGTTTGCTTAAGACACATCAGATGAGCTTGTCATTTCTTCGCTATCTTGCAATCGCACTCATAGTGCTATTGCTCGACCAACTAAGTAAATGGTCTGCTCTGAGTAATTTACAGATGGGCGTGCCTAAGCCGGTACTCCCGTTCTTAAATTGGTTGCTGCTATTTAATCCAGGTGCCGCATTCTCATTTTTAGCGCAGGGTTCGGGTTGGCAACGTTGGTTCTTCACTGTCCTCGGCCTCGGTGCGGCAATCTATATCGTCTATTTACTTTATAAAAGCCAAAGTGAAAAAATGTTGTGCTTGGCACTGAGTTTGATTTTAGGTGGGGCACTAGGTAATGTCTTAGATAGAGTGATGTTCGGTGCCGTGGTCGACTTTATTGACCTGCATTACGCCAATTGGCACTGGCCTGCCTTCAATATTGCCGATAGCGCTATTTGTATTGGGGCTGCCCTCATTATTTGGGGTGAATTTCGCAAGTCATTTGGCAAATCTTCTCAATCCCATTAAGCTGGCGCCATGCAATCACTTTTAAATAAAAAAATTGTTCTAGGGATCTCAGGCGGCATAGCTGCCTATAAAGCTCCGGAGCTTGCACGCCAATTAATACAAGAAGGTGCTTCGGTTCAAGTAGTGATGACAGAAGCTGCAGGACAGTTTGTGACAGCCGTCACAATGCAAGCATTGACAGGCAATCCTGTTTTCACCAGTCAATGGGATAGCAGTATCCCCAACAATATGGCGCATATCGAACTGTCGAGAGCAGCTGATGCCATTTTGATTGCACCTGCTAGCGCCGATCTGATGGCTAAACTTTCTTTAGGCTTGGCAGATGATTTGCTCAGCACCTTGTGCCTCGCTAGAGATTGCCCCCTACTTTTAGCGCCAGCCATGAATAAACAAATGTGGGAGCATGCTGCCACACAAAGAAGTGCTCAGAGATTAATCAATGACGGGGTTGCCCTATTAGGTCCTGCTAGTGGCTTCCAAGCCTGTGGCGAAGTGGGTATGGGCAGAATGCTAGAGCCAACAGAAATTTGTGAACAGCTCGTTTCTTTCTTTCAAAAAAAGATACTGGCTGGTAAAAAAATATTAATCACAGCAGGCCCCACCTTCGAAGCGATTGATCCTGTTCGCGGTATTACCAATCACAGTTCTGGCAAGATGGGCTTTGCAATTGCCCGCGCCGCAGTTGAAGCAGGCGCTCAGGTTCATCTGATTGCTGGGCCCTGCAACCTGGAGACCCCGCTTGCCGCTACTGGAAAGATTACTCGCACCGATGTTGTGAGCGCTCAAGAAATGCATGCTGCTGCCCTTCAAGCGGGCGATAGTGATATTTTCTTTGCGGTTGCTGCTGTAGCAGACTGGGGCGTTGCTAAACCCGCCAAAGAAAAGATTAAACGCCAAGGTCAAACAGCGCCTGACCTGAAATTTGTAGCTAATCCAGACATTTTGTTGGATATGGCCAAGACCGTCAAAACCAAAGCGGGTAAACCTTACCCATATTGCGTTGGTTTTGCTGCAGAATCCACCAATCTAGAAGCACATGCGAAAGAGAAACTTCAGCGCAAAGGCATTCCGATGATTGTGGGCAACATTGGTCCCGATACCTTTGGCAGCGACCTCAATCAATTGCTCGTCATTGATGCTCAGGGCAGCAAAAAATTAGCCAAGGCTGAAAAGTTGCAACTCGCACGGCAACTCATTCAACTCATTGCCAAGAAAATATAAATCCTTCTTTCCAATCTCCGCCTTAACCCTTACCTGCATTAGGAAATTTCATGCAATCTCTACAAGTCAAAATTCTCGATGAACGTATGCGCGATCAGTTGCCTTCTTATGGCACACCAGGTAGTGCTGGATTGGATCTTCGAGCATGCATTGATGAAACTATTGAAATTGCACCAGGCCAAACTGTATTAGTTCCAACAGGCTTGGCAATTTATGTTGAAGATCCTCGTTACGCAGCGTTTATTCTGCCGCGGTCTGGTCTTGGCCATAAGCACGGTATTGTGCTTGGCAACCTCGTTGGCCTGATTGACTCGGATTACCAGGGACAACTTATGGTCAGCACCTGGAATCGCGGATCCACTCTATTCAAATTGGAGCCGATGGAGCGCTTAGCGCAACTCGTCGTCATGCCTGTTCAGCAAGTAGAACTCAAAGTAGTTGAAGAATTTACAGAGAGCAGTCGTGGCGCCGGGGGCTTTGGCAGTACTGGTAGAAGCTAATTAGATGAAACGCCGCCAAGCTTTAATTTGTTTATGCGGCATTGGTTTTGCGAGCCTAACTAGAGGCGCCCTAGCAAAGGCCAATCTTTCATCCATCCCGATAAAACGTCATGAAACTGCGATGCGTGCTGCTATCGCTATGGCAGCTCAAAATGCAGCATACCCATTTGGCGCTGTTATTACGAACGCAAATAGTGGGGTCGTACTTGCTAAGGGTGTTAATAAAACTTTTGAAAATCCGGTGCTCCACGGCGAGATTTCTTGTATCAATCAATATGTTTCCCAATACGGCAATAAGAATTGGTCTGACACAGTTTTATATACAACGGGAGAGCCTTGTCCAATGTGTATGAGTGCTCTTATTTGGACGGGTATTGGTGGCGTTGTTTTTGGAAGTTCGATTGCCGTCATTAAAAGCTCGGGTATCGATGCGTTTACGCTCTCCGCAGACGAAGTAAATAAAGCCAGTAACTTTAGCCAGACCCAATTACTCGGCGGGATTTTAGAAACAGAATGTAATGCACTTTTCATGAACCGAAAACGATCCTAGTTAAGACATAATAAAAAAACCACCTATAGGTGGTTTTTTTATTATTCATTGCATTCAGTTATTAACTCACCGATGGGATCTATGCTCATCTAACTCCCCTTCCCACTTAGAGATCACTGCTGTAGCCAAGCCGTTACCAAGAACATTAGTGGCTGAGCGGGCCATATCTAAGAAGTGATCGATTCCCAAGATTAGTAATACGCCCGCTTCGGGCAAGTTAAATTGGGAAAGTGTCGCCGCAATGACCACCAAGGATGCGCGCGGCACACCAGCAATACCTTTAGAGGTAATCATCAAGACCAGCAACATCAAAAGTTGTTGGGATAAAGGCATATCAATTCCATATACCTGCGCAATAAAGATAGCGGCAAATGAGCAATACATCATAGAGCCATCTAAATTGAAGGAATAGCCCACCGGTAATACAAAGGAGGCAATCTTATTCTTACAACCAAAGCGCTCAACCTGCTCTAGCGTCATTGGATAAGCAGCTTCAGAGCTCGCGGTAGTGAAGGCCAACAAAATGGGCTGGCGCAACATCGAAACCAAATGAAATGTGCGCCTTTTAAGGACGAGCGAACTAATCAAAATAATGACTACCCAGAGCATCAAAATAGATGCATAGAAGCTGGCCATGAACTTGCCGTAGGTAAATAAAATATCTAAACCGTTTTCTGCAATCACCGAAGATACCGCAGCAAATACTGCCACTGGTGCAAACTTCATCACTGCAGTAGTGATCTTAAGCATGATGTGAGAGAGCATGTCTAGATTACGAATGAACTCTTCTGCTCGCTCCCCAAAACTACCTGCAGCAACCCCAAAAAAGATAGCGAAGACCACAATTTGTAAAATCTCGTTCTTCCCCATCGCCTCGAAGATGCTGCTTGGGAAGATATGCTGGAAAAATTCACGGATATTAAAACCGCCCTTATCTAGCCCTGTACTGGCGGTCACCTCTGGAATCGGCAAGTTAACGCCAACTCCTGGATCAAGTAGGTTCACCATAAATAAACCTAGCAATAAGGACACCAGGGACATAGAGATAAACCAACTAAATGTTTTTAAGCCTACACGACCAATAGCAGACGCGTCTCCCATACGCGCAATACCTACCACCAAAGTACTAAAGACCAATGGCGCAATGATCATCTTAATCAGACGCAAGAAGATATCTGTTAATACGGAAATGTATTCAACATACTGAACCGAAAACCCAGAAGCCGATCCAAAGTAATGAACGAAATAGCCGCTGATGATCCCCAGGATCATGGCGCCAAGAATAAAGTGGGTAAGTTTTTTAGACGACATGAATTTCCTTGTTTATTTTGACTGAATGCCAGGGGATGTCAGTACGGCGGGACTCAGAATCTTATCTAAGGTTTCTTTATCCATGAGGCCAAGCTCTAATACCAAATCAGCAACCGAGCAATTTTCTTGAAGTGCCCTTTTAGCAATCATGGTGGCATTCTCATACCCGAGATAGGGATTTAATGCAGTAGCAAGGCCGGCAGAAGTACGCACGCGCTCAGCTAATACCTCACGATTTGCAGTAATGCCAACAACACAATGCGTCTTTAAGGTATTACATCCAGCGCTGAGATGCTCAATGCTCTTAAAAAGACTATGCGCAATAATTGGTTCAAACGCATTGAGCTGTAGCTGACCTCCTTCAGCAGCCATCGTGATCGTGACATCATTACCAATCACCTCAAAAGCAATTTGATTCACAACCTCTGGAATCACGGGATTGACTTTTCCCGGCATGATTGAAGAACCGGCAGCTCGTGGTGGCAAGCGAATTTCATTTAAGCCCGCCTGCGGACCACTGGATAACAAGCGTAGATCATTACAAATTTTCGATAACTTGACTGCAATTCGCTTGAGGACTCCAGACAACTGAACAAATGCACCACAGTCCTGAGTTGCCTCAATCAGATTGGGAGAAATCACCACGTCCACACCAGAAATCTTTTTCAGATTCGCAATTGCTAACTTTGCATAACCAACATCGGTATTAATCCCCGTTCCAATGGCGGTCGCGCCCAAATTGATCTCCGCTATCAATGAAACCGCTTCCTTGAGGCGCTCTTCATCCTCTCGAATCATGACGGCATAGGTCGAAAACTCTTGACCTAAAGTCATTGGAACTGCATCTTGTAATTGGGTTCTACCAATTTTCAAAATATCCTTAAACTCCTCAGCCTTATCAGCAAAGGCTTGGCTCAAGGAAGCCATAGCCTTTAATAAGGTGGGTATTGCTAAGCATGTTGCTAAGCGTAAGGAAGTGGGATAGACATCATTCGTACTCTGAGACATATTGACATCATTAATAGGGTGCAGTTTGGAATAATCACCTTTTGCATAACCTAAGATTTCTAAAGCACGATTCGCAATCACTTCATTGGCATTCATATTGGTAGAGGTGCCTGCTCCACCTTGAATGACATCAACAACAAACTGATCATGCAACTTGCCCGACTCAATCTCATGACATGCCTCAATAATGGCTTGTGCTTTCTTTGGGTCCAAGTGACCCAGCTCAAGGTTAGCTTTTGCTGCTGCTTCTTTGACATACGCCAAGGATTTGATGAGGTCTGAGTATTCGCCAATGACTTTACCGGTAATGGGATAGTTCTCAATCGCTCTTAAAGTATGAATCCCCCAATATGCATCTGCAGGAACTTGGGCATCCCCCAGAAGATCATGCTCTGGGCGGGTGGAATTTGTCATGTCATTCTCCATCAAAGATAGCTTCAATGTATCACCAAATACCAAACTCACTTCGACATGGCAAAGAAAAAGCCACCCTAAGGTGGCCTTTCCATAAAGAATGATTCTACTTATTTACGAATATGTGCATGACGGGCCGCATCTTGTGACATACCAGCGCCCTTACCTTCACGAGACTCTTTTTCAGCAGTAATTTCCTTGCGGCGCTCTTTGCAAGAGCCGGCAATTTCCTGAAGCGCCTTACGGGCACGAGCAGCAGATGCCTTAATGCCTTTATCTTGAAACTTTTCATTCTCCGCTTTGTAGGCTTCAAAAGCTTCAAGCAATTTATCGTGATGGGACATATTTTCCTTTTTAGTTATGGAACTGAGGTTGCTGACTACTGTTGCTTAAATTTCTTCTGCAGGTGCGATATCAACCTTCGCGGCCTTACCAGGTAACTTAGGTGCATCAAAATTGAGTAGCACTTTACCGTCAGCATCAATATCGACATCAACGTGACCACCTTGAGCTAACTTACCAAATAAAAGTTCATCGGCAAGGGCTTTACGTACCGTATCTTGAATAATGCGCTGCATAGGGCGAGCACCCATGAGTGGGTCAAAACCATGCTTAGCCAAATGGGCCCGCAAAGCTGAGCTGAAAGTAGCATCTACTTTCTTCTCATGCAATTGCTCTTCTAACTGCATCAAGAACTTATCAACCACACGCATGATGATGGTTTCATCAAGCGCCTTGAATGAAACAATCGCGTCTAAACGATTGCGGAATTCAGGTGTGAAGAATTTCTTAATATCAGCCATCTCATCGCCAGACTCACGAGCATTAGTAAAGCCGATAGTTGATTTCTGCATTGCCTCAGCACCAGCATTCGTGGTCATAATGATGATGACATTGCGGAAGTCAGTCTTGCGACCATTGTTATCAGTCAATGTGCCATGATCCATGACCTGCAAGAGGATGTTGAAAATGTCCGGATGTGCTTTTTCAATCTCATCTAACAAAAGAACGCAATGCGGTTTTTTATTGACTGCTTCAGTCAGTAAGCCGCCCTGATCAAAGCCTACGTAACCTGGAGGCGCACCAATCAAGCGACTAACCGCATGACGCTCCATGTACTCGGACATATCAAAACGCAGAAGTTCAATACCTAAGATATAGGCAAGCTGCTTAGCAACCTCAGTTTTACCCACGCCCGTAGGACCGGAGAATAAGAAGGAGCCAATTGGACGATCGATCTTGCCAAGCCCAGCACGGGTCATTTTGATCGCGCTTGCCAAGGCCTCAATAGCAGGATCTTGACCGAAGACCACACTCTTAATATCGCGATCTAAAGTCTGCAACTTACTGCGATCATCCACCGTAACGGATTGGGGCGGTATACGCGCAATCTTGGCAACAATCTCCTCAATCTCAGGACGGCCAATTGTTTTCTTTTGCTTTGATTTAGGCAAAATGCGTTGCGCAGCACCAGCTTCGTCAATCACATCAATCGCTTTATCAGGCAAGTGACGATCATTGATGTAACGAGATGAGAGCTCTGCCGCAGCAACCAAAGCAGCCGATGCATATTTCACACTGTGATGCTCCTCAAAGCGAGATTTTAGGCCTCGCAGAATTTGCACAGTCTGATCAACTGTTGGCTCAACCACATCGACCTTTTGGAAGCGACGAGATAGTGCAGCATCTTTTTCAAAAATACCGCGATATTCTGTAAAGGTGGTTGCACCAATACACTTGAGCTGACCATTCGATAAGGCGGGCTTCAATAAGTTACTAGCATCTAGCGTTCCACCAGATGCAGCGCCAGCACCAATCAGGGTATGAATTTCATCGATAAACAAAACGCCATGGGCATGATCTTTCAATGACTTCAACACGCTCTTGAGACGCTGCTCAAAGTCGCCACGATATTTGGTGCCTGCTAAGAGAGCCCCCATGTCAAGCGAGTACACAGTAGCGTTAGCCAAAATGTCCGGAACATCGCCCTTCACAATGCGCCATGCCAAACCTTCGGCAATCGCAGTTTTACCAACACCAGCCTCACCCACTAATAGAGGGTTGTTCTTGCGGCGACGGCATAAAACCTGAATCACGCGCTCGACTTCGCTATCGCGCCCAATCAATGGATCAATCTTGCCCTGACGCGCTAAGGTATTTAGGTTCTGCGTGTACTGATCAAGAGGGCTCTCCTTACCAGAAGATGCTGACTCCTCAGTCTCTTGCGTAGCATCAGCTGGCTTGACTTGCTCAGTCTGATCTTTGCGTACACCATGACTAATAAAGTTCACCACATCTAAACGAGTGACACCTTGCTGTTGCAAGAAATACACTGCGTGAGAATCTTTTTCACCAAAAATAGCTACCAACACATTGGCGCCAGTCACTTCCTTCTTACCATTGGATGTGGATTGCACATGCATGATGGCGCGCTGAATCACGCGCTGGAATCCTAAAGTAGGTTGCGTATCAACCTCATCAGTACCTGGTACCACTGGTGTATTGTCATTAATAAAATTCTTTAGCTGTGCGCGGAGCTCTGCGATATTCACTGCGCAGGCCTTGAGCACTTCAACCGCTGTAGCGTTGTCGAGCAAGGCTGCTAATAAATGTTCCACCGTAATGAATTCGTGACGAGAAGCTCGTGCGTCAACAAATGCCATATGTAAACTGACTTCTAGTTCTTGGGCAATCATGCTTCCTCCATAGTGCACTGTAGTGGGTGGCCCGCTTCACGGGATAATTCGACAACTTGATGCACTTTGGTGGCAGCAACGTCACGGGTAAAAATACCGCAAACGCCTTTGCCAACTAAATGAACCTGCAACATAATTCGTGTAGCTGTTTCATGATCTTTATTGAAATACTCTTGAATCACCATCACCACAAACTCCATTGGGGTGTAATCATCATTTAGTAACAATACTTTAAACATCGAAGGTGCTTTGACTTTTTCCGCCTGCTTTTCGAGCAGGATCGTGTCCTCGACATAGGGATTAACTGGATTACCAGTAGTGGGATTTTTAGGTGCGCGACTCATGAGAAACATTCTAAACACAGATATCAAAACTTTTACTTACTGGGGTCTTGTTGCGAAAACCCCGCAAAAACCCCCATTTACTCCATATTGGGGCATTTTTCGATAAAAAAAGGGGTATTTACTAGGGGGTATGTACATATAACTCCTTGACACCCCTACAAAAAGGGCAAACAATCGGGGGGTAGACCTTAATTAAGGTTCTATTTAGGCGTGTTGTGGAGCGAGACTGATTAAAAAGTATTTACCCTCATCACGGTTGTTTTAAGTTTATGTAATGGAGTTCGCATGGCGACCGGAATTGTTAAGTGGTTCAATGATGCAAAAGGTTTTGGCTTTATCAAACC
>CANCIL010000021.1 GCA_947378095.1 Betaproteobacteria bacterium
TACGCTCGTCTCTGTGGCCCTATTCCTCACGTCGCCGTGGATGGCCGTTAGCCATCACCCTTCCCTATGGAGTCCGGACTTTCCTCCCCCTCAATAAAGAGGCGGCGATTGCCCAATTGACTCTGCGCCTGCAGTCTAACGCAGTCAGGAAATTTTGGTTTGAAAAATAATAGGAGAGTGAGAAAAAGCTAAACCAGTGACCAAGCAATTGTTTCGCCTGCACGCAGAGGAACAATTGTGGCATCACCCAATGGAAGCTCATCAGGAATGTGCTGAGCTTGCTTAGCTAAAGTAATTTTTTTCGTGTTCCGCGGTAATGAATAAAAATCAGGCCCAAAGAAACTCGCAAAACCTTCTAATTTATCGAGCTTGCCCACACTTTCAAATGCTTCGGCATATAAACCCAGTGCATTGAAAGCGCTGTAGCAACCGGCACAACCGCACGCTGCTTCCTTAGCACCTTTTGCGTGCGGTGCGCTATCGGTTCCTAAAAAGAAACGGGGATTACCACTGGTAGCAGCATCTAACAGTGCAACCCGATGCTCTTCACGCTTCAACACTGGCAAACAGTAATTGTGGGGACGAATACCACCAGCAAAAATGGCATTGCGATTCATGAGCAAATGTTGTGGAGTAATGGTGGCCGCTATCGTATTGCCGTCTGCTACAGCATCACGTACATAATGCGCTGCTTGTTTTGTGGTGATGTGCTCAAAGACAATTTTGAGTTGTGGAAAAAGTTTTCGTAAGGGATCTAATACGGCATCAATAAATACTGCCTCACGATCAAATACATCGACCTCATGGCTAGTAACCTCGCCATGCACCAATAAAGGAATACCAAGCTCTTGCATTGCTTCAAACGCTTTGTAGCAATGCTTAATATGACTTACTCCAGCATCGCTATTCGTTGTAGCACCAGCAGGATATAACTTAAAACCAACAATGCCCTCTGCTTTAGCCTTATGCACCTCATTAACTGAAGTGTTATCAGTGAGATACAAGGTCATTAATGGTGTGAAGTGACTAATACCAAGCGATTGGAGATTTGCTTCAATACGCTGACGGTAAGCATGAGCCAGGGATGCGGTTGTTACTGGTGGCTTTAAGTTTGGCATGATGATGGCGCGAGCAAATTGACGCGCAGTATCCGCCAACACATCTTTCATGACTTCACCATCACGAATATGCAAATGCCAATCGTCTGGCTGAATGAGTTGGATTTGAGTGGAACTGTTGGACATATTATTTATTAAGCAAGATGATGCGGAAATCATTCACATTCGTTAGTGTAGGACCAGTTTCCACTAAAGCACGTAAATCTGCAAAGAAGCCGTAACAATCATGTGTCTTTAAGAAGGGTTCTGCTGAAATCCCCTTAATTTGACTCTGATGACGAATATCCTCATTGAACCAAGCGCCAGCATTCTTCTCGCTGCCATCTATGCCATCCGTATCCGCAGCCAATCCTGCCAAGCTCGGCAAATCTTGCGTATGAGCGAATAAGGACAGCAGATACTCACTGCAGCGACCCCCGCGACCCTTGACGTCTGCGGGAATAGAAACCGTACACTCTCCTCCGGAAATCAGTGCTATTGGTTGATCAAATCCCTTACTGAAATAGTCACGAATAATGTTGGCATGACTAGCGCCGACTTCTTGAGCCTCTCCAGTGATGGTGTCACCCAAAATAATCGGCTCATAGCCATGTGAGCGAACACATTCTGCTGCAGCCTCTAAACTTTTATAAGCGGTAGCAATAACATGATTGGCTACTTGCGCATCAACTAGATCAACATCTTTTAATGTTTCTGGTTTCTCTCCAGCCAAACCTTGCTTAAGATGATTTAGCACTGTGGGAGGAACTGAAGATTCATCTAAATTATATTTCTGCAAAATATTGAGGGCATCTAAATACGTTGAGTAGTCAGCAGCACAAGGACCGCTCGCAATATCAGCAGGAGAATCCCCAGTAACATCCGAAATCAGCAAAGCTTCAACCCTGGCACCGCGTGCAATCGCTACTCTAGCTAAGTTACCACCCAAGATGGCTGACAAATGTTTACGTACTACATTCATTTCTTCGATTGGGGCACCGCTACGCAAAAGGGCTTCAGTGGTGATGCGCATATCTTCAATACTGATTCCCGCTTGAGGCAAAGTGAGCAAACTAGAGCCGCCTCCAGATACCAGTGCAATCAACACATCATCCGCTTGTAATTGATTTACTAAAGCCAAGACTGCTTTTGCTCCATCCATGCCTGCTTGATCCGGTACAGGATGACCAGCTTCAATGATATTGATATGAGATGTTGGCGAGCCGTGTCCGTAACGCGTAAGCACTACGCCTGCGATGGCAGTATCGGGCCAATGCGTTTGCGCATATGACTCTAATGCACTTGCCATTGAGGCGCTGGCCTTACCTGCCCCTACTACCCAGCACTTTCCTTTGGGCTCTTTTCCATTTGGAAATATTTTCGCCAGGTATTGCGGAACGATAACTTGCGGGTCTGCTACAGATACCGCTGCCGCAAACGCACTTTTCAGAATTGTTTCAGTAGGTAATGGCAAACTCATCACCCTATTCTAATCAAGTGCAGCGCGCTCTTGCATTTGCCACATCTCAGAATATCGACCATTGGCTGCTAACAGATCTTGATGGGTTCCGCGTTCCACAATTTGCCCATGTTCCATAACTAAGATTTGATCGGCATGAACAATCGTGGAAAGACGGTGCGCAATGATGAGCGTTGTCCGATTTTTAGCCAAGCTCAACAGCTCTTCTTGAAAGGCGCGTTCTGTTTTGGAATCCAAGGCCGAAGTAGCCTCATCAAAGATCAGCATCGCAGGCTTCTTCAGTAAAGTTCTGGCGATGGCGACACGCTGCTTCTCACCACCGGAGAGCTTTAATCCCCGCTCACCCACTTGGGTTTCGTAGCCGTCAGGCAAGCGCTTGATAAAGCCATCAATTTGAGCCGCTCTCGCAGCCTCGTGAACTTCTTCGATAGAGGCTGATGGATTGCCATAGGCAATGTTGTATCCAATAGTGTCGTTAAAGAGTACTGTATCCTGCGGCACGATGCCGATTGCCTTACGCAAACTAGCCTGGGTTACATCTTCAATATTTTGACCATCAAACAAGATAGAGCCTGATTGCACATCGTAAAAACGAAAGAGTAATCTAGCTAAAGTACTTTTTCCGGCACCACTCTGGCCTACGACTGCAGTAATCGTTCCTGCAGGAATATTAAAACTGACATCACGCAGAATTTCTCGCTTGCTCTCATAATGAAACGAGACGTGCTCAAACCGAATATCTGGGCCCAAACCTCGATTATGTATTTGTAATACCTTGGCATTAGGTGAGTCTGCAATCTCTTTATCGGTATTCAATAAAGAAAACATACGGTCCATATCCGTTAAAGCCTGCTTAATTTCACGATAGATAACACCCAAGAAATTCAATGGGATGTAGAGCTGGATCATTAAGGTATTAACCAATACGAGATCACCCAAGGTCATAGAGCCATTCACTACCCCGAGAGTAGCGCGCCATAAAATCAATACCAGGCCAATAGCAATGATGATTTGTTGACCTAAGTTGAGAACCGCTAAGGTCTTCTGTGATTTCACTGCTGCCGTCTGATAGCGCAGCAGGTTTTCATCGTAACGACTCGCCTCAAAGGCCTCATTACCAAAATACTTCACCGTCTCAAAATTCAATAGGGAGTCGATTGCCTTTTGATTGGCCTTGGAATCCATATCATTCATGGTGCGACGGTAATGCGTACGCCACTCCGTCACCACAATCGTGAAACCAATATAAAGAACTAGGGCTGCCAAGGTAATGGCGGCAAACCAAATATCGTATGAATAGGCAAAGTAACCCAGCACTAAACAGAATTCGATTAAGGTGGGCAGAATGCTGTAAAGGGAATATGAAATAAGCGATTGAATACCGCGTGTACCACGCTCAATATCGCGACTGACTCCCCCTGTTTGGCGAGCTAAATGAAAACTTAGAGCCAAAGAGTGCAAATGCTCAAAAACTTGAAGTGCAACTTTGCGAACCGCATTTTGAGTCACTCGAGCAAACAGAGCTTCACGTAACTCTGTAAATAAAGAAGCAGAAATTCTTAATAGGCCATAGCCAATAATGATGCCTACCGGTACGACGAGTAAGGCCTGAGGAGAGCTCGCCTTAATATCTAAAGAATCAATTAAATCCTTCATCAGAATAGGAATGCCCAGATTGGCAAACTTGGCTGCAATCAAGCAAGTCAAAGCTAAAGCTACTCTGAAGCGATACTCCAAAAGATAGGGCAGAAGGTCTCGGATGACACGCCAGTCACCTCTTTGAGGTGTTTTTGAATCTGAAGTACTGCGATGGTGGCCCGATGAATGTCTCATCGCCCTATCTTATTCCTAAATTACACAGTACTCATTGTGCTGAAAATAATTTCAGAATCGCTTCACCATTACTAGGAGAAAAACATTGCTTGGCTGCCTCTTGATATGGCAACCATTGATAGGCCACATGCTCTCTAGGGGCGAGCTGCACTTGAACCCCATCCGGAACTTTAAGCGAGAACCAATGTTCCGTATTGCGTGTCACACCGGGCGCATAACGAAAGCGCCAGGCAGGATAGATTTCATATTCAATGTGGTGATGTAGATTGCGTAAGGCACCCTGCGGTAATTGATCTACCGCGATGCCCGTTTCTTCAAACACCTCTCGGGCGGCAGCTTCAGCAAGATCTTCATCTGGAGCATCTAAGCTACCAGTCACAGATTGCCAAAAACCATCACGATCGGCACGCTCTATTAATAAAACATCCCTATTCGATTTATAGATAACAACTAAAACCGAAATAGGGATTTTCAAGGTAGGTAATGCTAATTTTGTTAGGCAGCTGGAGCGGCTTGGCGCAAACGAATATGCAACTCGCGTAGCTGACGCTCGTCCACTGGGCTAGGCGCTTGAGTTAACAGGCACTGTGCGCGTTGTGTTTTAGGAAAGGCAATCACATCACGGATTGATTCAGCACCAGTCATCATGGTGACAATACGGTCTAAGCCGAATGCGATACCACCATGTGGAGGAGCGCCATATTGCAAAGCGTCCAACAAGAAACCAAACTTAGCTTGCGCTTCTTCAGCACCAATTTTTAGGGCACGGAATACTTGGCTCTGAACAGCCTCTTGGTGAATACGCACAGAACCGCCACCAATTTCACTACCGTTAAGGACCATGTCATATGCTTTAGCCAAACACTTGCCAGGATCAGACTCCAGATACTTCATGTGCTCATCCTTAGGGCTAGTAAATGGATGATGGCAAGCAACCCAACGGGCTTCACCTTCGTCGTAGTCAAACATCGGGAAATCAACAACCCACAATGGCTTCCAGCCTTCAGTAAAGAGGCCATGTGCTTTACCCCAAGCAGAATGACCAATACGCAAGCGTAAATTACCGATAGCATCGTTCACTACTTTTTCTTTATCAGCGCCAAAGAAAATAATGTCGCCGTCTTTTGCACCAGTGCGCTTCAGGATGCCATCAATCGCGGCATCATGGAGATTCTTCACAATGGGAGATTGCAATCCATTGCGGCCTTCTGCAACCGAGTTCACCTTGATCCAAGCCAAACCCTTGGCACCGTAAATACTGACGAATTGGGTGTAGTCATCGATCTCACTACGACTAATTTCTGAGCCGCCAGGCACACATAAGCCGACTACACGACCACCATCTTGGTTTGCAGCGCCTGAGAATACTTTGAAATCAACGTCCTTCATCAAATCCGTTAATTCGGTGAACTCAAAGTTCACACGTAGATCAGGCTTGTCTGAGCCAAAGCGCGCCATACCTTCTGAATACGGCATCGTTGGAAATGGGTTTGGCAACTCAACATTCATCGTCTTCTTGAAAATATGACGAATCATGTTTTCAAAGAGATCGCGAATTTCTAATTCGCTTAAGAAGGCTGTTTCACAGTCGATCTGCGTAAATTCAGGCTGACGATCTGCACGCAAATCTTCATCACGGAAACATTTCGTAATCTGATAGTAACGGTCAAAGCCAGCCACCATTAATAACTGTTTAAAAAGTTGTGGGGACTGTGGCAAGGCAAAGAATTGGCCATCATGCACTCGCGAAGGAACAAGATAGTCACGTGCGCCTTCTGGAGTACTCTTGGTCAACATTGGTGTTTCGATATCGATAAAACCAGCATCGTCTAAGTAACGGCGGCACTCCATCGCAACGTTGTAACGCAGACGCAAATTCTTTTGCATTTGTGGACGGCGCAAATCTAATACACGGTGGGTTAAACGGGTTGTCTCAGATAAATTTTCATCATCCAACTGAAATGGTGGAGTGATAGAAGCATTCAGAATAACTAAGTTATGGCAAAGAATTTCTACCTTACCACTAACCAAATCATTGTTCTCTGTACCAGCAGGACGTGCCCGCACCAAACCTTTGATCTGAATACAAAACTCATTACGCACTTGCTCTGCAAGCGCAAACATTTCTGGGCGATCAGGGTCGCAGACCACTTGTACAAACCCTTCGCGGTCACGTAAGTCAATAAAGATAACGCCGCCATGGTCACGGCGACGATTCACCCATCCAGAGAGAGTGACTTCTTGACCAATCAGTGAATCGGTTACCTGTCCACAGGTATGACTTCGCATCGACATAAAATTTCCTATAAATCAAGAATGGTGTGGTGACCCAATTGCAGGTCTCCCACTAGAACTATTTGGCGGCACAGATCCCATCGAAACAATATGCTTCAACGCTTCTTCAACGCTCATCTCTAATTCAATCGTTTGTGCACGTGGCACGATCATGAAAAATCCAGAGGTAGGGTTAGGGGTGGTTGGCAAAAATACGTTAACGTAATCTTCACCCAACTTTGCAGTCACTTCTTTGGCAGGAACGCCTGTCTGAAAGGCAATAACCCAAGAGTCTGCATGCGGATAACGAATCAATAAGGCCTTACTAAAAGCCTGCCCACTACCAGAAAACAGTGTCGATGAAACCTGCTGAACGCTAGAGTAAATAGAGCGAACAATCGGGATACGATTAACAAACTTATCCCATACCTTAAGCCACCATTGACCGGCAAAGCTAATAGCAACTAAACCAGTTGCCATAATGACAGCAATGACAATTAATATTCCTACGCCAGGAATATCGCGAAAGTGTTGCATATCAGAGGCGGCATTATTCGGAAGCACCACAATGATTGCGTGCATTACTGAACCAAAAACACCATCGAGCAGACCCAAACCCCATGAAATCACCCAAATGGTGATTGCTAATGGTGCCCAAACCAGAATGCCTGCGATAAAGTATTTTTTCATGTGTTCCGCCTAACCCGCTATTTTAGCGGTTTAGGCGCCTCAGTTGCGAGAGCTTAATAAACGCCTAGGCGAATAATCAAAATTCCAGCCAAAAACCCGCCTGCAAAGAGCAAAGAGCCCACTAATAGGCGATGAGTTCGCCTTTCTTGCGTCAAAAGTGCCTTGAGAAGCTCTAATTCGCCGCTATTATCCTTTTGCTGAACCCCTGCCTGAGCCAGACTGTCAGCCAGCAAACGAGGCAAAGTAGGGAGAATTTTGGCCCACATGGGTGCCTCCGCCTTTAAACCATCAATCAGGCCACGCCACCCTAGCTGCTTATCCACCCATTTTTCTAAAATCGGCTTCGCAGTCTTCCAGAGATCTAAATCGGGATCGAGCTCTCGAGCTAGGCCTTCGACGTTTAGGAGGGTTTTTTGCAACAAAGTCAGTTGAGGCTGAATTTCAACCTTAAAACGACGTGAGGTCTGGAACAGGCGCATCAACACAATGCCTAGAGAAATTTCTTTTAGAGGACGATCAAAATAGGGCTCACAAACAGCTCGGACAGCACCCTCTAATTCTTCTACACGCGTCTCCGCTGGAACCCAACCCGACTCTATATGCAATTCAGCTACACGACGGTAATCGCGATTAAAAAAGGCTAAGAAATTAAGTGCTAAATAATTTTTATCAGACTCACTCAGGGCGCCAACAATTCCAAAATCAAGAGAAATAAAGCGGCCGAAAGAATCAGGCTCCAAGCTAATCATGATGTTGCCTGGATGCATATCTGCATGGAAAAAGCCGTACTCAAATACTTGCGTAAAAAATATTTCAACGCCATCAGCCGCTAATTTTTTAAAATCCACTCCAGCTGCACGTAACTCTGCAGTACGTCCAATAGAGATGCCATACATTCTTTCCATCACGATGACGTTGGTATGACACAGATCCCAATACATTTCTGGAATCATGAGCTTAGTGGAATCAACAAAGTAACGACGCAGTTGGCTCGCATTTGATGCCTCACGCATGAGATCTAATTCATCATGCAAATAGGTATCGAATTCTGAAACATTCTCGCGTGGTTTTAAACGGCGCCCATCTTCTGAACTCTTCTCAATGATTTTGGCCAAGTCATACATCAAAGCTAAATCACCATCGATCACTGGCAGAATACCTGGGCGCAAGACCTTAATTGCGACAGCCTTCCCCTCCCACTCGGGGTGTTTTTCAGTAGCACGTAAGATTCCAAAATGCACTTGAGCAACCGATGCACTTGCTACTGGGGTGGCATCAAAACTGATAAAGACTTCTTCGATAGATTGCCCTAGAGCCTCCTCGATTAAACGACGGGACTCTTCATTTGAAAAAGGTGGGACTTGGTCCTGCAGCTTTGCCAACTCATTGGCAATGTCTTCTGGCAGCAAATCTCGGCGCGTAGAAAGCACTTGTCCAAATTTCACAAAAATGGGGCCGAGTGCTTCTAAGGTTAGACGGATGCGCTCACCTCGTGGCAAATGTTTACCCGGTGAAATCCAACAAAGAATGCTTAATAAACTACGGCGAATGCCTGGCTTTAATACATCACGTAACAGCGGTAACAAGCCAAAGCGCCAAGCAGTAAAGAAGATATAACAAAGACGAGCAATTCGACGCACGATTTATTTAGCCTTTTGCTCTAAGAGTTGAATTCTTTTTTCCATTCGGTCGACAGCATCACGCAAATCGTTTAATTCGGATTTACGAATTACCATGTCACGTTGATGCAGTAGTACCTGTTTTTCTTCACTGAGATACTCAACCACATTGTCAAGTAAATCGCTAGCAGCAGATTGTGTAGCAGATACAAATTTTTTACCTTGCTTTACTGCGAAATGGGCTGGAGCATCTCCCACGATGCGCGCTAAGTCTTCTTCGTATTCCCAGCGTAACTGTCCAGCCAAACGACCAATCAATTGTGCCAAATCTGCATCACCAGTAATTTTGACTGCTTTAAATGCTTGCTCACGCAAACTTCCAGAACTGCCTGCTAAATCATTTAAGGCTTTGGGAGAAATCTCCAAAATCAGTGATGGTGAGTCGGAATCTTTCAAAACATGTAATAGCCCCGCGGGGGTAATCTCGCAACATAAATCCCCAAATGGAAGTTGGAGAAGAATCGACTTACCGGCATGTTTAGCCAACTGCCCCATTGCCCAAGGCTCACTTCCCAAGACGTGATTAATCCCCCGGCAAATAGCGCCAGCAGCAATCGTATGGGTAGATGAAAAAGCTGTGTTCATGAGTGTAAAAAACCCGCACTAGTGCGGGTTTTCCAATGGAAACTTCCTCAAGCTTAAACCAACTGGGAGATACCCGCCAGTACCCAGCCTCCAGGACCTTCTACTGGCTTGCTGAGATTCCAGATTTCAGAGAACTCCGTTGCAGGTGCTCCAGGCTGCTCACGAATCATGCCGCTGAACTGAACGCTGCAGTAATAGTGCGCATCATTCGTCTCGATACCTAAAAGGCGCGCCTGAATGCTGATGACGTCTGTCTGATTCGTACCATCAGTACGGCCAGCTAAATCTTGCTGAATCGTGGCGAACATTTCTGGTGTCGTAAATTCGCGTAAGGATGCTAAATCGCCTTGATCCCATGCTTTTTGCAAGCCAGTAAAGTACTGCTTTGCATTTTCCAAAAAAGTTAGCTCATCAAATCCGGGTGGAAGAGTCGACTGGAATCGCTCACTCTCAGCACTTAAACCGCCAAACGCACTGGCAGCAGGATTGAAAGCAGGCTCCTGACGTGGGACTGGCTCTTGTGCAGTACGCTGCATACCAGTCATAGGAATACTGGCATTACGACCAGCTCCTGACATTGCAGGAAGCAATCTTCTGATCACAAACATAATCACAAAACCTGCGAGTAGGGCAATCAGCAAACCAGTGATTAATGAAGAAGCTGCTTCACCCAAACCAAAATGCGAGAGTAAGTAACCAATTCCAAGACCTGCTGCTAAACCACCCAAGATTCCACCCATGCCACCAAAGCGACTAGGCGCTGGCGCTGGGGGCGTTGGTGCTGCAGCGGGTGCTGTTGGTTGAGCTTGTTGAGTAGGCTTTTGCGCAGGCGTAGCTTGCTTCTGGATCGGCGCACTTGGCGCCTTGCCAATACTTTTTCCACCACCCAAGCGCGCTGCCTCTACGTGTCCAACAGAGGCAAACACTAAGCTCACACTCAATAAAACGGCTTTAAAAAAATGTTTATTCATATTTATTAACCCCCCTAATAACTTCTTTACTTCTTTAGTTTTTAAAACTTTAAAAACTACATAACTATCAGTATTTAATACCAATATGCAAAGCAACGATACCCCCAGTCATTCTGTGGGTTTCTACCTCATCAAAACCTACCCCCAGCATGATCTCTTTCAAGGCTTGGGCATCAGGGTGCATTCGAATGGATTCCGCTAAATAACGGTAACTTTCAGCATCTTGAGCAATTTTCTCCCCCAACCAAGGCAGAACCTTAAATGAATAGACGTCATAGACTGGCTGCAAAAAGGCATCGGGCTTGGAGAACTCCAATACAAGAACACGACCCCCAGGTTTAATCACACGCAACATCTCAGTCAAAGCGACATCTTTATGCGTCATATTACGAAGACCAAAAGCTACTGTCACGACATCAAAATGATTCGCAGGAAAAGGGATTTGTTCTGCATCGAACTGGACACAAGGCAATGCCATGCCATGATCTAACAATCGATCACGACCAACTCCCAGCATTGAAGCATTGATGTCACTTAGCCAAACCTGCGCATCCGGATTACTACCCCACTGTGCCGCCTTAGCAAAAGCTGCCGCTAAATCTCCTGTGCCACCTGCGATATCCAATACCTTTTGGCCTGGACGAACTTGTGCGCGAGCAATGGTGATTTTTTTCCAAACACGATGCAAACCAAATGACATAAAGTCATTCATCACATCGTATTTACTTGCAACTGAATGAAAGACCTCGGCAACCTTACCGGCCTTTTCTGCCTCATCAACACTCTGGTAACCGAAATGGGTTTTACTCATTAATGACTTCCACAAGAATGGCCTGCGCTTGTCATGGGTGCATCACGATCCAAACCAGCCGCAGCCAATTTATCTAAATGCTCTTTCCATAACTGATCTTGGTTCTCACACAAGAAACGCAAATAATCCCAAGAATATAGTCCTGAATCATGCCCGTCTGAAAAACTGGGCTTCAAGGCGTAATGTCCAACGGGCTCTATGTTCGCAATAAGCACTTCGCGCTTACCCGTCTGGAGGGTTTCCTGGCCTGGGCCATGACCTTGAACTTCCGCAGAAGGGGATAAGACGCGTAATAACTCGAAGGGAAGACGATAGGTATTGCCGTCCTCATATGAGAGTTCCAATACTTTGGACTGCTGATGAACCACTACATTATTAGGAATCATTTAAACCAATACCCTTTCGATGCCGCCGTGGTTTGCTTTTTCGACATACTCTTGCATCCAGTTTTTACCCAGTAATTTCTGAGCCATTTCAACCACGATGTAATCAGCAGTGGTGTCGCTATCAGCATCAAAGCGAGTCAGTCCTTGCAAGCAAGAAGGGCAGCTTGTTAATACTTTCACATCACCCGTAAAGTCTTCCTTACGTAAATCAGTGGCAGCCTTTTCCATTTCGATTTGCTTACGGAAGCGCACCTGAGTAGAAATATCTGGACGGGTTACAGCTAAAGTACCTGATTCACCGCAGCAGCGGTCATTCTTTTTAATCGCCTTGCCATCTGCCATCCCAATCAGCTCATTGACTGTCTTCATTGGGTCCTGCAACTTCATTGGTGAATGGCAAGGATCGTGATACATGTATTTCACACCGCTCACATCGGAAAGCTTGACACCCTTTTCCAGGAGATATTCATGGATATCAATAATTCGGCAACCTGGGAAGATCTGCTCAAACTGATAACCAGCGAGCTGGTCATAACAAGTTCCACAAGATACCACCACGGTCTTGATATCCAAATAGTTCAAGGTGTTGGCTACGCGATGAAATAAGACGCGATTATCCGTAATCATCTTTTCGGCTTTATCAAAGTCACCGTTACCACGCTGAGGATAACCACAACACAGATAGCCAGGAGGCAATACTGTTTGTACTCCCACATTCCACAACATAGCCTGAGTTGCTAAACCTACTTGGGAAAATAAACGCTCAGATCCGCAACCAGGGAAGTAAAAAACAGCTTCGGTATCTGCAGAAGTTGTCTTGGGATCGCGAATGATAGGAACGTAGTTGGCATCTTCGATATCCAGTAAAGCACGTGCTGTTTTCTTAGGAAGATTGCCAGGCATCTTCTTGTTTACAAAGAAGATGACCTGCTCCTTAACACTCGGCTTACCAACTGTTGCAGGTGGATGAGCAGTTTGCTGTTTTGCAAATTTACGGAAAACATCATTGCCCAAACGCTGCAACTTATAACCCCACCCAATCATTGTCTTGCGAGCAAGATGAATAGATTCAGGACTTGTGGCATTGAGGAAGAACATGGATGCTGCTGTTCCAGGATTGAAACGCTGCTGCCCCATCTTGCGCAATAGATTGCGCATGTTCATCGTCACATCACCAAAGTCAATTTTGACTGGGCAAGGCGTTAAGCACTTATGACAAACCGTGCAATGCGCGGCTACGTCATCAAACATTTCCCAGTGACGAATAGAAACGCCACGTCGTGTTTGCTCTTCGTATAGGAAGGCCTCAATTAATAAGGAAGTGGCCAAAATTTTGTCGCGCGGGCTGTAAAGCAAATTCGCGCGTGGCACATGGGTAGAGCAGACTGGCTTGCATTTGCCGCAACGTAAACAATCTTTCACGCTATCGGCAATAGCGCCAATATCGCTTTGCTGCATGATGATAGATTCATGACCCATCAAACCAAAGCTAGGTGTATATGCCATGCTGAGATCAGCATGCGGCATTAATTTGCCCTTGTTAAATCGACCCTCTGGATCAACGCGATTCTTGTAACTCCGGAAATCTTTTAGTTCATCTTCAGTGAGATATTCCAGCTTGGTAATGCCAATTCCGTGCTCCCCTGAGATCACGCCATCCAAAGAGCGTGCGAGCTTCATGATGCGATCAACAGAATGATGTGCGTCTTGCAGCATCTCATAGTCATCAGAGTTCACAGGAATATTGGTGTGTACGTTTCCATCACCAGCATGCATATGGAGCGCAACAAAAACGCGCTTACGCAATATCTTTTTATGAATCGCCTCAAGCTCATTGAGAATAGGCTCAAATGCTAATCCACCAAAAATAATACGTAGCTGAGCACGAATCTCTTCTTTCCACGAAGCACGCAAAGAGTGATTTTGTAATTGCGGGAAATAGACATCCATCTGAGTAAGCCACTCAGCCCAACGCTGGCGGACATTCTCAATTAACTCCAGAGCCTGCTGAACTCGGTCTCCCAAGATCTCGGCTGTCGGAATCTCATAGTCTTCATCGCCTTTACCAAGCGGTAATGCGCTCTTTCTCAAGAAGCCTTCAAGGCCATCGAGCACTTGAAGTTTATTTTTGAGAGATAGCTCAATATTGATGCGATCAATGCCATCGGTGTATTCACCCATGCGCGGCAAAGGAATCACCACATCCTCATTAATCTTAAAAGCATTGGTATGACGTGCAATAGCAGCAGTGCGGGCACGATCTAGCCAGAATTTTTTGCGCGCATCAGCACTTACCGCAACAAAACCTTCGCCAACACGCAGATTGGCCATACGAACCACTTCACTGGTTGCTGCTGCAACTGCTTCTTCGTCATCGCCGGCAATGTCGCCTATCAACACCATCTTAGGCAAACCATTGCGCTTAGATTTAGTGGAATAACCCACAGCTCTGAGATAGCGGTCATCTAAATGCTCGAGACCAGCCAAGATAGGGCCACCCTGCTTGCTCAAGCCATCAAGGTAAGCCTTGATTTCTACGATGCTCGGAATGGCTTCACGCGCTTGACCAAAAAACTCCAAGCAAACGGTACGCATAAATTTAGGCATACGATGCAAGATCCAGGTTGCACTGGTAATCAGCCCATCGCAACCTTCTTTTTGCACGCCAGGTAAGCCTGATAAAAATTTATCAGTGACGTCTTTACCTAAACCTTCTTTACGGAAACGCTTACCCTCGACTTCAAGCAATTCTGTTTTCAGAATACGTTCGCCTGGCTCACTCAATCCATCAGACCAAGTTAACTGAAAGCGAACCATATCTACTTCATGAATTTTCCCAAGGTTGTGATCCAGACGTTCAATGTCTAACCAATTTCCTTCGGGATCTACCATGCGCCAGCTAGCTAAATTATCTAGAGCGGTACCCCACAGAACTGCTTTCTTACCGCCTGCATTCATGGCGATATTTCCGCCGATACAGCTGGCATCTGCCGAAGTAGGATCAACCGCAAACACAAGCCCAGCATGCTCTGCAGCATCTGCTACACGGCGAGTGACTACGCCAGCGCCAGTAAAGATTGTTGGCACTTCGTGATCTACGCCAGGCAAACGCTTAGTCTTTACGCCGCCAATATTCTCTAACTTCTCGGTATTAATCACTGCTGATAAAGCATAAAGAGGAATTGCACCGCCGGTATAACCAGTACCACCTCCACGGGGAATAATGGTGAGGCCCAACTCCACGCAAGCTTTTACTAAACCTGGGATTTCAGATTCGTAATCCGGTTTTAATACAACCAGTGGAAATTCAACACGCCAGTCAGTAGCATCAGTCACATGAGCAGCGCGTGAGACACCATCAAAACAAATATTGTCCTGAGCAGTGTGACGGCCTAACTCCTTAAGAGCGCGTTTGCGAATTTGCTCTACTTCCTTGAAACCATTTTGGAAGTTTTCGATAGCGCGGTATGCCGCAGCTAAAAGAATTTCTACTTGATCAACTGACTCGCCTGCATTCCGTTTTTTTACCTCACCCAAGCGATGCCATAAAGCATCAATCAGTTGTTGACGACGTTTTGCGTTATCCAATAAATCGTCTTGCAGGAATGGATTACGCTGGACGACCCAAATATCACCTAAGATTTCAAATAACATTCGGGCAGAACGGCCAGTGCGACGGACGCCACGCAAATCATTCAGAACGCGCCATGACTCCTCACCTAATAGGCGAATCACAATTTCTCTGTCAGAAAAGGAGGTGTAGTTGTAGGGAATTTCACGCAAACGGGGTAAACCCGCTTCAGCGTCCAACAACTGGTTCAAAGCCAATGGAGCATTCATAGCGACATATTTGATAAATAAGCATTTTAATAGAGCAAAGCTGATAGTGGCAGGAAACACAGAAAGTTGTTGGTCAAAGGCATAAACCCTTGCAAATCTAAGGGCTTAGAGCTCATCCGTGGTACGCTCATTGGATGGCAACGAACTATTTAAAGAAAATTTTATCGGCTCGCGTCTATGACGTGGCTAGAGAAACTGAGCTCCAACTAGCTCCAGAACTCAGCAAGCGCTTAGGCAATCAGGTTTTACTCAAAAGGGAAGATAACCAACCCGTTTTTTCCTTCAAACTCCGTGGTGCCTATAACAAGATGGCCCATCTGAGCCCTGTGGCCCTTAAACGCGGGGTCATTGCAGCCTCAGCCGGAAATCATGCCCAGGGGGTAGCCTTATCTGCCTCCAAGATGAAATGTAAGGCTGTCATCGTGATGCCGGTAACCACCCCAAGCGTCAAAATCGACGCCGTTAAAGCCCGTGGAGGTTCTTGGGTGGAGGTGATCTTGTATGGGGAGTCTTACAGCGATGCTTTTAAACATGCTGAACTTTTAGAGAAAAAACGTGGGCTTACCTTTGTTCACCCCTTTGACGATCCCGATGTCATTGCAGGTCAAGGAACTATTGCTCAAGAAATCTTTCAGCAATACCAAGAACCTATTGAAGCAGTCTTTGTTGCAATTGGCGGAGGCGGCCTGATTGCGGGTATCGGCGAATACGTCAAGGCCGTTAGCCCAAAAACAAAAGTGATTGGCGTGCAAGCTTCCGATTCTGATGCGATGAATCGCTCACTCAAAGCGAACAAGCGGATCGAAATGAAAGATGTGGGTTTGTTCTCGGACGGCACCGCAGTGAAATTGGTTGGCAAAGAAACTTTCCGCATCTGTAAAAAAGTAGTGGACGATATCGTCACGGTTGATACCGATGAAATCTGTGCTGCGATTAATGATGTCTTTACAGACACTCGGAGCATTCTTGAGCCTGCAGGTGCCTTAGCCATTGCAGGCATGAAGAAGTATGTTGAAAAACATCGCACCAAGAAGAAGACCTTAGTTGCAGTTGCTTGCGGCGCCAACATGAACTTTAGTCGCCTACGTTTTGTGGCAGAGCGTGCTGATGTCGGTGAATTCCGTGAAGCTGTTTTTGCTGTCACCATTCCCGAAGAGCGAGGATCCTTTAAACGCTTTTGCGAATTACTGGGCAAGCGTAATGTCACGGAGTTTAACTATCGCATTGGTGATCAAAGCGAAGCCCACATCTTTGTTGGCATCAGCACTCAAAAGGCCGGTGATAGCGAAACGATTGCGAAGCATTTTCGTAAAGCAAAGTTTGCAACCATTGATCTCACGCATGATGAGCTAGCAAAGTCTCATCTACGCCATATGGTTGGCGGGCACTCTGTACTTGCTAAGGATGAGTTGATTTATCGCTTTGAATTTCCAGAGCGTCCTGGTGCTTTGATGAAGTTTTTAACGAGTATGGCGCCCAACTGGAATATCAGTTTGTTCCACTACCGCAATCACGGCGCTGACTATGGGCGCATCCTGATTGGTATTCAGGTGCCTAAGAATGAACAACAAAAATTCCAGAAATTCTTGGCGACTCTAGGTTATCCACATTGGGATGAAACCCATAACCCTGCTTATCGATTATTCCTTAAATGAGATGTCATACACGCTGACCGGAAAACTTGTTGTAGCGATTTCATCGCGGGCTCTCTTTGATTTTGAAGAAGAGAATCGTATCTTTGAATCCTCTGACGACAGCGCGTACATGAAGCTACAGTTAGAGCGCCTTGGTGAGGCAGCTCAAACAGGTGTGGCTTTCCCCCTCGTTAAGAAGCTTCTAGCTTTTAATGAAGAGGGTGAGCAGCGTGTTGAAGTAGTTATTCTGTCGCGGAATGATCCAGTTAGTGGATTACGCGTCTTCCGCTCCGCAGAACACCATGGCTTACATCTCGAGCGTGGCGTATTTACCCGTGGTCGCCCTCCCTATCACTACCTGCGCTCATTGCATGCCAACCTCTTTTTGTCTGCCAATGAAGATGATGTGAGAGCAACCATTGATGCGGGCTTTCCAGCAGCTCGCGTTTATCCAGAGTCGAGCAAAACAGCTGAATCGCACCCTAATGAAATCCGTATCGCATTTGACGGAGACGCAGTTCTATTTTCTGATGAAGCTGAACAAGTGTTCCAGAAAAAAGGATTAGAGGCTTTTGTTGACCATGAAAGTAAGAAGGTCGACATCCCTTTGCCTCCAGGACCATTTAAGCCATTACTAGAGGCGCTCCACAGACTTCAGCGCTCCACCAGTGAAAACGGCATGCGTATTCGGACAGCCTTAGTCACTGCTCGTTCAGCTCCTGCTCATGAGCGCGCGATTCGCACACTAATGGCATGGGGCGTGGATGTTGATGAAGCCATGTTCTTGGGTGGCCTATCTAAAAGTGAATTCTTACGCGAATTCGAGCCTGACTTTTTCTTTGATGATCAGACAGGCCATTGCCAATCTGCTGCTAGCGTTGCTCCAACGGGTCACGTTGTCTCTGGCGTCTCCAACCAACCAAAAAATAAATAGCATCCACTCATTATTTATTCCATGGCTACATTACCACTCGGTCAAGCTACGCAGTATCCAGATCAATACGATCCAAGCTTGCTCTTTCAGATTCCACGTACTGAAAATCGTCTCAAATTAGGCATCAAAGAAAATCAAGCACTGCCATTTGTCGGTGTTGATATTTGGAATGCATTTGAGTTGAGCTGGTTAAACCCCAAAGGTAAACCTCAAATTGCCTTGGCTGAATTTCAGATTCCTGCAGACTCGCCGTACATGATTGAGTCTAAGTCTTTCAAGCTCTACCTCAATAGCCTAAACAATGCGCACTTTGCAGATGAGCATGAACTACGTGAACGATTAATCACCGATTTATCTGTAGCAGCCGGCAGCAAAATCACTGCACGCATCCAAGCGAATGAGGTAATTGCCAAAAAAGGCATACAAGAAATGGGTGGGGTTTTATTAGATCGCTTAGATATTGAGATTGATCCGCGCATCCCTGCAGATCCGTCTTTACTGAGCGTTAATGAAGACTTTGGCCCCATTGAACAATGCCTTGTATCTCATTTACTCAAATCCAATTGCCCCGTTACAGGCCAGCCTGATTGGGCCAGTGTACAAATTCGCTACCAAGGTCGTCCGATTCTCGAAGAGGGATTGCTACGCTACCTCATTGGCTTTAGACAATTGGGTGAGTTTCACGAACATTGTGTTGAAACAATTTTTAGCGATATCAAACGTGAATGCAAGCCTGATAAGTTATCTGTCTATGCACGCTACACCCGACGTGGCGGACTTGATATCAATCCTTTTCGCACAGACCACAATGCCCCTTGGCCCGAGAACACTCGTCACGCCCGTCAGTAATTAAAAAATTGTGGCAATAAAAAACCCCTTGTAGGAAATCCTAGAAGGGGTTTTGCTTAATACGGTATTTCTTAAAACGGAATATCGTCATCCATTGCGCCGAGTGAAGCCGCATTTGAAGCTGCTGGCGCTGCTGGCTCGGAAGACTTGGAACGACTGTAGCTTTCGCCACCATCACCACCGCCGCCTACAGGCTTACCACCAAGCATTTGCATGGTTTCTGCCACGATTTCGGTTGAATACTTTTCTTGGCCACTAGCATCAGTCCATTTACGAGTACGTAAACGACCTTCAACATATACCTGTGAACCTTTTTTAAGATATTGGCCAGCGATTTCTGCAAGCTTTCCAAAGAAGGCAACACGATGCCATTCTGTGGTTTCTTTCATTTCGCCAGTTTGCTTGTCTTTGTAACGATCAGATGTTGCTACTGAAATGTTTGTAACAGCGTCGCCGCTTGGCATATAACGCGTTTCTGGATCGCGTCCTACGTTACCTACGATGATGACCTTATTTACCGAAGCCATGTTGTCTCCCGAAGAAAAATACTACTGTTATTACTACTCAAAAATGAACTGCTTACTTTAATTAAATCATTCAGCTACGGCTATGTCTTTGTGGCTACACCCTTTGATTCAGGTACTCTGCTTGGCATTTCACCCATTGACCAAGCAATTATAAGCCAGCCAACTAACATGGCCGCACCTGCTACAAAGACCGATAAATTGCCATGGCTATCCATTAAATAACCCCCTAGTAATGCACCAGAAAAGAGGCCAATGGATTGAGTGGTGTTGTAAACACCCAAGGCGGTTCCCTTCGATTCTTTTGCATAACGAGTCACCAATGATGGCTGTAGGGCCTCTAATAGATTAAAGCCTACAAAGTAAACCAGTAATGCCACAGCAATGAGAGTTACCGATGAGGCTTGGGTAAAGATAATCTCCGCGATTAGGAGAAAAATAATGGCAATTAATAGCACTTGTCGTAAACGCTGTTTTTTCTCTCCGTAAATTAAAAGAGGAACCATAAACACAAAAGAAAGCAAAACAACTGAGAGATAAATTTGCCAATGTGAAGATAGTGGAAAACCAGCTTGCTCTAATAAACGGGGCACTACTAAAAACATGGCTACTTGGGTAGCGTTTAAAACAAACACGCCAAGGTTTAAGCGCATGAGTTCTGGACGCAGAAACACGACTTTCAGTGTCTCTTGTTTCGCTTTAACTTCAGGCTTATTGCTTGGCAATACAAAATATGCCACTAGCATCGCTATAAGCCCCAAGAATGCTAAGACCACAAACATCCCACTCAAGCTAATCATGCGATAAAGCGGGGAAGCAACAACTAGGGAAATAGCAAATGACAGAGAAATACTGGCGCCCACTAAGGCCATTGCTTTGCTGCGCACCTGCTCCCGTGTCAGATCGGCAACCCATGCAGAAACAGCCGCAGAAATTGCTCCAGCACCCATAACGCCCCTGCCGATGGCAATCCATAGCAAATCATCCTTAGTTGCACAAATTAAGGCTCCCGCAACAAATAGGGAAAGTCCCCATAAAACTACCTTTTTACGTCCGATTTGATCGGAAAGCCTACCTAAGGGAATATGGAAGCAAGCCTGAACAATATTGAACATTCCCAATGCGAGCCCTATTAGGAAGGCTTGATCGCCGCCCGGCAGGTCTTTGGCATGAATACTAAAAACGGGCAAAAGCAAAAAAAGGCCCAACATACGGAGGCCAAAGATGCCTGCTAAGGCCAGAGTTGAGCGAAGTTCAGAAGGATTCATGGGAAAGAGCTATATTAACAAGTTACGCTAAAAAATCATGAATAACGAAATTAAGATCCGCGGTGCCCGCACCCACAACCTCAAAAACATCAATCTAGATATTCCTAGAGAGAAATTAGTGGTTCTCACTGGTTTATCTGGTTCAGGTAAAAGCTCTCTAGCTTTCGATACCTTATATGCCGAAGGTCAGCGACGCTATGTTGAATCACTGTCTGCTTATGCACGTCAGTTTTTGCAACTCATGGAAAAACCAGACGTCGATACGATCGAAGGTTTGTCACCAGCAATTTCGATTGAACAAAAAGCAACCAGCCATAACCCTCGATCAACTGTAGGTACGGTTACCGAGATTCATGATTACCTACGACTGTTGTTTGCACGCGCGGGCACACCTCACTGCCCAGATCACGATCTTCCATTAGAAGCACAAAGTGTTTCACAAATGGTGGATACCGTGCTGTCAATGCCTGAAGACACTAAGCTCATGATTCTGGCGCCAGTCGTCAGCGAGCGTAAAGGCGAATTCGTCGATCTCTTCCAAGACCTGCAGGCACAAGGCTTTGTGCGCTTTAGGGTGCGTTCTGGTGGCGGCACTACCAATACTGCTAAAGCAGAAATCTTTGAAGTAGACCAACTACCAACACTCAAGAAAAATGATAAACACTCTATTGAAGTCGTAGTTGATCGCATTAAAGTTCGTCCAGATATTCAACAACGTCTTGCCGAGTCTTTTGAAACAGCGCTGCGTTTAGCTGATGGCAAAGCAATGATTGTGGATATGGATACTGGTAAAGAGATGATTTTCTCAAGCAAGTTTGCTTGCCCAGTCTGCTCATACTCATTACAAGAACTAGAGCCTCGTCTCTTCTCCTTTAATAACCCTATGGGCGCTTGCCCATCTTGTGACGGCCTTGGTCATCAATCTTTCTTTGACCCAAAGCGTATCGTGGCTCATCCCGATTTATCGCTGGCATCTGGTGCTATCAAAGGCTGGGACCGTCGTAATCAGTTCTATTTCAAGCTTTTACAAACCCTCGCTAAGCATGGTGGCTTTGACGTGGAGAAGCCTTTTGAGACTCTAAATAAGAAACAGCAAGACCTAATCTTATTGGGCTCAGGTGATGTCACCATTCCATTTGAATACATCAATGAGCGCGGTAAAAACAGCATTCGTGAACATGCTTTTGAAGGCATTGTTGCGAACTTTGAAAGACGTTACCGCGAAACAGACTCAATGACAGTTCGCGAGGAACTCTCGCGCTATCAGAATGTTCAAACTTGTCCAGCATGTAATGGCAGTCGTTTACGTAAAGAAGCGCGCTTTGTCAAAGTGGGTGAGAAAAAACAATCTCGCGCCATTTATGAAATCAGTGCACTTCCCCTGAAAGAAGCGAAAGAATATTTCGAGGCTCTGGAACTCAAAGGCGCAAAGAGAGAGATTGCAGACAAAATCGTAAAAGAAATCAGCGCACGTCTTCGTTTCTTGAATGATGTTGGTCTTGATTACCTCTCACTTGAGCGTAGCGCCGATACCTTATCAGGCGGTGAAGCCCAACGTATTCGCCTTGCATCCCAGATTGGCTCTGGTCTCACGGGTGTGATGTATGTCTTAGATGAGCCCTCTATTGGTCTACATCAACGGGATAACGATCGTCTTATTGGCACCCTCAAACATTTGCGCGATCTCGGTAATAGCGTTCTCGTTGTAGAGCACGATGAAGATATGATTCGCGCTTCTGACTGGGTCATTGATATCGGCCCTGGCGCTGGTGTGCATGGTGGAGAGGTTGTTGCAGAGGGCACACCTGCTGAAGTAGAAGCAAATCCGAAGTCATTAACTGGTGCCTATTTAGCCGGACGTGAAGCGATCGCCGTTCCTGAAAAACGAATTCCAGTAAATGATCGCTTTTTAGAAATCATCGGTGCACGCGGCAATAACCTGCAATCCGTTCATGCCAAGATTCCAGTTGGATTATTGACTTGCGTTACAGGTGTTTCAGGCTCTGGTAAATCCACCTTGATTAATGACACCTTGCACCATGCAGTAGCGCAGCACTTATACGGCTCAAATGCTGAGCCAGCCGCACACGATGCCATGAAAGGCCTGGAACACTTTGACAAAGTGATTAGTGTGGATCAATCGCCTATTGGCAGAACTCCTCGTTCAAATCCAGCAACCTACACAGGCCTGTTTACACCGATAAGAGAGTTGTTTGCTGGCGTACCAGCTTCACGTGAACGCGGCTATGAAGCAGGTCGCTTCTCCTTTAACGTGAAAGGTGGCCGCTGCGACTCCTGTGAAGGTGATGGCGTACTCAAAGTAGAAATGCATTTCCTACCAGACGTCTATGTACCTTGCGATGTTTGTCATGGCAAACGTTACAACCGCGAAACTTTGGATATCCGCTACAAAGGTAAAAACATTCATGAAGTGCTATCGATGACCATCGAACAAGCACATGAATTCTTTGAAGCAGTCCCTGTTGTCAAGCGCAAACTCAAAACATTACTGGACGTAGGCTTAGGCTATGTGAAGCTTGGGCAAAGCGCTACAACTCTCTCTGGTGGCGAAGCGCAGCGGGTAAAGCTCTCGCTAGAGCTTTCTAAACGCGATACCGGCAGAACACTCTATATCCTTGATGAGCCAACAACCGGTTTGCACTTCCACGATATTCAGCTCCTGCTGACCGTAATTCAGACTCTGAAGAAACAAGGCAACACCATTGTCATTATTGAGCACAACTTAGATGTGATCAAAACAGCGGATTGGATTATTGACCTTGGACCTAAAGGCGGAGCTGGCGGTGGCCAGATTATCGCCACAGGAACTCCAGAAGAGGTTGCTAAGAATGAAGCTAGCTTCACTGGTCACTACTTGGCACCACTGTTAACGCGTAAGGCAGCACCTGCTAAGAAAAAGAAATAAGCCGATCTCAGAGTAATTTAGCTTCGGCTAAATCAGTCGCCTCTGAATTTCCTGAGATCACCAAAATATCATTGGCTTCTAAAAGTAAATCGGGTGATAGGGGTAGCTTCACATAATCCGCGTTACTGCCCTTGCGTCTTACGGCCTGGACGCTAACACCCTCATTTTCTAAATGGAGCTCGCCCAAGGTTTTGCCAACTGCTTGCGATTTGGGCAATAAGGTAATGGAATGCAATCTCCAGGATTCATTAGACCCAAAATCATCATCAGCTGATCCACGGAAGTAGCCCCTCAATAAGCTATAACGCTCTTCTCTTGCAGTGGTAATTCTTCTGACGACCTTGCGCATTGGCACACCCATAATTAAGAGAACATGGGATGCAATCATCAAACTACCTTCAATGAGCTCAGGGACTACTTCAGTTGCGCCAGCTGCTTGTAACTTCGCAATGTCTGCATCATCTCGCGTGCGAACCAATACCGTCATACCTGGACGCAAATGTTCTACCTGTCTAAGAACCCGCAAACTTGCCGCAGTATCAGCATAAGTAATCACCACAGCCTTGGCCCTATTGAGACCTGCTGCATTTAAATAATTTTCACGACTAGCGTCACCGTAAACCACATTGTCACCGGCAGCAGCAGCTTCCTTCACTCGATCAGGATCTAAGTCCAAAGCAATATAAGGAATCTTTTCCTGGTCCAGCATACGTGCCAAACTTTGACCAGATCTTCCAAAGCCACAAATAATCACATGGTTTTCGTTACGAACGCTTTTAGCAGCAACACGCGTTAATGCCAATGATTGCAATAACCACTCGTTACTAGAAAAACGCATCGCAATACGATCGCTATATTCAATCAAGAATGGGGCGCAGAACATCGATAGCAACATCGCTGCCAATACCGCTTGACTTAATACTGGATCAATTAAATCCAAGCCATCGATCTGATTGAGCAATACAAATCCGAATTCACCCGCTTGAGCTAAACATAAGCCTGTGCGGATCGACACGCCAAGGCTTGAGCCAAAGGCGCGCGAGAGAATCGCAATCAAACCAAACTTAAATACCAGGGGACCAATCAGCAAGAGTAAGACTAAGACCCACTGCTCACGAATCACATTGAAATCTAACAACATGCCAATCGTAATAAAGAAGAGTCCAAGCAGGACATCGCGGAATGGTTTGACGTCCTCTTCGACCTGATGGCGATAGGGTGTTTCAGAAATCAACATACCCGCCAGAAATGCGCCGAGCGCCAGAGATAACCCAAAATGCTCTGTTAAACCAGCCATACCTAAAACAATGAGCAGCAGGTTCAACATGAATAATTCTTGTGAGCGTAACTTTGCCACTAACTTAAACCAGCGACTCATTAGTGATTGACCGATAAAGAAAATCAGTACCAGAGCAATTGCGATTTTGATTGAGGCTGTTGTTAGGGCAACAAATAGGTCGGCAGAATTTTTTCCAAGCGAGGGCAATAAGATTAATAAGAAGACCACTGCCAAATCTTGAAAAAGCAAAATACCGACCACATTACGCCCATGCTCTGCTTCTAGCTCAGAGCGATCAGAAATGAGTTTGGTCACAATTGCAGTAGATGACATTGCTAGGGCACCGCCTAAAGCAATGGCCGCATGCCAAGAAATCGGATAAATCCAGTTCATGAGAAGGCTGGCTGGAACCGCTAATAACATCGTCAAGACCACTTGACTTCCGCCAAGACCAAAAACGATACCGCGCATTGCCCTTAGCTTATGAAGGTTAAATTCCAGGCCGATGGAGAACATCAAGAAAACCACCCCAAATTCCGCTAAATACTTGACGGTGGCTGAATCATTTGCCAAACCTAGGGCATGGGGCCCAATCAACACACCAATGGCCAAATAGCCCAAAATAGGGGGTAAGCCAAAATAGCGGAAAATAACCACTCCGGCCACACCAGAGGCCAAGAGAATGAGAGTTAACTGAAGGACTGACGGCATATACTTACTCGATGATAGCTAAGACTCGTGAACGTACCCTAAAGCTTGCGCGCGACACCCTCACAATTGAGGCTGCAGCCCTGCAAACCATGCGTGATCGCCTAGAAGGCGCTGGTGCAGATGCCCTCGTTTTGGCTGTAGATCTCTTGCATGGCTGTAAGGGCCGCATTGTGGTTTCTGGGATAGGCAAGTCAGGACATATTGCTCGCAAAATTGCAGCGACCTTTGCCTCTACTGGATCCCCTGCTTTTTTTGTTCACCCCGCTGAGGCCAGCCATGGTGACTTGGGCATGGTGACTCGTGATGACGTTTTTGTAGCCCTTTCTAATTCAGGAGAAACCGAAGAACTACTCACGATTGTTCCTATCGTCAAACGAACGGGCGCTAAATTAATTGCCCTTACTGGTGCACCAAACTCTTCTCTCGCTAAATTGGCAGATGCCCATCTTGATACCAGCGTAGAAAAAGAAGCTTGCCCTTTAAACCTTGCACCCACAACCAGCACCACTGCCGCCTTGGCCATGGGTGATGCACTTGCAGTTGCTCTACTAGATGCCAGAGGATTTGATGCAGAAGATTTCATTCGCTCCCATCCTGGCGGCAGATTAGGTCGCAAACAGTTGATGCATGTAAGTGAAGTCATGCGCTCTTTTGATGAAACACCAAAAATCTCTATTAATGCTTCACTACAAGATGCCTTATTAGAGATGACTGCTAAACGTATGGGAATGGTCATTACTCTAGACGATGCAAACAAAGTCAACGGCATCTTTACCGATGGTGACTTGCGTCGTCTTTTAGAAAAGACCAGCAATCTCAATGGTGTGACAATTAAAGATGCCACCACTTCTAAGCCGCGCACTATTCCTCCAGAGCTCATTGCGGAAGAAGCTATTGAGATGATGGAGAAGCATCGCATTAACCAATTAGTAGTAACCGATGCTTCAGGAAGCCTCTTAGGAGCACTTAATCTGCATGACCTATTTGCAGCCAAAGTTATTTAATGTCTCAGGTTTAATTCATGCCTAACGCTTTCGGTACCCACATTACAAACCCTGAGACCCAATACCCACAAGCCTGGGAGAGGGCAGTGCAGGTA
>CANCIL010000022.1 GCA_947378095.1 Betaproteobacteria bacterium
GAGTTTCCTTTTCCTGGCGTTTGGCTCTACAACGGTGATGAAAGCAGTTGGGCTAATGCAGTGCTCCATTTAATTGCAATCGACAAAAATGATCCGAATGGCTTAAAAAAATATCTCGGCGAACGTGACCCCTCTTCTCTTTATGGTTCAGGCGCAGTTGATCACATTGCTTTTTTTGCTAAAGGTCTTGAGGAAAAAATTGCCTTGCTAAAGAAATTAAATGTTCCCTACCGTGAGCGCACCGTTCCAGTATTGAAGCTACATCAGATCTTTTTGGATGATCCTAATGGTGTGGTAATTGAATTGAATTACCCCGCTGAAGAAAAAGCAGCGCTCGACGCAAAGGCTGCATAAGCTTTATATGGCAAAAATTCTCATCGTCGGCGGCTCATTAGGCGGGCTCTTTGTAGCAAATATCCTGCTACGCCAAGGACATGATGTGACTTTACTTGAAAAGGCCACTGGCTCCTTAGATGGTCGAGGCGCTGGGATCGTCACACATGACGCCTTGGCAGATGCCCTCCGTCAAGCAGGCGTTGTAGTAGATGACACGCTTGGTGTTCCCGTTACAGAGCGAATCACGCTTGGCGAAGATGGGCAAAGTTTAGGCATGATGGAGTTGCCACAGATACTGACATCATGGAGTCGCCTGTATTTCATGCTCAAAGAATGTTTTCCTGTTGAGCGTTATTTACAAGGCAAGACTGTTAAGTCAGTAAGCCAAACCCCCGATCAAGTAAAAGTTGTTTGTGAAGATGGCAGTCGTTATGTTGCAGAACTCTTAATTGCATCCGATGGCATACGTTCCAGTGTGAGAGCACAGGTAGCACCTCAGATAAAACCAGAATATGCTGGCTATATTGCATGGCGTGGCGTTTGTGATGAAGCCTGTCTGTCTAAACACACGCTTGACACTCTCTTCAATCGTTTTGGATTCTGCTTACCCAAGGGAGAGCAGATGCTCGGTTATCCCGTAGCCGGATCAGGCAACGATACCCGCCCTGGCAAACGCCGTTATAACTTTGTTTGGTATCGCCCTGCTTCTGAAAATGAAGAGTTGGTGAGCCTACTAACAGATGACGATGGCCACTACTACCCTACTGGTATTCCACCCCTAAAAGTGTCCTGGAAGCACATTGCCAAGATGCGTAATATTGCACGTGAAATATTAGCGCCCCAATATGCAGAAATTCTAGAGAAAACAGCAGCCCCTTTCTTACAGGCAATTTACGACGTCCGTTCAGAGGAAATTGTTTTTGGAAGAATCGCGCTGATGGGTGATGCTGCATTTGTTGGAAGGCCGCACGTTGGTATGGGCGTCACTAAGGCTGGTGATGAAGCAATCGTCATTGCCAAACACATTGTCAACTTGGGCGCGACTCCAAAGGCTTTAAAGGCATATAGAGATGAGCGCCTCAAACTCGGTCAACAAGTCGTTGCAAGAGCGCAGTATTTAGGGCGTTATATGCAGGCACAAGGCAGCAAAGGCGTTCCAAACAGTGAAAACCTGAAGAGAAATGCCGATACCGTGATGGCTGAAACAGCTATTGATATCAGTGATTTATTGGCCCAAGGGAAAGCAGTGCCTGAGTCCACGCATTAGTTGGTGCATTCAGTTAAGATTTAAGCAATAAAAAAGTATTCTTATTTAAACAAGTTTTATATGGAGGAGACAACCATGAAACAAAAAGTAACGAATCAAACAAGAAGAAAAGTATTAATCGGTGGAGCTACAGTAGCTAGCACTCCTCTTTGGTTAAATGTTGCGAACGCACAGGCTGACACAATCAAGATTGGTTTTCCTGTACCCCTGACAGGCCCCTTCTCTGCAGAAGCACAAGACCAGGTTAAGGCAGCGGAATTGGCTATTAAGGAATTTAATGATGCCGGCGGCTTTAATGGTCGTAAAGCAGAGCTCTTGGTACGTGATGACAAATTGAATCCGGGTGAAGCTGCAACTCGTACTCTCGAGTTGATTGAAAAAGATAAAGTCAACTATGTGGTGGGCTCACTATCAGCCGCTACACAGCTATCCATCAATGCTGTTTGTAAAGAACGTAAAGTACTCTTTAACTCCATCAGCCAATCTGATGCGATTAATGAAGTGAAAGACTGGAGTGTTTATACATTCCATGAAGCATTAAACCCAACCATGACAGCAGGCGCACTGGCACGCTACTCTATTCCACGCTTTGGTAAAAAGATCGTGTTCTTGACGGCTGACTATGCCTACGGTCATGAAATGGTTCGTGCGTTTGAGCGCGCTGGTAAGGAAATGGGGGCTACTACCCTAGCGGATATTCGTCATCCACTGGGCGCCTCTGACTATTCAGCATTCTTGCCACGCATCAAAGCTTTGAACCCAGATATTTTGGTGCTCTGTAACTTTGGTCGTGACCTTGTCAATGCTGCCAAACAATGTACTGACTTCGGCTTGAAGTCGAGCATGAAAATCGTAACGCCTGTTTTGCTCTATACAGCACGCCTTGCTGGTGGCCCAGAGGCTTTTGAAGGCATCATCGGTGGCACCTCATATTACTGGGGCCTTGAAGATCGCATTCCAACGGCAAAAACATTTAATGATGCTTTCCGCAAAATGTATAACGGTTCAGTGCCATCCGACTACGGCGCATTAGGCTATGCAGGCGTGAAGAGCGTGCTTGCTTCCGTCAAGATTGCCAAATCAACTGAAACAATGAAAGTTGTCGGCGCGATGGAAAACCTCAAATACGATTGGTACAAAGGTCCTGAGTACTATCGTAAATGCGACCATCAAGCAGTGCAGACGGTGATCATTGTGGAATCTAAATCTAAGAACATGAAAGACAAGTACGACGTCTTTAATATTCTGACCATTGAGCCCACGACAGAAAAGAACATGCGTTCTTGCGCAGAATTGGGTCACAAAGCCTAAAGCCAACACTTCAGGATACTCATCTGAATATCCTGAACTACTCCCCCTGATTCCACTGAATCAAGGGGAGTTTTTTTGAGTACATTTATGACTGGTCTGACATTCGAACTTTTGTGCATGCAGCTACTAACGGGTATAGCCCTAGGTAGTATTTATGCACTTCTAGCATTAGGCTTATGCCTCATTTTTGGCATGCTGAATGTGGTGAACTTTGCCCATGGTGCCTTTTTTATGGTGGGCGCATTTTTGGGAGTCTATTTTTTAGGGGTGACGGGTAATTTTTGGTTCAGCCTAATACTCACCCCCGTCCTCACAGGATGTCTAGGACTCATTACCGAACGTTTCCTAGTGCGGCCTCTCTATGGCCGGGGTCTAGATTACCCACTCTTACTGACCTTTGGTCTTTCTTACGTCTTAATTGAAGTGATGCGCGTCACCTTTGGAATTGAGGGTCTCCCTTCTATTACTCCAGAAGGCTTAGGTGGCACCGTCAATGTAGGAATTGGATATTTCCCTAAATACCGTTTATTTCTGATCTTCGCAACGGCTGTGATTATTTTGGGTGTTTGGTTCTTGATTCAAAAAACCCGTTATGGCTTGATCATTAAAGCAGGAGCAGCCGACCAAGAAATTGTGAAAGTACTGGGAGTTGATATTGCAAAAGTTTGGCTATTAGTCTTTGGTCTTGGCTGTGCTATCGCTGGTCTATCCGGAATTTTGGCATCCCCCACTCGCTCTGTAAATCCAGAGATGGGAATTCCTATTTTGGCGGAGTCTTTTGTGGTGACTGTTGTAGGCGGAATGGGCTCACCGGTCGGCGCAGTGATTGCTGGTCTGCTGGTTGGCATTGTCTACAGCATGACTTCGCTATTTTTCCCTGACCTCGCAGAACTCTCTATTTTTATATTTATGGCCGTGGTACTTCTGATTCGTCCACAAGGTTTATTTGGTAAAGCGGGGGCGATGGGCTAAGGCTCAGCATCTATATGAATACCTACTTTCAACTCATTGCACGCCATCGCGTATTAGCGAGCACCTTATTTTTGGCGGTCTTTCCATTCATCATGCCTTACGAGGCATTAGCGATCAATATTTTGATATTCGGCTTGTTCGCTATGGGCTTTAATTTGCTATTTGGTTATATGGGCCTTCTTTCGTTTGGCCATGCCGCCTTTTTAGGTATTGGCAGCTATCTCACTGGTATTAGCATCGTTCATTATGGTCTTCCGTGGGGTGCAGCCATCCTCATTGGCGTCATTGGCGCCGCCATCGGCGGTCTCATCATGGGCTTCTTAGCTATTCGGACCCGCGGTATTTATTTTTCGATGGTCACTCTCGCCCTTGGTCAAATTATGTATTACATTTTTTACAAGGCTGAGAGTTTGACTGGCGGTGAAAATGGCTTACGCGGTGTCAGAGTGGATTCATTCAATATCCTTGGCATACCCGTAGACTTTTTAAATCCATTAGTGAAGTACTACATCATTCTCTTTTTTGTAGTCATCGCCATTTGGTTTATTTCACGTATTCTCAACTCTCCCTTGGGCGCTGTAATGGAAGCAATCCGGGAAAATGAAAAGCGCGCCTCTGCTTGTGGCTTTGATGTGGCTCGCACTAAATTACTAGTATTTGTACTATCGGCAGCCATTTGTGGATTAGCAGGCACCTTGCGCGCCTTGCACCTCTCCATTGTTCCGATTGACTCATTGCATTATTTGCAATCAGGGCAGGCAATTATGATGAGCATCTTGGGCGGAATGGGCACCTTCTTTGGTCCCTTTGTAGGTGCAGCAGTGATGCTCTATCTGGAGGACGTAGTGACTACCTTCACTAAGCACTGGATGGCAGTGATTGGTCTCGTGTTTATGTTCTTCGTGCTGTTCTTCCCTAAGGGTATTTGGGGAACCATTTTGAGTAAGCTACAAATTGCGCAGGATACAAAATCATGAATAGCGCTAATAACATCACCCCCATTCTTGAGGCGCGTAATGTCAGCAAAAGCTTTGGTAAGTTTAAGGCTCTGCAAAACGTATCGACCAGCTTTATGCCTGGCACTCTCACCGCCATTATTGGCCCAAATGGCGCAGGTAAAAGTACTTTCTTCAATGTACTCAGTGGTGCCTTTCCTCCGACGAGTGGAGAAATCCTATTTAAGGGCAAAGATATTACTGGTATGCAGCAGCATGAGTTTGCTCGCATTGGAATATCAAAGAGCTTCCAAATCACGAATGTATTTAAGCAACTAAGTGTTCATGAAAATGTTCGGGTGGCTGCGCAAATGGAAACAGCCCGCTATAACTTTTTAAGCAACGCCCAAAGTTATCCAAAGCCTATAGAGATTGCAGATGAACTGCTGCACCGCGTGAATCTACAACACCTTCGCAATAAGAAAACCGGTGATTTAGCGCATGGCCAACAAAGAGCACTTGAGATTGCCATGGCTTTGGCCTGCAATCCCAGCTTACTGCTCCTAGATGAACCAACAGCTGGCATGTCTCCTGAAGAAACCTTAGTCATGATGGATCTGATTCGCACCCTTGCTAATGAGCGCACAGTCATTTTGGTAGAACACAAAATGAAACTCATTATGGGTTTATGCAAGCGCATCATCGTTCTACACCATGGTGAGTTTTTGGCTGAAGGAACGCCTGAGGAAATTCAAAATAATGCTGAGGTACGTCGCGTGTACCTTGGTCAAGGTTAAATTGAAAGTGATCTATGTTGCGTGTTGAAAATTTAAACGCCTGGTATGACCGGAGTCACGTATTGCAAGGTATCTCTCTAGAGGTGAATAAAGGAGAAATTGTGACCTTGATGGGGCGCAATGGCGCCGGCAAGACCACTACCCTGCGCTCTCTGATGGGGCTTCTATCAAAGCGCCAAGGATCAGCATCCATTGATGGCACTTCTTTCTTAGATATGCCCGCACATGCCCGCTTTCACTTAGGCTTGGCCTATGTTCCAGAGGATCGACGCATCGTTCCTGGTTTAACCGTAAAAGAAAATCTTGAGCTAGGCGTGATTGCTCAAAAAAATCGTGGTGATATGAATGCATTGGTTGATGAAATCGCAGAAACCTTCCCGCGCCTTAAGGAGCGATTAAATCAAGATGGCACCTCTATGTCAGGTGGCGAGCAACAGATGCTAGCGATTGCAAGAGCAATGATCGGCAAGCCAAAAGTCATTCTGTTAGATGAGCCTTCTGAGGGAATCATGCCTGTCCTCGTTGATGAAATGTTCGAACTCTTTGCTAATCTGAAGCAAAAAGGTTTAACGATTCTCTTAGTAGAGCAAAACGTACAGCAGGCGCTCAAGATTTCAGATCGAGCTTATATCTTGGATCAAGGCGAAATCGTGTTTCAAGATACAGCGCAAAATCTACTCAATAACGACGAGATTCAACAAAAGTATTGCGCTGTTTAAATCAAATGCAGCCAGTGTCCAAGCTGATGCCAAAAGCTTTCGGGAACTAAGGTCAACAACCAGGTCATCGTGAGATAGCGAAATAGCTTTCCAAAAAACATGTAGACCAAGCAAGGCCCCCAAGCTAAGCGCAACCAACCAGCAGCAAAGCAAAGGGGATCACCAAAACCAGGTAGCCAAGAAAGTAAAAGCATCTTAGGGCCACGCGCTTCCAGCCAAGCCTGCATGCGCCCATGTGTTGGCCCCTTCAGTGATTCAAAGCTATTACGACTGATAATGCCAAGCCACCAATCAAACATCCCCCCGCAAGTATTGCCAACAGTAGCAATGAAGATTGCAATCCAATATAGATGGGGGTTTATTGAAATATAGCCAAATAAAATAGGTTCTGATCCAATCGGGATCAAGGTAGCAGAAATAAAGGCGCTAATAAATACTGCCGGCAGGCCGATCGAAGGCAAGCCAAACCAAGCAAAAAAATGTCCGAACATTTGCTCCATTAAGCGAGCACTCCAGATACCAGAGCATGAAGTCCATTAGAAAGAGATTGGGCCGCGCAATATACCGACATATCCTGCTGGAGCTTGCGCAAAAGCTCACCAATTTTTGGCGATTTGACTATGATTCTCAAAAGAATCTGGTGGTGATTATTTTCCATCGCCTAATTAATATCCTTAAACTTCATTTACAGCTATTTTCCGCTTCTTTTGGCTATTTTCACGGATTTTCAAATCTTGCTTAAACTATCGTCTAAATCAAAAATTAAACCCTAAACCCCCTGCCTGAGACCTCGATGAATCACCCAATTCCCAAGGAAGACCAATTCCAAGATATGCGCGAAGCGCTGCGTGACCTTTGTAATCGATACGACTCAGCCTATTGGCAGAAAATTGACCATGAACGTGGCTATCCCGAGGCTTTTGTTACGGCAATGACTGAGGCTGGATGGTTAGCAGCGCTGATTCCAGAAGAATACGGTGGTTCTGGCTTAGGCCTTGCAGAGGCCTCTGTCATCATGGAAGAAATCAACTTTTCAGGTGGTAACTCTGGCTCTTGCCATGGACAGATGTACAACATGGGTACCCTACTACGCCATGGGTCAGATGCCCAGAAGAAAATGTATCTCCCTAAAATTGCCACTGGAGAATTACGCCTCCAGAGTATGGCAGTAACTGAACCCACTACTGGCACCGATACCACCAAACTCAAAACGACCGCAGTAAAAAAGGGTGACAAATACATCGTCAACGGTCAAAAGGTATGGATTTCTCGCATTCAACATTCAGACCTCATGATTTTGTTGGCACGCACCACTGCTTTAAGTGAAGTCAAACGCAAATCGGAAGGTATGTCGATTTTTATCGTTAACCTCAAAGATGCGATTGGCCATGGCATGGAAGTGAGACCCATCGCTAATATGGTAAATCATGAAACCAATGAAGTGTTCTTTGACAATCTAGAAATCCCCGCAGAGAATCTCATCGGCGAAGAGGGTCAAGGATTTAAATACATCTTAGATGGCTTAAATGCTGAACGAGTATTAATTGCGGCTGAATGCATTGGGGACGCCTATTGGTTTATTGATCGTGCCCGACGCTATGCAAATGATCGCGTCGTGTTTGATCGCCCTATTGGTAAAAATCAAGGTATTCAATTCCCTATTGCTGACAGCTACATTGAAACTGAAGCGGCTAATTTAATGCGCTTTAAGGCCTGTGAACTATTTGATCGGCAACAACCATGTGGGCCAGAAGCAAACATGGCGAAATACTTGGCAGCAAAAGCTTCTTGGGAAGCGGCCAACGTCTGCCTACAGACCCATGGCGGCTTTGGTTTCGCTAATGAGTACGACGTGGAGCGGAAATTTAGAGAAACCCGTTTGTATCAAGTAGCCCCTATCTCTACTAACCTGATTTACTCTTACGTTGCCGAGCATATTCTTGGTCTACCTAGGTCTTTTTGATTGTCCCCACTATGAGCATTCGCCCTTTAGATGGAATCACTGTTGTCGCTCTTGAGCATGTCATTGCAGCACCATTTTGCACTCGACAGCTAGCTGACTTGGGCGCACGAATCATTAAGATTGAGCGCCCTGGAGATGGTGACTTTGCAAGGGGGTACGACACACAGGTAGACGGACTCTCTTCCCACTTTGTTTGGGTCAATCGCTCGAAAGAAAGCTTGACGCTCGATCTCAAACAAGAGCCATCGATCGCAGTATTAAAGAAATTATTAAAGACTGCAGATGTCTTTATTCAAAATTTAGCGCCTGGTGCAGCAGCACGCATGGGACTGACTGCTGAGGCTTTACAAAAAGAGAATCCTGGATTGATTCTCTGTGCGATCTCCGGCTACGGCAATGATGGCCCCTATCGCGACAAAAAGGCCTATGACCTATTGATTCAGAGTGAAGCAGGCTTTCTGTCGATAACAGGTACACCTGAAACACCGAGTAAAGCTGGTAACTCCATTGCCGATATTGCTGCAGGTATGTATGCCTACACCAATATATTGGCTGCGCTATTACAAAGGGGTAAAACAGGTAAAGGGACAGTCATTGATATCTCCATGCTGGAAGCCTTGAGCGAATGGATGAGCTTCCCGATGTACTACGCCTATAAGGGCGCCAATCCACCCTCCAGAAATGGCGCATCGCATGCCACGATTTATCCATACGGCCCCTTTAAGGCGGGCGATGGAAAAACAGTGATGTTGGGCCTTCAAAACGAGCGCGAGTGGGTTCAGTTCTGTGAGATCGTTCTCGAAAATTCAGAACTTGCTAAAGATGAGCGTTTTGATAAAAATTTCAAACGCAATGAAAAGCGCGCAGAGTTACTAGAGATTATTAACTCCTGTTTTTGCAAGCTCACCTCTGAGCAACTTATTGCGCGATTAGAGAAAGCGCAGATAGCCAACGCACATCTAAATGATATGGCAGGCTTGTGGAAACACGAGCAGCTAAAGGCGCGCAAGCGCTGGACAGAAATTGGCACACCCAATGGTCAAATCGCTGCCCTGCTCCCGCCAGGTCTCAACGATAGCTATGAATACCGGATGGACCCCATTCCCTCTGTTGGCCAACATACCGATGCCATATTAAAAGAGCTCGGCTTAGCTGAATCTGAAATCGCCAGCATGCGCTCAAGTGGGGCAATTTAAAGTAAGGGTGATGTTAGATGGGCAGCATTTTCTAAATAATGATGCCATTTAGGGCGCTTGGCCCATGCCTGAGGATCTACAAAGTTAGATTGGGCAATGTAAGACTCCACCAGTTTTTCAAGATTAGCGCAGAACGCCTCGTTGTAAACGATCAAACTAATTTCAAAGTTGAGACGTAGGCTACGCTGATCAAAATTTACTGAACCGAAGATGGCTGCTTTTTGATCTACCAGCAAGCTCTTGGTATGTAGTAACCCCCCATGAAATTCAGCAATATGCACCCCTGAGTTCAGGAGATCTTCGTAATAACTTCTACTGCTCCAAGCAACCAGTTTTGAATCATTTAATTTGGGCACAATTAAGGTTACCTTCACACCACGTCTAGCAGTAGACATAAGGGCTTGCATTAGCCCATCATCCGGACCAAAGTAGGGAGTGGTGATTGTCAACTCTACTTGCGCATCAACAATCGCCGACAACATCACTTGATACAAAATATCGTCACGATAAACTGGGCCTGATGCAAGTTCCTGCGCAATGACTTCACCCACAGAAGGTGCTATTTTGGGCTTCTGATCCCTAAAATGGGTAATCTTTGGATTATCGACACTCCAATCAAAAGCAAATGTCAATTCAAACTGTGCTGCTATTGGTCCTTCAACGCGAACCATGGCATCAACCCACTCACCCACTCCAGAATCTTGCTTAAACGTACGTGGATCAACCAAATTCATACTACCAGTCCATACAATAGCGTTATCAATCACGAATATTTTTCGATGCAAACGTAAATCGGCACGACGGAATTGAAACCTTCCAATTTGAATAGGCAATGCTTCTGTGACCTCAATTCCTGCATTACGAAAGCGAGCTGGCCATTTAGATTTGAACCAATCTTTACTCCCCAGGGAGTCTAATAAAACGCGGCAAGCAACGCCACGCTTGGAAGCGGCAATCAATGCCTCCCCAACTCGGTCAGCATCACCTCCTAATGCCCAAATATAGAACTCCAGATGAAGGCTTTTCTTTGCTTGGTTAATCTCATCAATAAAGAGCTGCAGGATTTGTAAGGACTCAGTGTGTAACTCGACCATATTTCCAGCAACTACAGGCGTGCCATTATTAGATTCTGCCAAAAGGCTAAATGAGCGAGCTTCAATAGGTAGCTTTAACTTATCCCCTGCATACATAGACCGCATATCCTCAGTGATCTTTTCGTATTCACGATTCATGCGAATAATTTTTCGCGTTAACTTACGACCTACTGGACGCTCACCTATTAAAACGTAAAGACTAATTCCAACAACTGGAAATGTCATAACAATAAAAATCCAAGCAAAGGCAACGCCAACTGGTCTTCTTACAGAAATAATGACACCGATAAAATAAGTTACTAGTAAGAAATGAAATGCCAGGAGTCCATTCAAACTAAAATTTAAGGTAGATTCCAGAAATACACTCAATAAATCATTCATAAAAACTCCAATTCAGCAGTAATTCCAAGATGATCTGAAAGCCCCGTCCATTCATGCAATATTTTTGCTGAATGAATTTTCAAACCACGTACATAAATACGGTCCATCGCCAACATAGGTTTAATACTAGGAAACGTTTTGGCAGGTGAGCCGGTCAAGGTTTCAAAAACCTCATTAAATCCTGCGGCGCGCATCGGTGCACTTACACGGTTACGCCAATCATTAAAGTCGCCAGCCACAATAGTAGGCCCCTCTTGGGCAAGCTCTTCAATATAGTGAATGATTTCTTCTAACTGCCGCTCTCTTCCGCGTTCAAACAAAGCTAAGTGCACACAAAAGCAATGAATTGCTTGTTGAATGCCTTCCAAATGCGTCACGCTGTGTAAAAGTCCTCGCCGCTCAAATCGATATGCAGAAATATCGTAGTTTTGGCCTTTCTGTAAAGGATGCTTAGACAAAATGGCATTGCCATGATGGCCTGCAGGATATTCCACATTCTTACCGTAATGCCAATGATGCCAAAAATCCTCGGATAAGAAATGGGTTAACTCCGTTAAAGGCCACTGTCCAAATCGCCGTACTCTACCCCGATGTTCTTGTTGCAGCTCTTGCAAAAATAAGAGATCTGGATGGTGACTGCGCATATTTTGCCGCAGCTGATAAATTGTGGAATGTCGATGCAAGGGAGAAAGTCCTTTGTGGACATTCATACTCATCACAGTAAAACGATTTCCTTTATTCAAGGTCATTAAAACTGTCCTGACGCACTTTGACGCCTGACTCGAGCCAAATAGATTTCACCTTCAACCAATTCCTGACATTGCATGCATTTATTACAAATGGCCGCCTGCTCACGCAACTCATCAATGGAATTGATCGGGTGGGCATCCAGATATTCACGAAGGTCTTCGTCAAACACTGAATTACAGAGGCAAATCACTTCAGCCATAGCTCAAAATTAGGGTTAAATCATTCACAAAGTCCATTTTGCCATCCCCTTGATAGAATCAAGCGCATGTACAGCACTTTTCAAGAAGCCATTGCCTTGCTCGCCCATTTGGATGCAGCAGTTCTGGGCATTGTGCTGGTATCTCTACAGGTGAGCCTAAGTGCACTGTTTTTTGGCACTCTCGTGGGCCTACCCATTGGAGCGCTTTTGGCCACCGAAGAATTTAAAGGGAAAAAGGCTACTATTGTTACCCTGAATACCCTGATGGGGGTTCCTACCGTGATTGTCGGAGTGCTGGTATATCTCATGCTATCCCGGTCAGGGCCGCTAGGAGCCTGGGGCTGGCTCTTTACGCCCAAGGGCATGATCGTGGCTCAAACTCTGCTAACAACCCCGCTAATAGCTGCCCTAAGCCGTCAGATCCTTGAGGATTCCTGGCATATTCATCGTGATTCCTTTTTAAGCCTCAGATTGCCTCCTTTATCCCGCCTGAAATGGCTCATCTGGGACTGTCGCTTCTCCCTGACTATCGCAGTTCTGGCTGGTCTTGCTAGAGCCATTTCCGAGGTTGGGGCTGTGATGATTGTTGGCGGCAATATAGACCGCTCTACTCGAACCATGACTACTGCCATAGCCCTCGAAACTAGCAAGGGCGACCTCCCTCTAGCCCTAGCCTTGGGCATTGTTTTATTAGTGATTGTGCTATTAGCCAACCTCTTCACCTTTGTAGTTCGTCAAATTGCGGAGCGACGTTATGGATAAGTCCATCGAGCAATTTGATCAATTCATTGAACTAAAAGATGTCATCGTCAAAAGCAATGGCAGAGTTATTCTGAATATCCCTCATGCGATTATTCCGGCCGATAGAATTACAGCGTGCATTGGACCGAATGGTGCAGGCAAAACAACTTTACTGAAGTTGTTGGATGGTTTGATTCTGCCGGACTCTGGCACGGTGGACTACTCCTTCAATACCAATACTGCTCTGGTATTGCACCACACCCCAATGATTAAGGCCTCCACCAAGACCAATATTTCTCTCATTCGGGATGCCTATCCCTCAATAACCTCAACTGAGATTGATCAAGTACTTGAGAGAGTGGGATTAAGTCGATTAGCTTCCAGCCCTGCGCACAAGCTATCTGCTGGTGAAAGGCAAAAGCTTTGTCTTGGCAGAGCCATGCTTCAAAAACCGAATTTAGTTTTACTAGATGAACCCACTGCCAATCTTGATCCCAATGCTACGGAGCAAGTGGAGAATATCGTTCGTAAACTTGGTGCTGATGGGTCGAATGTCATTTTTTCTTCACACCAATTGGCCCAAGTACACCGACTAGCGCAATACATCATCTTTATTGATCATGGAGAAATAAAAGAAAAAGGACCCGTAGGTCCTTTCTTTGCCAATCCTCAATCAAGTGCTGCTAAACGCTATTTACAACAAGAGTTAGCTGATTGATTATTTGGCTGCTGCTGGGGCTGCCGCAACTGGTGCAACAAAAGCTGGAGGCGCAACACAAGCAGCTGGAGCTGCCGTACCAGAAACCCGGTACTTATCAGCCACACGGTTTTGCGCTTGGCATAGTTGGTATGCACCTACGCGATCACCATAAGCCGCCTTGGCTTTAGCCAAATTTGCAGCTTCTTGAAGCTCAGGAGACAGTGGAGGCAAAGCCGCTAATACAACAGCAGATGCCAATGCACAGAATGTAAAAGCAATGATCTTTTTCATGGCTTTGTCCTTATTTATTTAATTTGTCATACCAAAGCTCATGATGCTCTTTAGCCCAAGTAGCATCAACATAGCCTGTCTTCATACCATCAATAGAACCTTGCATACCAATGGTACCGATATAGATATGACCCATTGCCATGGCCGTCATCAAAATAGCTGCACTGCTATGGATGATGTTAGCAATTTGCATGGTGCCGCGGAGGTATTCAATTTGCATGAACGGCACGATCATATCGAGCACGAATCCAGATGCTGAAACCAGCAGGCCTAGGAAAGTCATACCAAACCAGAACCAAACTTTCTCACCTCCGTTGAAAAATCCAGCAGGCACATGTTTGCCGCTGAACATTCCACCAAAGCTTAAGAACCACTGCATGTCGCCCTTACCAGGTAAATTCTTGTGCGCAAATAGCAAGAAGAAAACCACAATACAGATAGTGAACAAAGGACCAGTGAAATTATGGATATTCTTGCAAATCATCAGGAATGATCCGTAAGCAACGCCACCCATAATCGGCATTGCAAAGTATTTACCGTACAAAATCAAGAGGCCAGTAAATGCCAGGGCCAAAAAGCTTGCTGCCATCGTCCAATGAACCAAGCGATCAAAGGCGCTAAAGCGTTTGATTTTTACACCCGATAGCGGCTCATGCAATTTGATGGAGCCTTTAATGGTGTACATCGCAAGAATGCCGAAAAAGGCAATTGCCAATAACCAGCCACCGTAGACCGTGATGATGCCATTGCGAATCAAACGCCATTCTTGACCAGCGCGCTGAATTAATACACCAGCTTGCTTATCCGGAATGCTGACATAGTTTTCTGGATCGCCATTGGGATCTGTAAAGATTGAAGGATTTGCAGGACGCGCCTGCGCTTCAGTTCCTTTAGCAAGAGCATCTGGGTTCTTAGGTACGTATAGCGGATGATCTACACCGCTAGGGGAAGGCAACGGAACCATTTGAGCGCGTTCCGCAAAGCTAACTCCACTCGCAAGAGTGAGCGACAAGCCGGCAGCCATCACCAAAGCGCGTATAACTTTAGAGAATGATCGTTTCATACACATGTCCTTAAACGTTTTCGTTTTATTTATTGTTGTTTAGTTGATCACTTAACGCGACTGTATTCATTTTGACCCTGAGTACGCTTATCTACTGACTCAGTCCAACTTGCTTGATTACCAGGAGTCCAGCCCTTTGTCATGAAGCCATTATTAGCCCCCATGTACGGAGCAACGTCAGGACGCTTAGCAGCCTTGGCAGCAATTTCTGGTGGCTCAGAGCATGCAGCCAGTAAGGCTGTAGCTGCAACTAATAATCCTAGGATTTTGAAATTGAATTTCATTATTTAGCTCCTGGAATTTTTGCAGCTGGTGTTGGAGTTGGCGCTGGAGTATCGGGGCCACCATAAGCAGTAGACCAACCAAAAGCTTTAGAGCCAGGGTACTTACCATTCTTCTCACGAGTCGCTACACGTTGATTGAAGATGCCAGTAATAACATCGCTATCACCACCAATCAATGCTTTGGTAGAACACATCTCAGCACAGAGTGGGAGCTTGCCTTCTGCCAAGCGATTACGGCCATACTTTTCAAATTCAGCAACGCTGCCATTCTCTTCTGGACCACCGCTACAGAAAGTGCACTTGTCCATTTTGCTGCGTGTACCAAAAGCGCCTTGGCTTAAGAATTGCGGAGCACCAAATGGGCATGCAAAAGAGCAGTAACCACAACCGATGCAGATGTCTTTGTCATGCAAGACAACACCCTCGTCAGTGCGATAGAAGCAGTCCACTGGACAAACGGCCATACAAGGCGCATCTGTACAGTGCATACATGCCACTGAAACTGATTTTTCATGACCAACAATGCCGTCGTTTACCGTAACAACACGGCGGCGATTAACGCCCCAAGGCACTTCGTTTTCATTTTTACAAGCAGTGACACAGCCGTTGCACTCAATGCATCGCTCCGTGTCGCAGATAAATTTCATTCTTGCCATTGTGTTCTCCTGACTTTATTTTTTAACTTAGGCAAATTTTTCGATTTGGCACATGGTGGTCTTGGTTTCTTGCATCATCGTCACCATGTCGTAGCCATAAGTGGTAGCAGTATTTACTGCCTCACCTAAAACTACCGGGGCTGCACCCTCTGGATAGTATTTACGCAAGTCATTACCCTGCCACCATCCCGCGAAGTGGAATGGTACAAACGCAGTTCCTTGATCAACACGCTCAGTCACTAAGGCGCGAACCTTGATCTTGGCTCCAGTTGGAGATTTAACCCAGACATAATCCCAATTCTTAATGCCGCGATCTGCCGCTGCCTTAGGATTAATCTCAACAAAGTTCTCTTGTTGCAATTCAGCCAACCATGGATTTGAACGAGTTTCATCACCGCCACCCTCGTACTCAACCAAACGACCAGAAGTCAGAATGATTGGGAACTTCTCATACAATTTCTGATTCAAGTTTTGATCTTGAAGAGTCTTGTAGAGGGTTGGCAAACGCCAGAAATTCTTTCTGTCTGCAACTGTTGGATACTTACGCATCATTGGTGCATTTGTACTGTAGAGCGCTTCGCGGTGAATTGGAATTGCATCTGGGAAGTTCCACACAATGGCACGCGCTTTAGCGTTACCAAATGGATGGCAGCCATTCTTCATGACCACACGTTGAATACCGCCAGACAAGTCGGTCTTCCAGTTCTTACCTTCTGCGAGTTTTTTCTCATCTTCGGTCAACTGATCCCACCAACCCAACTTCTTCACAAACACGTGATCAAACTCTGGGTAGCCAGTGGTAATCGCTGAGCCCTTAGAGTAAGACCCATCCTCTGCCAGCAAGCTTTTACCTTCACGCTCAACACCAAAGTTAGCACGGAAATTACCGCCGCCTTCCATCACGCTCTTACTAGTGTCATAAAGATTAGGTGAGCCTGGATGCTTAATTGCAGCCGTACCATAACAAGGCCAAGGCAGGCCATAGTAGTCGCCAGTTGTGTCGTATCCAGTAACCGGATCAACACCTCCACGGGACTTCAGAGTCTTCGGATCGAATGTAGCAACCATTCTCATGTGCGCCTTTAAGCGCTCAGGAGTCTGGCCTGTATATCCGATTGTCCAAACAGAGCGGTTAATCTCGCGCAGGATGGATTCAATTTCAGGCTCTTTCCATTGCTTACCAGCATATTTGGAATTGAGCATTTTGTAATTGACTGACAACTCTTGACCAAAACCCAAGCGATCAGCAAATGCTTGCATGATCACGTGATCAGGAAGCGATTCAAAGAGTGGATCAATCACTTTCTCGCGCCACTGCAAAGAGCGATTCGATGCTGTAGCAGTACCACATGTCTCAAATTGAGTTGCGGCTGGCAACAAGTACACATTGCGATTCTTGTTTACAGGATCGCCTTCAGCAGCCGGCATCGCAGCCATAGCAGCAGTTGCACTTGGATATGGATCAACCACAACCAATAGATCCAACTTATTCATCGCGCGCTTCATATCTAAACCGCGTGTTTGAGAGTTAGGTGCATGACCCCAGAAAAATACGCCTTTCACATTTGTCTGTTGATCGATCATGTCGTTCTTCTCAAGAACAGCATCAACCCATCGAGAAACAGTAGTGCCAGATTTCTCCATCATGTCCGGTGCGTAACGACCTTTAATCCATTCATAGTCAACACCCCACACTGTCGCGAAATGCTTCCATGAACCAGCAGCCAAACCATAGTAGCCAGGCAATGAATCTGGATTTGGACCAACGTCGGTTGCGCCTTGAACGTTATCGTGTCCGCGGAAAATATTTGTACCGCCGCCAGACTTGCCTACGTTACCTAAAGCCAACTGCAAAATACAGGAAGCGCGAACCATGGCATTACCGATGGTGTGTTGAGTTTGACCCATACACCAAACCACTGTACTTGGACGATTCTTAGCCATTGTTTCTGCAACTTTGTACATCTCGGCTTCTGGTACGCCACAAGCCTCTTCAACTGCAGCAGGAGTCCACTTCTCCATCACTTCTTTACGGATTTCTTCCATGCCGTAAACGCGATCATTAATGTACTTCTTGTCTTCCCAGCCGTTTTTAAAGATGTGATACAGCACGCCGAACAAGAATGGAATGTCTGTACCTGAACGAATACGGACAAACTGATCTGACTTAGCAGCAGTACGGGTGTAGCGTGGATCAACCACAATCACTTTGCAGCCGTTTTCTTTTGCATGCAACAACATCAACATCGAAACTGGATGGGCTTCAGCAGCATTTGAACCAATGTACAAAGCAGCTTTAGCATTCATCATGTCGTTATAGCTATTGGTCATCGCACCATAGCCCCAGGTGTTTGCTACACCGGCAACTGTGGTTGAGTGACAGATACGAGCCTGATGGTCTGTATTGTTTGTTCCAAAGAAAGAAACCCACTTACGGAGTAAATAGGCTTGTTCGTTGTTGTGCTTCGAGGAACCAATAAAGAACATCGCATCCGGAGAGTACTTCTCACGAATATTCTTCATCTGTGCAGTAATTTCAGTAAGCGCCTGATCCCAGGAGATACGCTGGTACTTACCATCAACCAACTTCATTGGATAACGCAAACGATAGTCGCCATGACCATGCTCACGCAAGGCTGCGCCTTTAGCACAGTGAGCGCCCATATTAATTGGGGAATCAAAAACAGGGTCTTGACGTACCCAAACACCATTCTCAACAGTAGCGTCAACAGCGCAACCTACTGAACAGTGGGTACAAATCGATCTCTTAACTTCAATCTTCCCTTTGCCATCGAGCATTGCTTTGCTAGGTTCTGCAACCGCCTTTTGAACAAAGCTTAATTGGCTAGCAGCGATACCTGCCCCAACACCAACTCCAGAGCGCTTCAGGAATGTGCGGCGATCCATTGTAGGAACGGCAGCTTTTAAGCCACGCGACAAACTGCCAATGAGGCGGGATGAGGAACGGCTGCTTTGTGGGGTATTGGATTTACGAGTCAGACTCATATGTTGTCCCTGAGAAAATTTTATATTTATTAAATTGATTTAAAGCAAAGTGGTTTCGTAATACTTACGCATGTGTGCAGTCATCTGTTTGCCCACATCTTTGTCCTTTACTGTGCTGCCGATTTCTTGAATAACAGCTTTACCAACAGGAGTTTGGGAGGCAACAGCAACTGCCCCAACGGTGGCACCTGCACCAATAAAGAACTTGCGACGAGAAGGTTTATTTTCTTCACTTAAAGCAACTGTAGGTTTAGTGCTCATGGCGGGCTCCTATATTGTTATTTTTAATACTTTGAGTTTAATCCGTAATTGCATTTTTGACATATTTCCGTCACAAATCAATAGTAAGGGTTGTCCCTAGTGATGTCGCTTGATTTGACTAAATCATGTCAAAGCTTTGACCTTCGATAGCTAAGAACTCGCGAGTCAAGGCAGCAACTGGGTGGTAGAGGTGCATTTCTGGAATCCCTTCAATCGCATCACAGAAATCGTCATACCAAGGGCGAATATGCTCATTGAAAAAAACCCTCTGATTTGTAAGGTTTGATATCTCAACGTCATCCCCTGCGATGAGGTATCTCATCACTTCACAAAGTGCAGAAATATGGTCTTCGGTCTCGGTTACCTCATCAGCCGCCTCAAGACCAAACTCCTCAAGCGCCCTGCGAATATTGACGAGTGGCTTTTCATTTAAATGCCCTGCCATGTAAAAGGAGCCATTCAAAACAATATTGGGCTTGCCAACGCTAATGAAATTGAGGTCAAACTCATCATGCCAAGCTTTAGCTGGGTTATTTTTAGCAACCTCAACCACATCCATCCAGACTTTAGCTAAAGGAGCTTCATCAGCAGCATCCTGTTGATCTGCTGTAGCGGCGATTTGATCCAAGAGCGCTTGGTCGGGTGGTAAATGAAAAAACCGGGCAATCAAACCATACAGGTCAGCCCTAGCCAAATCCTCTGGCAAGCCCTCATCACCAATTTCTGTACCCGTAGTAGTTCCGCTTGTATTTTCTTTTGCTGTATCGCTCATAACTCTTTTTTCACCATATCTACTACTCGACAGTCCCCACACATCTTGAGACGATCCATAGCGGCGCCAGCAAAGGCCTCATGAGAACCTAACTTCGCCAGCATCAAATCCACCATCTTCATGGTGCCATAAGGCTTCCCGCAGCTAATGCAATGAAAAGCCTGTGTTTCATTAAGGGTGACTCTTTGTTTACGTGTCTCAACACTTTGCAAACGGGGATTTAGAGTCAAAGCGTGTTCAGGACAGGTTTGGACACAAATGCCGCATTGAACGCATTGCTTCTCAATAAAGGAAAGCTTAGGTTCATCCGGGTTATCTAGTAAGGCGCCTTCTGGACAACTGCTCACACAGGACATACATAAGGTACATGCATCCTGATTGATTTTTAAACCCCCCAGCAAAGAACTAGCAGGCAATGGAGCGCCGCCCTCAGGCAGCATTGTCTTGGCATGTTTTTGTAAATACTCCAACACCGCTTCAATCGTCTCGCGCTTCTGATTAGACAAACCAAAACTAGCTGGCGGGCAAATCGGCGTCAGCGCGCCCCGCTCACTGATAAGCCCCATCTCTTTAGATAAGGTTTGCAGATCATCAACTGATTGACACATCACTAAGCGTACTCGCGGCTCAAAGCCATATGCTTTCAAGATGGCATTAGCTAAATCTGACTGCGTCTCTAGCGCCTCGCGGTAGGCGGGATCTTCATCGCCACTTAATAAGAGAATGACTTCAGTAAAGCCATAGCTTAAGGAACCAAGCCACAAATCTAGACCTGTAGAGGCAATATGCTCAATGCCGTAAGGAAGCATAAATGCCGGCAAACCTTGGATTTTCTTTGGGAACACATGTGCTGATCGCCCCAAGGCATCCATCATTCGTGAACCTGCTTTCAAAGTGTGTAGGAGCAAGCTGGGTGCCGCAGATTGATTGAGCTTTTTAGCCTCAGTAGTAAATACGCTTGCTAAAGTCTTTAATTCTTTTCCTTGATGAGATGCGCTCGGATAGTTATAACGCATTGCACCGGATGGACAGACCGTAGAACAAGCTCCGCATCCCATACACAGATTGGGATTGACCTCAACGCTTCCTTGACCAGATTTAAAAAGAGAGGAAATGGCGCCCGTTGAGCAAACATCAATACAAGCATTGCACCCTACTTTGCCATTACGGCCATGGGCACACACTTTCTCGTTATAAACAAAGTATTTTGGCTTTTCAAACTCACCCACCATCTCGAGTAATTGGTTAATCACTAAGGCTTGCTCAAAAGGATCCTTTCCTGGCGCGAAGTATCCTTGCGGTGTCTGACTCATACGCATTGTTGGATCAACGCGCAAATCTAAAATCAAATCAAACTCTGCATTACGTTTGCGATCGACCCGATCAAAAGCGATTGCCCCAATACCGGCGCAGGCCGTCACACAATCACGATGAGATTTACATTTTTGCAAATCAATCTGAAATGAGAGATCAATTGCATTTTCTGGGCAAACTTCGATACAAGCGCCACAACGGGTACACATCTCTGGATCGATTGGGTTCTGCAAATCCCAATCAATTGAGAAATTACCTAAATAGCCATCTAAAGAAGTTAACTCACCGGTATAGACAGGATAGTTACGTGCGAGCGGCAAATCTCCAGGCGCCGTACAAAGAACCGACACATCCAAGGAGTCGCTTAACTTTTCTGCCCAAGGAATCGCCTGACTTCCAGGACCCACAATTAACAATCTGCCTTGGCTTTCATAATTCACTACAGGCACTGGCTCAGCAGTAGGTAAATCAGCCAAAGCCAACAGTGCCGCAATCTTTGGTCCTGATTGTTTAGCCTCTTGTGTCCACCCGGCCACTTCGCGAATATTGACGAATCGTAATGGCGCTACCAACGGCTTATCTGCTTGCTCTGCTAACTCTCCAAATAAGGCACCCTCTTGAGTGCAGGCAATCACCAAGGGCTCAGATCCATCTAGCGCTTTTAAAAAAGTACCGACTTCCTGCCTACACAAGGATTGATGCACTGGAACACCCAAAGCTTTTCCATCTAAGGGCATTGTGCCGTTGCAATTACAAACTAATTTTTGACTCATGCCTTGTCTTCTTTAATATTCTTATGCTGGGCGATATTTTCAATGACCTCTGAATTCACTGGATTTTGTAGAGGCTGCTCGGATCTTAAATCACTTTGAGCTAAAGCCCCTGAAACACTATCCCCTTCTTGCTCTACTGATGGCTTCGCCTCAGATAGACTTTGCAATCGGGCGGCAAGCTCTTCGGGTTTCTTAAAGATACCCAATAATTCGCTTTGTACCAATCCTTTCAGCATCTCAGGCTGAAGGAGTTCAGGATTAGAGTAATCGTCTATATAGATATCTAAGCCGTCCATCACATTAAAGTGCGGATCACTAAACATTTTCTTGAGTGCAGCCTGCTGAACTGCTGGATCGACATCAGGACGCATGAATGCTGAAAAATCGGGATCAAAGCGATCAATTTTCTCTACATCCTCAAGGGTTACTGGAGGAGGCGCCTGGACCTCAGGCGTTACAGGCACTACTGGCTGAGCAGGCTCCTGACTAACTTCATCCGGCTTGGTATCTTGCCCAGCTTTGCGTTTTGACCAGCGACTCAGAAAACCATCAGACATCACCCCTCCTTAGGACGCTCAGCGCCTTTGAATGATGCTGGTCTATGACGTTTCTTGGGCTCTGGTCGGTAATGTTCGTTAACGTACTCTTGCAGCCAAGAAGCATGCTCCTCAGTCATCAAGACAGTATCAACTGACTCGCCGCCATCCAATAGACGCGCTGCTTCGTTATAGCTTACGCAGATGCGATGAGGTACTGCAAATGTGGATTCTGTTTTAGCCAGCGCAATAGACTGATCATCAATATAGCGGTCAATATCCTCTTCTAAGCGCCACATGACAAACCAACTAGGTGTAGTCGCCGAAACATTGAGGTAGTAACCTTCAGCCTCATCAGGAAACAAACTGAGTTCGTAACCTGTAAATAACCAGGACTCTCCCTCTTCATCGCGACCAAGGAATTGACCACAGATCGGTTTACTTGCTTGTTTCTGCGCTTCAAATTGGCCAAAATCAGGCAACACTTCCTGAGGAACCCATCGATATGAAATCCAGGGATTATCGATACTTTGTTTACGCATCAATACTGCAAAGTGCATAAATCCTCAGGTGTTCTGAACCACAATGTTAGGGAACTTGCTGCTCATATCCTTAGCCAGATTAGCAACCCGAATAGCGACTTGTCTAGCGATATTCTTGTAGATGGCGGTAATTGCACCATCCGGATCCGCAACCACAGTAGGACGGCCAGCATCCGCTTGCTCGCGAATCGATAAATTAAGAGGCAACGCTCCCAAAAAGTCTACGCCATATTCTTTACACATTTTTTCGCCGCCACCAGAGCCAAAGATATGCTCTTCATGACCGCATTGAGTACAAACATAGGTACTCATATTCTCAATAATGCCAATGATGGGCACACCTACCTTCTCGAACATTTTTAAACCTTTGCGTGCATCGAGTAAAGCAATATCTTGAGGTGTAGTAACAATAATAGAGCCAGTAACAGGAACCTTTTGCGATAAGGTTAATTGAATGTCGCCAGTACCTGGAGGCATATCCACAATCAAATAATCCAAGTCGCGCCAACGAGTTTGGCGGAGCAATTGCTCTAAAGCAGAGGTCACCATGGGGCCACGCCAGACCATCGGCGCATCCTCTTCAATTAAAAATCCAATCGAGCTGGCCTGCAATCCATGACCTTCCATCGGTTCGATCGTGTTTTCTTCAATCGATTCAGGGCGCCCAGTAATACCAAGCATCATCGGTTGACTTGGTCCATAAATATCGGCATCCAAAATACCGACTTGCGCACCTTCGGCAGCAAGAGCCAATGCTAGGTTCACGGCTGTAGTCGATTTACCCACACCACCTTTACCGCTAGCTACAGCAATAATGTTTTTCACGCCAGGTAGTAATTTCACACCACGCTGAACAGCATGAGCAACGATCTGGCTACTCACATTCACGCTCACGTTTTTAACGTCAGGCAATTCTCTTAATGCATTAATCACTGCTTTACGCACACCATCAAATTGACTCTTCGCGGGATACCCTAAAACAATATCCAGGGAAATATCACCATCCTCAACGCGTAAATTTTTTACGTTTTTGGCTGCCACATAATCCATTTTGGTATTGGGATCAACTAAAGCTTTTAAAGCCGCTTGAACCGCATCAACAGTAACTGCCACTTCATTCTCCTAAGAACAGCCCCCTTTGAGGAGGCTATAAAGTTATTTTGTTAGTTATTTCAAATAGTAAGTTAGTGGGTAGGTTAACCGCACAAGAGAAACTTTGCTTAAATGAGCCCAGGGAGCCGTTTAAGACTGCCGTATATCGATTTAGAAAATAAGGAGACTCAGGTAATAAACAAGCATAGACATCAATGCAGTAGCTGGAATCGTAAAGATCCAAGCCCAGACAATGTTTCCAGCAACCCCCCAACGCACCGCGCTAGCTCTTTGGGTTGAACCCACGCCAACAATAGCCCCAGTAATTGTGTGGGTAGTCGAAACAGGAATGCCCAGAGCTGTTGCGGCAAATAAAGTAATTGCGCCACCAGTTTCAGCACAAAACCCACCTACTGGCTTGAGCTTAGTCAGTTTTTGGCCCATGGTCTTCACGATACGCCAACCACCAAACATAGTTCCCAACGCAATCGCAATGTAGCAAGAAATGATGGTCCAAGTTGGAGGCATTTTTGCGCCGGCTTCTGCGTAACCCGTGATGATCAACAGCAACCAAATGATGCCGATAGTTTTTTGAGCATCATTACCGCCATGGCCAAGGCTATAGGCGCTAGCAGAAACTAATTGCAAACGACGGAACCAACGATCTGTTTTAGCTAGGTTCGCATTTTTGCAAACCCAAGCAACCAACAACATCATTAAGGAGCCCAATAAAAAACCGACAAACGGAGAAATAAAGATAAAGGAGACTGTCTTCAAAATTCCGGACCAAACTAAACCATCCAATCCAGCCTTTGGAAGAGCAGCTCCAACCAAGCCTCCAATCAAGGCATGGGATGAACTAGATGGAATCCCGTAATACCAAGTGATCACGTTCCAGATAATTGCACCGATCAAAGCGCCAAAGATCACATGAAGATCAACTGCAGCGGGGTGAACAATGCCCTTGCCCACTGTAGCGGCAACGCTCAAATGAAAAATGAAGATCGCTAAGAAATTAAAGAAAGCAGCAAAGACAACCGCCTGTTGAGGCTTGAGAACCCCCGTCGACACCACGGTTGCAATAGAGTTAGCTGCATCATGAAAACCATTCATGAAATCGAATGCAAGTGCTAGCCCAACTAGGAGCACTACAACCCATAAAGCTACTTCTGTCGCTGGCAACTTATTTCGCCTTAGGAGTTTTCAAGAACAATGCCTTCAACTAAGTTGGCAACGTCTTCACATTTATCGGTCACTTCCTCTAATAACTCATAAATGCGCTGCAACTTAATCAGCTCACGCACTTCGATTTCTTCGCGGAATAGTCGGGTAATTGCAGTAGATAGCAATCGGTCAGCACCGGATTCTAAGTGATCAATCTCATCACAAGTCTTTAAGGCGGCTTTAGCAACCTCTGGATCAGAAATATCTTTGAGTGTGCTAACAGCATTCTTCACGCTGATACAACATTGATTGCAAAGTTCAGCCATCTGAATCATTTCGGGAGTCATTTGCTTCACGTTATACAAATGCATCGCTTCAGTACCATTTTGCAGCAGGTCAGCAACGTCATCCATCGTATTAATGAGCGAGAAAATCTGATCGCGATCGATTGGCGTAATAAAGGTCTTGTGCAAACGACGATGGACTTCCTTGACTACATCATCACAGGCATGTTCCGCCTTATCCACATCTTGCGTATATTTTGCGCGGAGCGCCTCATCGTTGTAGTGCTCAACAAACTTCAAAAATGATTCCGAGGCTGACACAATATTGTCAGCGTGTTCATTGAACAAAACGAAGAAATTACCATCGTGAGGCATTAACTTACTGAAGAACATAAATCACGATCCTTTAGGAACAAAAACTACGGGTTTTGTTAGGTTTGCCGACATTCTAAACAAATGCTAATTAAGGACTGGAAATCCAGCATCTGTTATAAGCTGGCTGGCTTTTTCAGGGGATAGCGATGTTTCCAAAGTCACTGTCTGGGT
>CANCIL010000023.1 GCA_947378095.1 Betaproteobacteria bacterium
ATACATGCTCAAGGGATTGAGGCACATATGGCTGGAGACTGTTGGCATTCAGGGCAAATTGCTAGAGCGGTTGCAGATGGTGCTCGTGTTGGGCATTTGTTATAAACAAAATCTAATGGAAGTATGGGGAAGATGATGAGTCTACAAAAATTACATTACAAGTTCACTGTATTTTGTGTTGCCTTAATTGCTTCTTCGTTTCTGCAAGCGGCGGAATTTCCCCAAAAACAAATTAATTTAGTTGTACCCTATGGCCCTGGGAGTGCGATTGATTTGGTTGCACGCTCATTGGCCATTGGTGCTGAAAAGAGTTTGGGGCAAACTATTGTCGTTGAAAATAAAGTTGGCGCCGGGGGAGCCATTGGCACTCAATATGTTATGAATAAGCCTGCTGATGGTTATACGATTGAATTAGTTTCCGTTAATCCATTTGTTATATCCTCACTCACTAAATCTTTAGCTGGAAATCCTCAAACGGATTTTAGTTACATCATACGAACAACAGGCTATCTAATGGCCTTAGCTGTGCGATCCGATGCGCCATGGAAAAACATTAATGAATTTGTTCAATACGCCAAGGCAAACCCTGGAAAAGTGACCTACAGCTCCTCAGGCTTAGTCTCTACTGGCAATTTGAATATGGAAGAGTTTGCATCACTGGCCGGAATTAAAGTGACACATATACCCATGAAAAGCGGTAGCGAATCGAATACAGCATTATTGGGTGGTCACGTTGATTCTCTTGCGGATGCTGCTTGGGCCCCATTTGAAAAAGATGGAAAATTTAGAGCCCTTATGTTGTTTGCAAATGAACGTTCACCAAAGTATCCACAAGTACCGGTCCCAAAAGATGTCGTGTCGGCTAATGTGCAGCCAGGTTATTTATTAATTATTGGACCTAAGGATATGCCTAAGCCAGTAATGAAAAGATTACATGATGCATTTAAAGCGGCGATGAGTGATCCAGCCTATGTTAGTGTGCTGGAAAAATTTAATCTTGAGAATTTATATCTTAATTCGGATGACACTAAAAAAGCAGTTATGGAATCGATAGAGCCACTTGGAAAAATGGTTACCAATTTAAAGATTGGCGCTCAGTAATTATTTTTTTGATTTGCTCTTCTGACGCGTTAATACAGAGATTAGTTGCTTGACATCTTTTTTGCTTAAGTCTTCTAGAGAGCACAGTGAGTCGGCAACAAATGTTTTATCTTTCTCAGATAAAACTTTACCCACAAATTTATGAAACAAGGCTTTTACTTCTAAGAGACTTAGTGGTTCTTTGAGGGTGCCAGTTGGATAGGCGCGTTCGCTAATAAACTTCTTGTGATTATTCAGCTCAATTTCAATCTTTGCTGGTGTTTCTACTGGCAGGCGTGCTTTCCATTCTGGATGGATAACAACTTTAACCTTACTCCATGCTTTAATAGTTTTTGAGTCGCTTAAACAAGCCTGATCAATATGTTTGTAGTTGACATCGCGATCCATGGCGGCTGAGCTTAAGGTATGTTGATAGCTAAATTGCAAATCACCTATTGTTTTTGGTTTAGGGCGATTGCAGACTTCCATGGCGCCCGCAGCAACATGAACGTTAATTTGCTTAATATCCTTAAAGTGGATATCTTCTTTTCGAATAATCTCTAAAAGACCATCTATATAACGATGGGTATATAAACAGCAGGGATATTTCTTTAGCCAAATTTCACGAAATTGCCAATACTGACCAAGTTTGCTTGTGATCTCTTTTTCAATTACTTTCTCTGCACCTAATAGATTGCTTAAATATTTAACGATATCAGGGTTGCTAGTTAAACCTAGAGAGGCTGCTTGAGCTGCAATCAGTCCGTGCAGAGTTTGCATGGAAGTTTCGAAATAGTGGGCATCAGTTCCAAAATTGACGTATGCAGTAGCAATTCCAGACATACATAGTCCAAATGCAGCCATTGTTTCTGCTTGGTTAAGTTTTAGAACATTTGCAGCTAGGGCTGCAGGCCCAATGGATGGCGGTACGATGGAGAGCCCCAAATAACCTTGAGGCGTAAATTGACAGGTTCTAGCCATTACCTCAAGGCCAATAGCTGAAGCTTCAACCATTTGAGCTCCTGTCAAATTATAGTTTTGAGCTAGTGGGAAAAGCATTGGGAAAGTAGTGATATCCCAAGAGGTGCCGGTGCTCAAGCGATCATCCTCGAGTTCTGATTGATGCGCAAAAAAAGCGTCTGCAAAAACTGATTTCCATAAGGATGCTTCAAAGTCATGACCTATAACGCCAAAGCCTTTCCCATCTGGATTTTTCTTTATAAAATTTGCAATCTTTTTCCCTGACGGCATATGTGAGCCTGCAAGCATTCCGGCGACTGTCTTCAATGCAAGCTGCTTGGTAAAGTCAATTGCTTCTGGGGAAATATCGTTTATTGTGGTGTTTACGGTAAAGTTCGCAAGTTTTTTGGCGGCATCAGTAGTCATTTTGGTCTCGATGTTGGCAGTAAAAAAATCCTTCAGAATTTATAAAAACACTATAACACGCTATTTAAATATTCTATTCCATTCTAATTCCGATTTGTGGGATGAGATTACCCCAAATTGCCCGCTCCTTTTTGCTGGCAAGCGCCATATCTTCGGGTGATCCTGGCATGGGTTCAAAGCTGACTTCTAGTAGTTTTTCTCTAAAGTCGGGCCGATTGAGGATGAGATTTGTCTCCCTGTTCATGCGAGCAATAATTGGCGGTGCAATCTTCGATTGCGCTACTAACCCAAACCAAGTGCTCGTTGTCATCGACGGATAGCCACTTTCAGATGCTGTTGGAACTTCAGGTAATTGCGACCATCTTTTTGTAGATATAACAGCTAGAGGCTTTAGTTTTCCTGCTCGAATTTGCGGTAAGAGTTGTGGTAAGTTATCCGTAGTAAATTGCACATCGCCAGACAGTACTGCTTGCATAGCTAAGGCATTCCCTTTGTAAGGAATATGCAAAGCAGAAATTCCTGCCTTTGATTTATAAAGTTCACTTAATAAAAATCCGGTACTGCCAGTTGCTCCTGAATAGGTTGTTTTATCGGGGCGTGCTTTTGCATAACTAGTCAACTCTGATAGAGTATTGATACCTAGATTTGGGTTGACCACGAGTACATTTGGTGTTTGAGCCAGGAGGCCTATAGACGTAAAGTCCTGTTCTGGATCGTATCCAAGCTTTGTATAAATGTATTGGTTCACGGCCAACATTGGCATAGAGACAACTAAAAAGGTATGGTCATCTAGAGGCCCCTTGGCAATTGAGCTGGCTGCAACTACACCATTTGCTCCGGCACGATTTTCAACGATGACAGCTTGCGCTAAATTTTCACTAAGTTTTTGAGAATATATGCGGGCAAGGATATCGGTAGAGCCGCCTGGTGGAAATGGGACAATAATCTTAATTGGCTTACTTGGCCAATTACTTTGAGCATGAATACATAATGGCGTTAGAGTTAAAGCTAGTATTGATAGACCACTCAAAGATCGCAATAAAAATTTAGACATTAAGATCTACCCCATGAATATTTTAAAGATTTTTGGTGCACCAACCCATGCATCCTAATCGTTCAGTTGAAATCTGCATGATTGCTTCTATGATAAAAATACCAACCCTGAGGTTGGTATTTTTTATTACTTCTTAGATGCTCTTCATTAGATCGATTTATGGGAGGCTGCTAGCCCTTCAAGTGCCAAGCCATAGCCAAGCAAGTTATGCATTTTTTGCTTAAGTTCTTGAGTTAGAAGTGTTCTTGCGTATCTTCTGAGTAAGGGTGAGCGTTGCATTAGAAAATGGGCGTGTTCATAAGCTCGGTCCAGTAATTTATCCGCTGGCAATATTTCGCTAATCAAACCAATGTCTTTTGCCTCTTGCGCATTAAGTGTTTGGCCAGTTAAAAGAAAATATCTACCGCGATTAGCTCCCATGAGGTGTGGAAAGACAATATGAACGCCATCGCCGGGAACTAAGCCACCGGCAAAGTGCGCAGAATCTTGAATAGTCGTGTTGTCACTAGCAATCACAATATCGGAGAGTAGTGGAATTTCTGAGTGGCGCAACGCTGGGCCATTAATGGCACCAATAATCGGAATCTCTATGTTTAAAAGATTCATGAGTAGATGCTTTCCCTCCCAATATATTTTGTCCCACTCCATCGCTGTGACTGGATGGCTAACATGGTTATGGCCATTAGGCGGGCAGGGAGGCCCACTAAAAGCGTCACCTGAACCAGTAAGGATCATTACCTCATTTTCTGGATCGTGGCCAATTTCATAAAAGGCTTTTTCAAGTTCGCCATGAGGCAAAAGACTCCAATGTAGGGGGCCGTTATTTGTATGTAATTTAACCTCAATAATTCCATCCTTACGCTTCATCTTGATGGTTTGATATTTGTCGGCGTACTCACTTAATTTAGTCATGGTTTCTTTCTGTCTTTCTATTAATAGTTATGGCTTAATACCAGTTGATTTGATGATTTCACCCCATCGCACTGTATCTGCTTTCATTAGCGCACCAAAATCAGCTCTTGAGTCGCCGCCTGGTATCAATGCTTGAGGGGTTAATACTTCACTAATAAATGTATTATTTTTTAGGACTTCTGCTACGTCCTGATAAATCTTATTGAGTACTGGGGTTGGTGTACCTGCGGTTGCAACCATTCCAAACCAAACGCTAACTGAAAACCCCGGAACACCAGATTCTGACACGGTTACCAGTTCTGGCCTAAACGGCAAGCGCTTTTCTGTAGCGGTAGCCAATATTTTCACTTTGCCACTTTTCTCATGTTGCTCAAATGCGCCAAGAGTGCCAACATAAATATCTACCTGACCCCCAATCATGTCGGTAATAATTTGTGCCGTTCCTTTGTAAGGAACATGTAGCAGCTTTGTACCAGTTTGTCTTTGAAACTCTTCCATTGCTACATGGGGGTAAGAACCATTACCCAATGAGGCATATGGAGTATCTGGATGTGACTTTAAATATGTAACCAGCTCTTTAATATTGTTTGCTGGAATTTTATTAGAAATAACAATAATTGGAGCTTGTCGAGCAATTACAGTGATAGGTGCAAAGTCTTTTAGCGGAGAATAATTCAAGCTCGGATAAAAGTTAGGCAGGATAACGTATGGCGCGCTGTCTGAAATCATGAGTGTATAGCCATCTGGAGGTGCTTTTGCTACGAATTCAGCACCAATCATTCCCGAGGCGCCACCACGGTTATCAACAAGTACGGGCTTATTCCATTTGGCGCTCAATTGATTTGCAATGCTTCTGGCTAGGGTATCAGTAGCTCCCCCTGGGGTATAGGGGACTACTATTTTTACTGGTTTATCTGGAAATGTTTGTGCAATAGCGTAGTTCAGGGAAATGAAATACCAAATAAAAATCACAAGAATTTTTTTCATAACTTCCCTTACTTAAAGGTTGGGTTTTTGGTGTAACTAGCCGAGGAATTCAGGCTCAGGCAATCCTTGAATACCAGGATTAACGGCTAATACACATCCTGCTAGCGGTTGTTGAGCCAATTCTTTGTCTTGCATTCTTCGGCGTGCGGTAGTGATAAAAAGCGTATCTAAATTCGGTCCACCGAAACATAAACTTGAAACCCTTCTGGTGGGTAAATTAATGACGGTATCAATACGCCCTCGCGGATCGTAGCGAGTTACACACCAACCATCCATATTGGCACTCCAAAAACATCCATCCGCATCGACTGTTGAGCCGTCACAAATTCCTCTGCCTAGTGGTACATCTGCGAAATGACGTCTGTTATAGATCGCGCCATCAGTAGAGTCATAATCAAAAACATCAATTCGACAGCTGAATGAATCAGTAAAGTACATTAAGCGGTTATCTGGGCTAAAGCTAATTCCATTGACGCAAGTGATGCCCTCCATAATGAGGTTTGCTTTTAAGTCTGCATCAAGTCTCCAGAGTCTGCCGCGTGGAGTATAGGCACTTGCTTGAACGGTACCAGTCCAAAACCGCCCATGACGATCTACTTTGCCATCGTTGAATCGATTTCCTGGTCGATCAGAGTCTGGCTTGGTAATCTCGCTGAGTTGTCCGTTTTCGGGATTGAAAAAATACAAGCCTGATCTCATGCCAACTATAAGGCCCCCTTTTTTTCTTAATCCAATGGAGCCAATTTCTTCATCTAATTTCCAGCTTTGTTTTTGACCTGTACTCGGATCAAGACGATAGATGAACATGCCGATTCCATCTACCCACCACAGGAGACCTGTATCTTTATCCCAAATAATTGACTCTCCAAGGATGTCATGATTTGGGTCGACTACATCAATCACAGAACCAACCATATCAATAGGTCGCGTCATCGAATTTACTGTCATTTTGCGTCTCCGTATTATTGCTATTATTTTTTTACTGTATATTAAAAACTTATTAAAAACAACTTTCTAGCTAAAGCTTTGTTAATAGATTTAGGGGTGATGAATGTTCTTAAAAGTGAATCTGCAGAAATATTTTATTTGCTTGTTCGTATATCTTGTTGGTACAAGTTGGGCGATTGCACAAGCAGATAATTTCCCCTCTAAGAGTATTCGTCTGGTTGTTCCTTATCCTCCAGGCGGGGGAACGGATACCCTCATGCGAATTATTGTTCCCCCTCTAACGGAGATTTGGAAACAGTCTATCGTTATTGAAAATAAACCTGGTGCATCTGGCGCTGTTGGGGCGGATGCAGTGATTCGTTCGCCTGCTGATGGCTATACCTGGTTAATTGCTACGCCTGCATTGCCAGATCAACTTGTTAATCAATTGGCGCCAGTCAGTTTGGTTTCCGCATCTCCCTATGTATTAACCGTTAGCCCATCTTTAAAGGTCAATACGGTACAGCAATTAATTGCAGCTGCAAAAGCAAATCCTCAGTTAATTCGTTTTGGTTCCTCTGGTTCGGGATCTGTATCGCATTTATCAGGGGAATTATTTAAGTCGATGGCCGGTGTGGAGATGCTTCATGTTCCTTATAAGGGTTCAGGTCCAGCTTTGTCTGATTTATTGGGAGGACATATCAATGTCATGTTTTCCCCAGCACAAACTGTAATGCCGCAAATTCAGGCGGGTAATTTAAAAGCCCTAGCTGTTACTAGCCCCAAAAGATCGCAATCTGTTCCAGGATTGCCAACCATTTCTGAGTCTGGGATCCCTGGGTATAGCGCTGTTGGTTGGTTTGGTATTTTTGTCCCATCAAAGACTCCAAACAATATCATCTCAAAGATAAGCGCTGATATAGATAGAGTTTTAAAAACTCCCCAGGTACGCAAGGAAATGTTAGATCGTGGGATAGAGCCATCTGGCGGGACATCAGAAGAGTTTGCAGAACTCATCAAGGCTGATCAACAGAAATGGTCCAAGTTAATACAGGATAAAAATATTAAGATTGATTAGCTTGATTTATATTAGGCGCCAAAAGAACATATAAATTAGGAGATATATGACTACACAAAGAAAATTATTTAATCAGCGACTGAGTAGTCCTGGATTAATCGTTGCGCCTGGAGTTTATGAGATGGTTTCATTGCGTTTAGCTGACCGCATGAATTTCGATGCACTCTATATGACAGGCTATGGCACTGTCGCTTCGTTGCTTGGCTTACCAGATGCAGGCTTAGCTACCTATACTGAGATGGTTGGGAGAGTTACTGCAATGGCAGGCATGGCTAAGACCCCATTGATAGCAGATGGAGATACTGGCTATGGCGGCTTATTAAATGTACGTCATACTATTCGAGGTTATGAGGCCGCTGGAGCTGTTGCAATTCAGCTAGAAGATCAAGAATTCCCAAAAAAATGTGGACATACTCCTGGCCGTAGGGTTATTCCCATGGAAGATATGGTTAAAAAGATTGAAGTAGCTGTTGCAACCCGCACAGATCCTAACTTTAAAATCATTGCTAGAACAGATGCTAGAACTACATTAGGTTTGGATGAAGCGCTAAGACGTGGGGAAGCATACGCCCGAGCGGGCGCTGATATTTTATTTATTGAGTCCCCGGAAACCCAAGAAGAAATGAGCCGCATTGGTAAGACGTTCCCAAATCATCCTTTAATTGCCAATATGGTAGAAAAGGGTAGGACGCCGGTGCTCTCAAAATTAGAGTTAGAGCAATTGGGTTATAAGATTGCTATTTTTCCAGTAACTGCTTTGCTTGCTTCTGTTCAGGCTATGACTAAGGTATACGAACACTTTAAAGATTCTGGCTCATCTATCAATAATCCAGTGGATTTATATGATTTTGGAGATTTATCAAAGCTGATGGGTTTTGAAGATGTTTGGGAATTTGAAAAACGTTTTGTTGAGACTAAATAAAGGTTTGACATGAAATTACATCGTTATTTCTCATCCGCTATTTTTCTGCTTACAGCTCTGACGTCATTGGCTAGTTTTGCGCAGTCCAGCTACCCTAATCGACCCATCCGTTTGATCATTCCATTTACTCCGGGTGGCGTAACGGATACTTCGGGTCGATATATTGCAGAACAGCTTTCCTTGAAACTGGGTCAACAGGTTATTGCCGACAACAAACCAGGCGCATCGGGGAATATCGGTTCGCAAATGGTTGCTACTGCTGAGCCAGATGGCTACACCTTATTGCTTGGATATGCCGGAACTCTGTCGATCAATCCCTCGCTTTTCGATAAGGTTCCATTTGATAGCGTAAAAGATTTTGCTCCAATCGGAAAAATTGGCGATGCTATTTTGATACTAGTAGCCAATAATGATTTTCAAGGCAAGACTTTGGCAGATGTGATCGCTATATCCAAAAAGGATCCCAATGGTCTTTCTTATGGCACATCAGGTGCTGGTGGAACTCCCCATATTGCTGGAGAGTTGTTAAAGCAGAAGACAGGCGCAAATTTAGTTCATGTGCCGTATAAGGGGGGTGGTCAGGCTCTTCTCGATCTATTGGGTGGCAATATCCCATTGGTTTATACAGCGGTTGCTGGAGCAAATCAGTATGTAGCTACCGGAAGAATTAAAGCCATCGCCGTATCCAGTGCAAAGCGTAGTCCAAGCATGCCTGATGTGCCCACCTTTATAGAGAGTGGTGTTAAAGATTTTGTAATTGATGATTGGGTTGGGCTATTGGCGCCAGCAAAAACACCTAAACCGATTATTAACAAGTTGAATCAGGCCTTGAATGAGATCCTCAATTCTCCAGAGGGAAAGGCAAAACTCTTATCAATGGGTATCTTTGCATCTCCTGGAACGCCTGAGAAGTTTAGCGAGCAAATTAAGGGTGACTTACTTCGCTTCGCCCCAATTGTGAAGGCTGCTCAAATCAAATCTGAATAAAGGCAGAAGGGATTGCTGTACTTGTACAGATCCTTGCCGGATTGCTATCAAATCAATTAGCAAAGACAAGCCAAGTTTTAGCGACTGGCTGGTTTTGATAAATAGTCTAATGACTGAGCTTCACTCTTTAGTGGGGTGACCTTATCTGGATCAAATCGGATCATTAGGTAGTTGATGTGATCAGGAATTTCAGTAAACCAGTGCCCTGTACCTGCGGGAATTACAACAACATCTCCTGGTTTTAAGTCGCGTGAGACGCCATTCAAAATTTCACTACCATTATTTCCAGGACCATTAAATTCAACAACTGTCTTTTGTGTAGCGGGTCTACGTTGGCGTTTGGTAATATCAGGACCAAGTACCAAAGTTCCAGATCCGGAGATGATATGGTAGACCTCGCTGATTTGATCATGCTCTGCCACTGAGTCTGGATTGGGAGCATCAAGCTTGCCGCGATATACCATGCCAATTCCAACCCTTGCTTTGCCAATATCGATGTCACGTACTTGTTGATCAATGTGACCTTCTTTAATTGCTTTCTTAGTGTAGGCGTTCAGTTCATCTACTGGTATAAACGTCCCCGGACACATATAGCAAGTTGGCTGTGGATCGGTTGGATTCACTTTTGGCTGGGCTGACAGTGAGGTGCAAATAAAAAAAGCGACAAAGGCATAGAAATATCTCATTTTGTATCCTTATTTTTTGATTACTTCTTCAGAATGAGCATATTCTAAAAAGCCACTTTAGATATCCTCTTCTCGGGTTATCCCCTAGGATGTCTTGTATTGAGATATTTATAAGTCACAATACTAAAAAGAGGCACGCAAGCTCAATGACAAATTAGCAATATATGAAATACGCGAATAAGTAGAGATATCTTGCTCCCATTCATTTGCCGATAGTTAATCAATTTTTTGAGAGGTATTTCGATGATGAGTTTTTCTTTTAATCCACCAATTTTTAAGATTTCTCGTTTTTTAGTTTGCTTGTTATTGTGTTTTGGTTTTCATTTCCCGCTTTTAGCTCAAACTAACTTTCCTAATAAACCATTACGCTTAGTGGTTCCGTTTCCTCCTGGAGGGTCCGCAGATATTCTTGCACGAGTGATTGCTCAAAAATTGAGTGACACTCTTGAGCAGCCAGTATTAGTAGATAACAAAGGCGGGGCTTCGGGCGCTATTGCTGCAGATTTTGTGGCTAAATCCAGCCCTGATGGCTATACCCTGTTTTTTGCAACTGCTAGTACCCATGTGATTAACCCAGCGTTTAGCAAGGTTCCTTTTGATCCTGTGCAAGACTTTACGCCGGTTGCAATGATCGGCACATCCCCATTGGGGCTCATTATTAATTCTGAGGTACCTGCCACTGGGGTTCAAGGCTTAATCGCTTGGTTACGTGCAAATCCAGGTAAAGAAAATTTTGCTTCCTTTGGCAATATGACGGTGTCGCATCTAGCCGGCGAGCTTTTTATGTTGAACACAAATACCCGAATGTTACATGTGCCCTATAAGGGCGCCCCCGCCGCAATGACTGATTTAATTTCTGGACGGGTTTCGGTTTATTTTGACGCACTGACTAATGCAATACAAACTTCCAAGGCGGGGAAAGCGAAGCTCATTGGTATTACTAGCCTACAGCGCAGCCCTTCAGTTCCTAATGTGCCAACTGTTGCAGAGCAAGGCGTGCCAGGATTCGAGGCAATTACTTGGTATGGCATCCTTGGTCCTGCAAAAATGCCGCCAGATATCGTTACCAAACTTAATAACGCAGTGAATAAGTCATTAACTGATAATGAGGTTCGTGAGAAGCTGGTCTTTATGGGAGTGGATTATGCGCCAGCCGGTCCAGATGCTTTGGGAAGTGTTATTCGTCGTGATCTTGCAAAGTGGATTAAGTTTTCTCAAGAAGCAAAGATTAAAACTGATTAAGTTTTTATGCTCAACATGAAAAGACTCACATGCCAATAAAACAACACCAAGCCCGAGTAATTCTTTGATCTTAGTATCAAGCTCTATTGGGCCCACCTTAAATAAAAATACCAACCCGGAGGTTGGTATTTTTATAGAGATTCTAAAATCTCAGTAATAACTCATTGGAACAGTCTTCCCCCAAAAAACCCGATAAGAGTAAAGCGTATATATCAGAATTGCAGGTAACACGAACACTGCACCCCAAAAAATAAGCCAGAGTGATTCAGTAGCAGCTGCAGCTTGCCAAATAGTCATTTGATTCACAATGATGTAGGGAAAGAGGCTGTAGGCAATTCCAAAAAAAGCCAGCCAGTAGATTGCAACGCTAGCAACAAAAGGTAGCCATATTTTTTGATGAGGATTTTGAGTTAACTTCAAAAGCGTTCGATCTATTAAGATAAAAAGCAATATAGTCGCAAGCGGAATTGGCGACAGATAGATAATATTTGGCATGGAAAACCACTTGCTCATAATATCGGGACTAAAAAAAGGCGTGGTAATAGAGATGAGCCCAATGCCAATAGCGGTAAAACCCAAGCTAATTCTTGCCCAACGAATGGCTTTGATTTGTAGGGGGCCTTCTGCCTTCATGATGAGCCAAGTTGAGCCAAGCAGGGCGTAACCCGCAGGAACACAAGCGCCAACTATTAAAGCAAATAACCATCCCAGCATGCCGGCATCAAATCCAACAATATGCCGACCAATCATGACGCCCTGTGCAATCGATGCAATAAGGCTGCCCAAATAAAATAGGAAATTCCAGAGTGGCTTTTGATGTGTTTGAACTTTCACGCGGAAATCAAAAGACACTCCTCTCAAAATTAATCCTGCAAGCATGATGGCAACCGGAATATACAACTCAGTCAAAATAATTCCATGGGCCAAGGGAAAGGCAACGAGCAGTAGCCCAATACCTAAGACTAACCATGTTTCATTCGCATCCCAGAAAGGGCCGATAGAAGAGATCATCATGTCTTTCTCATCGTCTGTTGCCTGATGAAGCAGGATGCCGACGCCTAGGTCATAGCCATCAAGGACTACATAAGACAACACGGCTATGCCCATGGCTACCAAGAAAAATAGCGGTAACCAGCCTGACGCTTGACTGATATCTGGAATGAGTGGAGTAATCATCTTAATTTTTTACCACTGAGCCATAAGTGCTGGCTGAGTAGGCATCCGGAGCAATCGCTGATTTATCACCTTCGCGAGCTAAGTAAAACACCACTCCGATATAAGAAATAATTAAAGAGACGTATAAGAAAAGGTACATCAGTAAGCTACTGAGAACAATACCTCCAGAAATCGTAGTGGCAGCCTCTGCAGTTGTGAGCACTCCTGTGACGATGTAAGGCTGTCTACCGATTTCGGTGACATACCAGCCTGCAACTACCGCAACCCATCCAGAAAAAGTCATGCCAACCAAAATCTTAGCCATCCATGGTTTGATATCTTCGGTTCTATATATTTGCCAACGCGCTAACCAGGAAACCAAAAGCATTAATACCCCAACGCCAACCATGATGCGAAATGCAAAAAATACTGGCGCAACGGGAGGTATCTTGTTTGGAAAATCTTTTAATCCTTTTACCTCACCATCCCAGTGATGCGTTAAGTAAAAAGAGGCTAATTTAGGAATACTGATTTCGTAGAGGTTGCTTTGGGTTTTTTGGTCTGGGATGGCAAAAATAACCGCAGGCACGCCGGATCCTGACTCCCAGATGCCCTCCATCGCAGCAAGTTTGGCTGGTTGGTGCTGCATCGTATTAAGACCATGTAGATCACCCAGTACTATTTGAATAGGCATCAAAATTGCAGCCGTTGTGATTGCCATTTTTAAGACTGAGCGATTGGCCACAGACTTGCTACCTCTAAGTTGTCTGTATGCAGAAATACCAGCAAGTAAAAATGCTACGGTAATAAATGCCGCAGTCATCATGTGAGTCAAACGATAAGGCATTGATGGATTGAAGACGATGGCAAACCAATCGACAGCATGAGCCTGACCACCAATCATTTCAAAACCTTGGGGGGTTTGCATCCAGGAGTTCAGTACGATGATCCAAAAAGCGGACAGCGTAGTTCCAAAAGCCACTAAAAAGGTTGCAATAGTATGGACACGAGGGGAGACACGTTTGCTACCAAAGAGCATCACGCCCAAGAATGTTGCCTCTAAGAAAAAGGCAGTGAGCACTTCGTAGGCTAAGAGGGGGCCAGCAATATTACCAATGGTTTTCATATACCCCGGCCAATTCGTTCCAAACTGAAAACTCATCGTGATACCACTAACAACCCCCAACGCAAATGTGAGTGCAAAAATCTTTACCCAAAACTGATACGCCTGGTTCCAGTTGGAATCCCCTGTGCGATTAAATTGAATCTTGAAATAAAAAAGAAACCAGCCCAATGCAATCGAAATGGTGGGGAAGAGAATGTGGAAAGTAATATTGGCGCCGAATTGAATCCGGCTTAAGATCATTGGGTCGAGCATGGCAATTCCCGGTCGAAGGGGTTAGGGTTAACCTTAATGTTATCCCTAATTCGCATTTAATGCTGAGGGCTGTTTAATTTCTTCGGACCTACTGATAGGCCCGCTTCCCTATATCTGTAGAGCGATGTTACTGGAAACAAAAAAACCAACCCCCTGGTTAGTTTTTTGTTAATAAGACATTTTATTTATTTTGGTATGTACTCATCTGGTGCGCCAGGTGGTATGGGCGGATGATCCTTCAGGGAATTTTGGAAATTGATTACCATTTTTCTGATTGGTCCTCTCACCCAGCCTTGCGTAGTATTTACATCGGACTCTTCTTTTGGGTCTTGTACGATATTAAATAGGTAGGGTGTTTCCAGATGATTAGCTCCAGCATTCGGCTCTACCTCCCAGACAAAATGCATTTTCCAATCACGCCATTTTGCCGCCCTTAACTCTGATTTAATGAAATAGACAAATCCCTCTCGATTCGACTTCTCCTGCCCTCCTAAAATAAATTGACTTTGATCCTGCCCATCAATGATTCGATCTTTAGGGATCTCAAGATTAGCTATCTTGGCCAAAGTTGGGAATAAATCAACAACGTGAATAATTTCATTTGTAACTTTCCCTGCGGGGATTTTGTTAGGCCAGCGAACAATCAGCGGTACCCTCAAGGCGCCTTCCATAGCGGTATGATAGGTGCCGGTCCACATACCCGCGCTTCCCCTCCATGGTCTTCGATATTCTGGCCCATTATCGCTAGCAAAAATAAACACAGTATTTTCTGTCAGATTATTTTCTTTGATGGAATCAATTATTTGTCCTACTCTTGTATCCATCTCAATAAGTGAGTCTGCAAAATCTCCATGTTTAGAAGCGCCCTCAAATTCACGATGAGGAAGTGTTGGGAAATGTAATTGTGTTAATGGAACATATAGGAAAAATGGCTTCTTATTTGCGTTACGTTTAATAAATTCACAACTACGCTTAGTAAGCTCAGCATCAATCTTTCGACGCATCTCTAAATCATATAATTCTCTTTTTTCAGCAGGCTTACCCTTGGTGCCCTCCATTACATATGGAGGCTCAACAATAGATTCGTCATAACCAATTGAATCGAAAAACATGCTTTCATTAGTAGTTCTTGGTATGCCATACCACTCATCAAAACCTTTATCCTTAGGATACCTACCTTCTTTATCACCAAGATGCCATTTTCCATACATGGCAGTCGCATAACCCGCATCTGAAAATAATTCAGCAATAGTTTTTTCCCAGGGAATGATTCCTTGCGGCAATCCTGCTGGAACAGATTGAATCGCACCAGTTCTAATTGGATGTCTTCCAGTCATTAATGCGGAGCGAGTAGGCACGCAGTCACTTTCAACATTAAAGTTTAGAAAGCGCGTACCCTCAAGCGCTAGGGCGTCAATTCTAGGAGTCGGCGCACCCCGAATAGCTCCACCTCCATAGCAACCTAATTCTCCCCAACCAAGATTGTCGGCCAGTATTAAAACAACATTAGGCTGTGTATTCATTTTTGTACTCATAGTGTATTTATTCTATAAAAATTTGATATTTAATCTAATGGTATTTGGAGAGTTTTATTTAATTCTGACCACCGCTGTATCGAGGTCTTTAAAAATATTTCGAAATCACTTGCAGACATGGGTCGTGCTGTCAATCCTACGTCCAAAAATTTTGCTTTAATTTCCTGCTTTTCTAAAATTATCCCAATTTCCTTTGACATTTTATTTAGTATGGAAGGAGATAAATTTTTCGGCGAGACAATGCCTACCCATTGGTTAATGACCATATCTTTGAAGCCCAGCTCGTAGAGTGTTGGTACGGTCGAGGCAGATACGTTTCGTTGGGCGCTTGTAATGGCCAAAATACGTATACCACCTTTCTTTTGCTGAGAAAGGAGTGGAGCAAAACCAAGGACGGCTGCTGGAGTGGTGCCGCCAGTTAGATCAATGATTGCCTGGCCTCCCCCCTTATAAGGCACATGAATCCATTTAAAATTCCCTGACTTAGCTAACCATTCACCAATGTAGTGTTGGTTTGTTCCTTGTCCAGAGGTGCCATAGGATAGTGAGTCAGGTTTACTTCTTGCAGCATTGATCAGTTCTTGCAAGCTTTGATAGGGTGTTTGGCTCGATACTGCTATCCCAATGGGTTGTTCTCCCAATAAGGAGACGCCAATCAAATCTTTGCCCAATCTCCAACTCAATGATTCTTTGGTTGCACTCATGATGGCAATACTGTCGGAGGCAATCGCAAAGGTATATCCATCAGGAGTAGCTGTTGCCGCAATTTGCATTCCAATGGCCCCAGATGCTCCGGGTCGATTCTCAACAATGATGGATTGATTTAAGGCTTTGCTGAGCTCTAAAGCAATTAATCTAGTGACAATATCATTTGTACCGCCGGCTGCTTGCGGAACAATAATCCGGATAGGCTTTTCTTTCGGCCACTCTTGAGCCTGTAAATTAGCGATAGGCAGAAGACAGCTTAATAAGATGCAACCTCTAACAACATAATTTTTCACTTTGCACCTTTTATGTTAATGGCCCTAGTTTATGGTAATTTTGGAATCACTCATTTTGGGAAGAGATTTGTAAAAACTCCCTCTGCAAGCGATATTCATTTTTTAAAACTCAATAAATGCTAAGATTTCACAAGAAATATAAATATACCTATATTTCACTGGCGAGATATCTTTGACTAAGTAATCCATATACTAAGGCGGCCTCATGGAAAGAAGAGAGTTTCTCAAGTCCGCAGGCGCAGCCGCTCTTTTAGTTAATGCGCCTAGTGATTTGGTGGCAGCAGCTGCTAGCTCTAAACCTCAGCTAAGCGGCGAATGGGATCAAGGCCAAGTAAGGCATTTGCTACCAACTGTTAGTGATACTGAGATGCTGATCAAGGCATCTTTCTTCGAGCCCCAAATATCTCCCCCGGTATTGCGTGTAGATAGTGCTACTGTGATTGGGAGGATGACGGATACCCAAGGTGAGTTTTGGCTGTTCCATGTTCGAAATTTGAAGCCTGACCGAACATATCAATTGAGTTTGAAGAGTCACCGAGGGGCATCACTTTGCCAGCCTTGGGAACTCGCTACTTTCCCAGATAAAAATGCTAGCCCCGATCAGTTTAGGGCGCTATTCATTTCCTGTGTCGGTGGACATGAGGCAATGGGTTTCTTGACCCCTGAGGTCCGTAACCGTCTTTTAAAAAGAGCGCTTAGTTTTAAACCTCAAGCTACTATCGTGAATGGCGATCATGTTTACTGGGACTTACTATCACCAGTAACCTCTAAGAAGGATTATGGCGGCTCAACAGAAAAAGCTTTCAAAATAGCTGGTCAGTTTGATCGTGCCGGCTTAGTTCTGGGTAGTGACAATGAGACCGTTCTTAAAAAGGCGGTGGGCCCACAACTTACCCCTATCTATAAAGCAGACTTTCGGTCCACGCCGGTTTTTTTCCTACAGGATGATCATGATTATTTTGATAATGATGATGCCACTGATGAAATAGTGACATTTCCGCCATCTTATTTCATGATGCAACTGGCGCGCACTACGCAATCAATGTATTACCCTGAGTTCTTAGCTGACACATCTAGACCTAAAGGTCTTCCTTATTCCTATGCTGCTGATAGACCGGCGGGTATTTCAGAAAGTTTTGGTACCGTTCGTTATGGAAAGTTAGCTGAAATTGTTCTTTATGACGTCAGAAGAACGGCCACGCTTGCGGGCCCATCAGCGGTATATGTTGATACCAATGTAGAGAAGTGGTTAGTAGATCGTACACAAAGTAATGAAGTTCAAAATCTTGTGCATTGCCCTTCGAATCCTCCAGGATGGTCTCTTGGTAAGTGGGGCGAATGGTATCCCGATGTGCTATTAACAGATGAAAAAAAATTAACTACGGCTATTCCAAAGCCATATTGGCAATCAGGCTGGCTAAAGCAGCATGATCGTCTTATGAATGCCTTATCAAGCAATAAATCAAGAACACCATTGGTCATTAGTGGAGACATGCATTCAATTGCTTTAGGCTCAATGATGCGTAGTGGTAGTAATGATTTTTCAAGCAACCCTGTAAACGTAGCCTTATCAGGCACAGGGGGAACCTACCAGGGTGGATGGCCATCCAGTGGAAGGCGAAAGACGCCGGCAATGACATCTCAGGTATTAGATTTTAAAGAAGAGATTAAGCCCATAGAACAGCACGGCTTTACGATTGTAGACTTCACTAAGGACAAAATGGTTCTGAGCTTTTTCAAATGGGATGTTAATACTCAATCCATTGAAGATATTGATAATTTAGTGCCATTTCACATTAAAGAGCTACCAAGGGCATAACAGACTATAAAGGGCGTAATGCCCCTCATGAGAAATGCCTATGGTTTGGCTAGCTTGATTTCTGACAAGCTAGCTTCATCAATCATGATTCTGACCCCAAGACTGCCGGAGTTATTTCCAACGGGACTTTTTTTAAGGCAAATTTCAAGAGATTCAATCTCGGGATAGTTTGTGCATGCATGAACCATTCTGGTCATCAGTTGCTCTTGAGTCTCATGGTGCATTTCTGCAGCCAAGTACTGGATCTGGGCGACCAAAGGATCATAGTCAAAGACTTGATCCATTGAATCTTGTGAAATTAGCGCAAGACTTGGATTGATCCAGAGAGTTAAATCAAGAATATGCGCATTAGGTACAACATCTTCAGGCTTATAAGTTCCTATACGCGTATTGAGTTTCAGATCTCGTAATTCGATACAAGCTTTTGTAGTCATGTAATGCCTTTGGAAGTGAACTGTCAAAAAGTGCGTTAATTAATGAAGAGGAATGTCATTCGCTAGTTTGTAACCACTCAGCCATGCACCTTCTACTCGGCCGCTATTTAGCCAGTCACCACAGATGCCTAGACGATGGGCTGGAAAGATTGCAAAACCTGGTGCTGGCGATATTGCTCCGCTAGCATAGCGCCACTTATGAGTGGATATTTCAGCGTTCTGACAATCAAATCCTATTTTTTTCGTGCACTCAAGAATCAAAGCAGTGGCCTCGTCTTTGGGAAGTTCGACGTTATCTTCGCTCCACCGAGGGTTGGCATGTATTGTCCATGACTCGATACCAGCTCGATCTGGTTTAGAGTTATTTCTAGCAATCCAGCTAATAATTTCATGATTGATAAATGCAGCATCAAATGTCACAGCAGGACTCTCTTTAAAGCATGCCATCACAGTCCAGCAAGCCTTCATGTGCGCTTGGTTTGATAAGTTTTCAATATGAGGATCAATGTTTCTTCCAAGCATGCGAGCCTGAGGAGCAGGTAAAGCGAGAACTAGCCAATCAAATGACTGATTAAGTTTGCCATTTTCCTTGCTTGATAGATTCCATTGACTATCCTGATATTCAATGAGTTCAATCGTTTGCTTATAGTGAATAGAGATTCCTTGAGCCAGCCATTTTCCTGGTGTGCTCATTCCAGGGCGGCCCACGTAGCGGATTTCCTTTGATTGACTTCGTGTCCACTGGCCTGCTTCAAAAACTTCAATGACTGGATCCCAAATAGCAGCCACGTGATTCTCAACCCAGGAATTTACTTCTTTGATAAAAAGAGGGTCTCGTGCTGTGAAGTATTGGGCGCCATGATCTGCATTCCAGTCTTCACTATGACGGGTGCTCATACGGCCACTTGGGCCTCGACTTTTCTCAAATACTTCAACCTGGTGCCCAAGAGAGAGTAATCGTGATGCACAACTTAAGCCAGATATTCCAGCGCCGATGATGGCAATACGTTTTTCTTGGCTAGGGCTGGGATTCATGGTCGGATTTGATAGATCTAAAAGTTAAATTAATACGTGGACCTACGGGCTGCTTAGTTTTTAAGAGGCTGTGCTTCCAATATTTTTGAGTGGGCGAGTACATCACTAGTGCACTTCCGTTGCCCAGCAAAAATGATGTGCTGGTTTTATCCAGCTTATTACGAAATCCAAATTTACGGACTCCTCCAAGACTGATGGAAACTATGGGCGCATCTTGATCCAGCTCTGGCTCATCGTCACTATGCCAGCCCATGCCCTCGTTGCCATTGTGATACAAATTTAGGAGACAGGAATTGAATTTCCAATTCGCGAGCACTTCGGCCTTCTTCTTAATCAGCAAAAGGTCAGGCGTCCACATTTGAGGACTCTTAGTAGCCCCAGAGTAGGTATAAGAATGGTCGCCATCAGCCACCCATGCTACTTTCCTCTGCGTAACAACCTTTCTTCCAAACATCAATAATTGATCTTGTTCCCAGGTCAGCGTGTTCAATAGTGATCTAAAAAGCTTGTCACTTGTAGCTTCATCAAAGATTTCATGGGAGTAATGTGCACAACCCTCTTTGGGCAGTAGATTCAGGCTTGAGTTGGCATTACTGAGCTCGAAAAGCGTTGTTTGCATATGAAAAAGACTAGGACTCTCGGTAATCTTATCTAGATAAAAGATGAACCGTAGACTCTACGGAGAGAGTGGGCTGCCACCCCATCTTTGAGAGCCTCGCGCACGGGGATTGCTACTAGTTCAATACTCTTTTGAATAGCAAGACGTTCAAAAGAACTTGGCGTTGATTTTCCGATGATGGGGTAAACCCAGTCCGGAAGGTTAAGAAAGCCTGCACGACTAATCAACTTGATGAATGGTTTAGCAGTCAGATTACTGGGAAAGTGCTCAAGTAGCTGAATAATACTTTTAGCCCGATCACCAAAATACAGCTCGGGAACATATTCTTTTATGGCTTTTTCTGTATTGGCGTATGTGCTTGGGAGGTTTGTTGCACCCATTCTTTCGCCTAAAGATTTCATCTCGAGAAAATATTGGTTCTTTTGATTTAAGGTGATCTTTTCTCTTCGGTAGTTTTCAAAGGCGCTCATAAAGCTACGCGTTTCGGTGATATGAACCCAGGCGAGTAAATGAGGATCAGCTGCTGAATATGGTTTTCCGAATTCATCAAGGCCCGTAATCTTGGTGTGAATGCGATTCACCTTATCAATCACATTGTTGGCCATCTCAGTCGGGCCATAGGTAGTCGCTGCAATGAAAAAGGCTGTTCGTCCAAGGCGACCCTTTAAGTCTTCTCTGAAAGAAGAGTGATCCCATACTCCAGCTAATGCTTGGGGATGCAACGCTTGCATTATTAAGGAGCTAATGCCCCCAATCATCATTGAGATGAAGTCGGAATGAATTTTCCAGGCAATGGATTCAGGCCCGAACAAGCCTCGATCACCTGGAGGTGTTAAAAACGCAATCGGGGGCCCACTGCCCCCAACCATTTCTCGAATTGTTTTGCGTATGAGCTCATCAAGCATAGGATTAATGCATTTTGAGATTTCTTAAATCGTCATCCTCAATAATTTCTGTGACGAGATCAAGTCTGATCCGTGGATTGGTTTGTGCCAAAAGATGGTTTTTTTGCGCAAGCGAGATAGGCAATAATTCTGCAAGGCGGTTTGAGACCCAACCGCAATCATCAACCTTATAGGGCTTTTTAAAGGGTGCCTCGGCCATTAGATCTTCACTCTGAATTACTGAAATAATTTCATCTAAAAGTTTTGCTACCTTTTGATGTTCCTGCGGTACCGGAATAAGGGGGTCATTTTCCAGAAGCTCGATCTCGCCAATCCAAAGGCCGCTAGCTTCTTGAGTGCTATTGAGAAGCTTAAAGCGCTGGGTGCCAAAGGATTTAGTCATATAGAGCGCTGGCTGAACCGGATCAAAGTCCTCAATCAGCGCAAGAGTACCAATTTGTGAAAATGTGGTGGAGACACTCTCTTGCTCGGACTCGATATTTTTAATAATACTGATAACACCAAACTCTGTTTTCTCCCGTAGGCATCGCTTAATCATGTCAAGGTAACGTGCTTCAAAAATTTTGAGAGCAATGACGCCATCAGGAAACAAAACGGTGCCAAGAGGGAATAGGGGGATTTTGCGAGGGGTAGTATTGGGAGAGGTCATCTCTTCAATTTAATGGATTTACTCTATTTTTGCTGATCATTCAAATCCCCTCATGTTTTGCTCTAGCTCAGCACCAAATGTGATTTCCGTATACATTAGGATCTCAATATTCGGAGATAGAAATGATTCAAAAGCTACGTATTAAGCTCGCCCGTTGGATATTAGGCAAACATTGTCCGTGCTACCAAATGGGCTATCACACTATGGTCGACTTCCAGCAAAGAAGTGCAGATCAGCTAGCTAAAACGCAAGAACGTAAAAGCATTTAAGGACTTGAGGAAGGCTTCAGCATAGCGCAAAAACTCTGTCCTGGATTAGGGCAGGCATACCCGTATTAATCTAGCAAACTTCAACCATTTACTAAATAGGGTTAAAAAGTGCGCTGCAGCATGAAGCTGTAAACAGTTTGATACTAGACCTAATCTAACATTTTTTAACAAGCGCAAAATGGATATCACTAAAGCAGCAAAATCCGCCCTCAATGCACTAGTAGATATTGCTAGGCATTCAATGAATGGTCAGCCTGTTCCAGTTCCGGAGCTGGCCAAAAGACAACATCTTTCTGTCAGTCGCACAGAGCTTCTTTTGCGCCCTCTCAGAGAGTCTGGAATGATTAAGGGAACAAAAGGTCGCAAAGGCGGTTATTTGCTTTCACAAGATCCTCAATTAATTACGATTAAGGATGTAGTGCTTGCAATGAATCTCATCAAAAAGCGTAAGGTCGAGTTATCAGATATTGCTAAGGAACTTTATCAATCCTTAGAGACCTATATGTTAAGTTGTATGGCAAACGTTACCTTAGCATCTACGATTAAGGACTATGTTCCTAGTTTCAGCGATATCAAGCAAGTGCCCGAGCGTACTGCCTATATTCCTCTTGATCCTAAGATGGAGAAGAAGCAAAAAGGTGAGGTACGAAAAGTAGTAAGAGCTGAGTTTAAAAAAATTGAAGACGTTCCACGCGGACCAAATTCAGTATTTGATTTTGCTAGTTACTTAGACCGTAGGGCAAATTAATTTATATCTCTTAGGCTAATGTGGTTCCTGCGGTCTTGCTTACATTGATTTACTTTGAATTTTTATGACCAAGCTATCAGCGGACTATCCTGCGCTTGCATTCGTAGACATTGAGACCACTGGATCGCAGTTTGAGCGGGACCGCATTACAGAAATAGGTATTAAAACCGTTGAAGATGGTGAGTTGAGGGAATGGGAAAGATTAATTAATCCCCATGTTTATATTCCTCAAAATATTCAGAGGCTGACTGGCATCTCGCCGCAAATGGTATCTGGCAAGCCCAGCTTTGAAGAGTTGGCTGGTGAAATTAAGAAAGAGCTTGAAGGAAAAATATTCATCGCTCACAATGCGCGCTTTGACTACGGATTTCTTAAAGCATCTTTCAAAAGAGTCGGTATTGATTTCAAGCCCAAGGTCTTATGCACGGTTAAGCTTTCAAGGCTGTTGTTTCCTAATCAAGCTCGCCATAACTTAGACACAATCATTCAAAGTCACCGCTTGGAGGTGAGGGCAAGACATAGGGCGCTTGGCGATGCTGATGTGCTTTACCAGTTTTGGCAAGTTTGCGAAAAGACCGTAGGTAAAGCTCGTTTGCTGGAGGCAGTCAATCAACTTATTGGTAATGCAAGCCTGCCGCCTAATATTGATCAAGCATTAATAGATTCCATCCCCGATGCACCTGGGTGCTATATCTTCTATGGGGAAAATAAAGTTCCCTTATATATAGGCAAAAGTATTTCCTTGCGTAGTAGGGTGATGGGACACTTTCAAGGCGCATTAACGCAACGTAAAGAAATGAAGCTATCTATGCAGGTCAGAGATATTGACTGGATAGAGACTAGTGGGGAGCTAAGCGCTTTAATTTTGGAGTCTAGACTAATCAAAGAGCGCATGCCTAGTATGAATATCAAACTGCGTCGCTCGAAAGATCTGTGTGCCTGGACCTTAGAAAAGGATACTGCTGGTGTCATTAAGCCTTCTCTCGTGAGTCACAAGGATTTACTGCCGGGTTTGCAAGACAATCTATTTGGGTTGTTTTATAGCAAAAGAGAGGCGCACTCTTATTTAAAAGCCATCGCTAAAAAATACCGCCTATGCGAAGTCTTGTTGGGGCTAGAGAAATCCGTACCCGGAAAATCTTGTTTTGGGTTTCAGGTAAAACAATGTGGTGGCGCTTGCATCGGAATGCTACCGACTGAAATGCATAATCTTCAGCTTAAAACAGCAATGGATTTATATAAAGTGCAAGTATGGCCATACAAGGGACCCATTGCTATTAATGATGGCGGAGAAATGATCGTGTTAGATAAGTGGTGCTATCTAGGCACCGCTATTAATGATGATGAGTTATCTGAGCTGACGAGTGACGGTGATGCTGAATTTGATCTTGATATTTATAAGATAGTAAAAAAAGCGCTTGCAGGGTCTTATAAAAACCAAGTGATGCGTTTGGGCTAATGAATGATGTCTACCATTATTTATTGGTTTAGAAATGACCTTCGTCTAGCAGATAATCCTGCCTTTGCTCGAGCATGTGCAGAAGCTAGTCAGCTTGTGCCAATCTATATTCATCAAGACGCTACAGAAGAGTTCTCTCGTTGGGACTTTCCAAGGATGGGCAGGCATCGAAAGCAATTTTTAAAGCAAGCCCTTCATGAATTGAAACATCAACTAGGTGCTCATGGCGCATCTTTACTTGAGTTCCATGGTAGACCAGAAGATATTTTTAGCGTACTAAGAGATCAAACTCAGTCCGACCTGATTTATTGTGAACAAATTGAAGCGCCAGAAGAAATTGCGCAAGTAGATCACATTCGAAAAATGGGTTTCACGATCACATCATTTTGGCAATCAAGCATGCTTGACCCAAAAGAATTACCCTTTGCGCTACAAAACATGCCAGATGTATTTACTAAATTTCGTCAGGATATTGAGCGTCAAGGCCTATCGCATGCAAAGCCGGCAGAGCTTCTAAGACCTATACCTCCTGTGCCACTATTGAATCTTGAATTGCATCAAGAGAAAAATACTTCCCCAGATCAAAGTGGTTTATTCAGGGGTGGGGAGATCAGCGCCCTAGAGCACATAAAGCAGTATTTCGATAGAGGTTTAGTCGATAGCTATAAACAAACTCGTAATCAATTGATGGGTATGGACTTTTCCAGTAAGTTTTCACCATGGCTCGCTTCCGGCTGTTGTTCCTCCAGGGTGATTGCTGAGCAACTCAGAAGCTATGAGTCAATGCATGGGGCTAATGAGGGAACGTATTGGCTCTGGTTTGAATTGCTGTGGCGAGACTACTTCCGCTTCCTGCATTTTAAATACGGAGCTAGCTTATATGTGCCTAAAGGTTTAAGCGATAAGCCAGTAAATATTTTTGATCAGAAAAAATTTCTGCAGTGGAGTTCTGGTCAGACAGGTGAGGCACTAATTGATGCTGGTATGCGTGAACTGAGTGAAACCGGATTTTTATCCAATCGTCTTCGTCAAGTTGTTGCGAGCTATTGGATTTATGACATGAATGGCGATTGGCGTGCAGGGGCCGCTTGGTTTGAGTCTCAGTTGATTGACTATGACGTCTATAGCAATCAAGGCAACTGGTTATATATTGCTGGTCGAGGTACAGACCCCAGAGGGGGGCGTCCATTCAATGTCTGGAAGCAAACACAAGATCATGACCCTGATGGGATTTACAGGGCAAAGTGGTTAGGTATCAGCAGTGACTAAGATTGGTAGCCGAGACTAATAGTAGAGTCTTCTCAAACTAACCAATCACGCGGCTGAAGGTAGTAGTCATAGAGCTTAGCTTCTGGTGTGCCTGGTGTAGGCTGGTAGTTGTACCACCACTGCACCACTGGAGGCATAGACATGAGGATCGATTCAGTACGACCGCCTGAGTGCAGACCA
>CANCIL010000024.1 GCA_947378095.1 Betaproteobacteria bacterium
CATAGGCAAACGAATAATTTGGTGAGCAATAAGAGATCTATATGCAGGACACTACTTAAGCCTCCGGCTAAAAATGGAAAAACCAATCCATAGATATAGAAAAAGGGCGGTCCAGCAGAGAATGAATAAGGTGAGGACTTATTAAAAAGAGCATTGCTCATATCAATGCTACCCCAATCTCGATATTCGGTTGGGATGGGATAGTAGATAAGGTTAAAGCACTGAAAAATCCAATAGCCAATAAAGTAGACAACAAGCACTAAAGAAAATTGCTGGAATCTAGTAAAGGACTTAAATTGTTCGGCGATTTTTTTAGACATGGTGCGATCTAGGCTGAAGATTTAACTTTTTAAAGAGCCTTAGCTCGTAAGCGAATGAAATCCTGCATCGGCTTCTCAAATCTTAAGTAAATAAATCGGGATAGGCATAAAACTAATGCCAAATATAGAGTAAAGAAGTAGGGCGAATAAAAAGGTATGGCTATATTCAATGCCCCAAGCAGTAAAACCATGAAGAGCTGAAATGGAAGATGGATGAGGTAGCTCGAATAGGTCATATTTCCTAAAGCCTCTATCAAACTCCCTATGTTCTGAGAAACCTTGAGCTCCATTGCTCCAAGATAAATCAGTGCTGGGGCAAAGAAGATCAAGAAAAAATGTTTAATTTTTTCAAAAGAGTCTTCATTTAACAAAACAAGAGGGCAGATGATAACTACAAGGCTCAATACCAAAATAAATTTTTGGTATTTTGTTTGTTCTGTAGCTTTGAAGATCTGCGCAGTTAAACCACCAAGGTAGAAATAGATGATGCAATCTACGATAAATGACTCGGTCAAATTAAGGTATTTAATAAGCCCACTAATTATTAAAACCAAAATACTTATCCAGGCTGCCTTACCTATATATCTCAGCACTAGAAAGAAAAATAGATATACCAAAACCTCTACAGATATAGACCAAATTGGCGCATTGAAGCTAAATCCTTGACCGCCCCAATTGCTAGCCAAGAAAAGCTGCAATATGAAATGTTTTACGTCATTATTGTGGACTACAAAAAAATTACCATAATCTCCCACATAAATGATTTGAAGAATTGCTATGAGTAGCAAAGTTGCAATATGTAATGGGTACAGCCTGGAGAGTCTGAGCGCAAAAAACTTACCACCGCTAATGATTTTCTCATGAATGGCATTTTGGTATTTCCAGAAGAAAATAAAACCGCTAATACACCAAAAAAACTGAACACCTAGCCCGCCATGAATATAGAACCATTTAAGTAGCAAATAAAAAGGTTGTTGATCCGCTTGATAATTCACCAATTTAAGACCAACGTATGCGAATTGTTGGTAGTGAAAAACTAAGATCGCCATTGCTGAAATAAATCTCAATACCTCAAGGCCCAGTAATTTTTTTTCAGGTAAGGTGGTATTCACAGGTGAGCTCTCTTATTTGAGGCTCATTGTACGGCGACTATGCGTTGTTTGAAATAAAAAAATCCCGCCTATATTGAGCGGGATTTTGATGAAGCAGTTTAGTTTTACGAAACCGCTTTGACCATATCTTCAACAACCTTCTTCGCATCACCGAAGACCATCATAGTTTTATCCATGTAGAAGAGTTCGTTATCAAGACCAGCATAGCCAGCCGCCATTGAACGCTTGTTTACGATGATGGTTTTAGCTTTGAATGCTTCCAAAATAGGCATACCAAAGATTGGGCTGCCAGGAGTGCGTGCCGCAGGATTAACCACATCGTTTGCACCAAGTACTAGCACTACGTCAGCTTGACCAAAATCGCTGTTGATGTCTTCCATCTCAAATACTTGGTCGTATGGAACTTCAGCTTCAGCCAAGAGTACGTTCATGTGACCAGGCATACGACCTGCTACTGGGTGGATCGCATACTTAACAGTAACACCATGGTGAGTCAGCTTCTCGGTCAATTCTTTTAGAGCGTGCTGCGCGCGAGCAACTGCTAAACCGTAACCAGGAACAATAATGACGGTGTCCGCATTTTCCATTAAGAAAGCAGCATCTTCTGGAGAGCCAGTCTTGTAGTTTTTTGGGCTACCATCATCAGCACCACCTGCCGCCGCTTCAGCACCAAAGCCGCCGAGTAGAACGGCCAAGATAGAGCGATTCATTGCCTTACACATGATGTAAGACAGAATCGCACCTGAAGAGCCTACGCATGCACCAGCAATAATCAACACTGGGTTATTTAAGGTGAAACCAATACCTGCAGCCGCCCAACCAGAGTAGCTATTAAGCATCGATACAACTACTGGCATGTCAGCGCCACCAATTGGAATAATCAAGGTGATACCTAAGACCAATGCAATTGCACACATTGCTAAGAATGCTGCGTGGCTATCGCCCATGTAATAAGCAACACCAGCGCCCACCATAGAAATGGCTAAAACTAAATTCAACAAATGTTGGCCAGCAAAAGTGACTGGCTTGCCGCTCACTTTGCCTGAAAGTTTGCCGAAAGCAATCACGGAAGCGGTAAAGGTAATCGCACCAATAAACGCGCCAATAAAGAGTTCGATCTTCTGTGCGCCAGTATGTTCTTGCGCTGGATTAAAGACCGCTGCAATAGCGATTAAGACAGCAGACAAGCCTACAAAGGAGTGCATCAAAGCGACGAGCTCTGGCATCTTAGTCATCTGTACGCGTTTAGCAGCAAGCGTACCGATAATGGCGCCACCCACAATCGCAAACCCAATCAAGGAAATGACAGGCTTGAAATCAGGAATGAAGAAAGTGGTAATGACGGCTAGGAGCATACCAATCATACCGAAGGTATTGCCTTGGCGTGATGTGGTTGGTGAAGATAAGCCACGCAGTGCCAGGATAAATAGCACTGAGGAAATAAGATAAGAAATTGCGGTGATATTTGACATTATTTTGGTCTCTATTGGTCTCTATACAGGTCTTGTTCTAGCTTTATTTAGTTCCGGCTGCATCAGCCTTTGGAGCTTTTTTCTTGAACATCTCTAGCATGCGACGGGTGACCATAAAGCCACCAAAAATATTGATAGATGCGAGGAAGACGGCGACCGCACCAATAATGCTGGTGATGGTGATTTCATCTCCGCCGATAACTTCGGTTTGCAATAAAGCACCAACAATAATGATTCCAGAGATGGCGTTAGTAACGGCCATCAAAGGAGTGTGGAGTGCTGGGGTGACGTTCCAAACAACGTGATAACCAACAAAAATGGCTAACACGAAAACAGTGATGTTTTGGACTGTGAGGATGCTTTGAAAGGCAGCGAGATCCATAATATTTCCTTAGTATTTTTACTATTAGTTTTTGCGGATGGCTTGGCCATCGCGACACATTAAGCAGGCGGTAACGATATCGTCATCACTTGGAATCACTAGCTTCGCCTCTTTATCAACAATTAATTTGAGGAAGTCGAGTAAGTTGCGAGCGTAGAGTGCGGATGCATCTGCAGCAACCATGCTAGGTAAGTTGGTGTAGCCAACAATCTTAACTCCGTTAGCATCCACAATCTTGTCTGCTTGAGTGAGGGGGCAGTTGCCTGATCCATTATCACCTTTACCAGCAGCCAAATCGATTACTACTGAGCCTGGTTTCATTTTGGCAACGGTGTCGCTATGCAATAGTACTGGCGGTTTGCGACCTGGAATCAATGCAGTTGTAATGACGATGTCTGCTTGCTGAGCACGCTCAGCAACGAGGCCAGCTTGACGCTTCATCCAAGCTTCAGGCATCGGACGCGCATAGCCACCAACACCTTGGGCGATTTCACGCTCTTCATCAGTTTCGTAAGGTACATCAACAAACTTAGCGCCTAAAGATTCAATTTGCTCTTTGGCGGCAGGGCGAACATCTGATGCTTCAATCACAGCACCAAGACGTTTTGCAGTAGCAATGGCTTGTAAGCCAGCGACGCCTGCACCCAAAATTAATACGCGGGCTGCTTTAACAGTACCAGCAGCTGTCATCAACATTGGCATGAAGCGTTGATATTCGTTTGCGGCAACCATCACTGCTTTGTATCCGGCAATATTGGCTTGTGAAGACAGGACATCCATGCTTTGTGCGCGAGTGGTGCGGGGTGCAGCCTCTAATGAGAATGCAGTCACACCTTGAGCAGCCATTGCAGCAATGTTGTCATTGTCAAATGGATCGAGCATACCCATGAGTACGCTACCTGCTTTGATTTGCTTGAGTTCAGCTGCTTCAGGCGCGCGCACTTTCAGAACGAGCTCCGCACCAAATGCATCTGCAGCAGAACCAATAGTGGCACCGACTGCTTCATACGCAGAGTCAGGTTGACTGGCTTGGACACCCGCATCTTTTTGAATGACAACGGTATTGCCCTGACTAATCAGTTTTTTAACGGTTTCTGGTGTGGCGGCTACTCGAGTTTCCCCAGGGCTTGTTTCCAGTGGCACTCCTATGCGCATGGCATGTCTCCAAAAGCAAAATTTTTAAAAGGTCTATTTTATAGATAAACAGGGTAGGCTTTACCTACTTAGTTAGCCCCTAGGTTTGCCGGTTTGGTTTTTACCTAAAATCCTGCGAAATCGGGTTGAGACTTCTACAATGGGGGCTTTTAATCTATAAAGTATTTTCGCATTTTTTTGATGATTTCACCCAATTCTTCCTCAATTCCCCCTACAAGGCCCAACAAAGTCGTTATTGGCATGTCTGGAGGGGTAGATTCGTCTGTTGCAGCCTGGATGCTAAAAGAGCAGGGCTATGAGGTCATTGGCCTTTTTATGAAGAATTGGGAAGATGACGATAACGATGAATATTGCTCTGCCCGTCAGGATTGGCTGGATGTAGTCTCAGTTGCCGATTTAATAGGCATTGACGTTGAGGCAGTCAATTTTGCTGCCGAGTACCGCGAACGGGTCTTTGCTGATTTTTTACGTGAATACGCTGCAGGGAGAACACCTAACCCTGATGTGCTTTGTAATGCCGAAATTAAATTTAAAGCCTTTTTAGATCACGCGATGAGTTTGGGTGCAGATGCTATTGCAACTGGACATTACGCCAGGGTACGACATGAAGCAGGCAAGGTGCAATTATTGAAAGCAGTAGATGCGAGTAAAGATCAAAGTTATTTTTTACATCGCCTGACACAAGCTCAACTTGCTAATGTGTTGTTTCCACTTGGAGAGATTCCGAAAACGGAAGTGCGTCAATTGGCCGAGCAAATTGGTCTGCCCAATGCGCGCAAAAAAGATAGCACTGGAATTTGTTTTATTGGAGAGCGTCCTTTCCGTGAATTTCTAAATCGCTATCTACCTACTATACCCGGTCCAATTAAAACGCCTGAGGGCAAGATTGTGGGCGAGCATATGGGCTTGGCTTTCTTTACCCTGGGTCAGCGTAAGGGGATTGGTTTAGGAGGTAGTCAAGACGGTAATGGCGATGCTTGGTATGTAGCCCGTAAGGACGTTGTCAACAATACTTTGTATGTAGCTCAAGGCCATGAACACCCATGGTTATTGGCTAATCAGCTTGAAGCAATTGACGCAAGTTGGGTTGCGGGTCATGCACCTACATCAGGTCATTACTCTGCGAAGACGCGTTATCGGCAAACTGATTCTGCTTGTGAAATTCTTTCAGGTAAAGAAGGCCCGCTGAGTTTTGAATTGTGCTTTCCAGATGCGCAATGGGCGGTGACTCCTGGACAGTCAGCCGTTTTATATGACGGTGATATTTGCTTGGGCGGCGGAATTATTTCCGCCTAAATTCGCCCAGCAATCATTTCGTTTAACTTAATAGAAATTAAGCTGCAGGTGGTGCCGTTTCAATAAAAGAGGCTCTCTGCATTAATTTTTGATAGAGACGATCCAGATTGGGATATTGCGTTTGCCATTGCACTTCAGGAAAGCGCAAAAGCAAGTAACCCACCGCACAACCAACTGCAATATCTGCCAATGTCATTTGATTGCTGTGACACCATGCATTTTCGCCAAGCTGCTCTGACATTTGACGTAAAGCAGTTTCAATCTTGCCCATTTGACGATCAACCCAAGCCTGACTTTGTTGTTCAGCGGGACGTAGAGTGCGTTCCAATCGAGCCAAAATGCCTGCATCCATGATGCCGTCGGATAGGGCTTCCCAAGTCTTAACAGTGGCACGATCACGTGTATCCGCTGGAATGAGCTTGCTGACGGGGCTTAGGCCATCAGCGTACTCGGCAATTACTCTGGAGTCGTAAATCACCCCGCCATCGTCTAAAACGAGGCAGGGGACTTTGCCCAGAGGGTTGGTTTGGCCAATGATGGTGTCTGGGGACCAGACGTTTTCTAGGACATGGTCAACATCAACCTTTTTTTCCGAGAAAACAATGCGTACTTTACGTACATAGGGGCTGGTAAGGGATCCGATAAGTTTCATAGGGCACAGTATAGCCATCCTGGGAAAGCTAGGCAGAACGCATTAAAATCAGGTTTTATTGACATATACAGTGCAAAGGCAATTCCCGTGAGTCAGCCGCTTTCAACCCTTAATGCCCTTTCCCCATTAGATGGCCGTTACGCCGGAAAATTAGATGCCCTACGTCCCTGGCTTTCTGAGGCAGCATTTATGCGTCAGCGCGTGTTCGTGGAAATCCACTGGCTTTTGGCATTAGCCTCAGCTGGTCTGCCCGATGTTCCCAAAATCAATGCGGCTGATGAAGCCTTCTTATTGGCTTTACCAGAAAGTTTCTCTGATACGGATGCTCAACGTATTAAAGATATTGAAGCAGTAACCAATCATGACGTGAAGGCAGTTGAGTATTTTCTAAAAGAAAAAGTTTCGGGTCGACCAGATTTATTGAAGGCCAGTGAATTCATTCACTTTGCTTGTACCTCTGAAGATATCAACAACACTTCGCATGGTTTGATGTTACGAGGTGCGCGCGATGAAGTGCTGTTGCCGCAGTTAAATAAGATTCTGGCAGTGCTCACTGATTTGGCCATTGAAAATGCTAAGGTTCCTTTGCTCTCGCGTACCCATGGTCAGCCAGCCTCTCCAAGCACATTGGGTAAAGAAATTGCCAATATTGCAAAGCGTCTAGAGCGCGCCATTGAATCCATTGCTGCAGTCCCCTTGCTTGGCAAGATGAATGGGGCAGTGGGTAACTACAATGCCCACCTTTCTGCTTACCCTGATTTTGATTGGGAAAATTTTTCGAAGAACGTGGTTGAGAAGCGTCTTGGTTTAACTTTTAATCCTTACACCATTCAGATTGAACCCCATGATGGCATGGCTCAATTGTTTGATGCGATTGCGCGTGCTAATACGATTCTCTTAGATATGGATCGCGACTTCTGGGCTTACATCTCAGTAGGTTATTTTAAGCAGCGCACGAAGGCTGGTGAGATCGGTTCGTCCACAATGCCGCATAAAGTTAATCCAATTGATTTTGAAAATTCCGAAGGTAACTTAGGTGTAGCTAACGCTTTATTACGTCACCTCGCAGAAAAATTACCGATCTCTCGTTGGCAGCGTGATCTGACTGATTCAACAGTGCTCCGCAATTTGGGTCCTGCGTTTGGTCATAGCGTGTTGGCGTATGACAGTGCCTTGCGTGGCCTCGGTAAATTAGAAGTCAATCATGCCGCGATTGCTGCTGACTTAGATGCTTGTTGGGAAGTATTGGCAGAGCCAGTTCAAACCGTGATGCGCCGTTATGGCATCGAGAATCCGTATGAGCAGTTAAAAGAGTTGACTCGTGGCAAAGGCATTAATCAGCTAGATCTACAAAACTTTATCCGTGGATTGAAGATTCCGGATGATGCCAAGGCACGTTTGCTTGAGATGACCCCTTCATCTTATTTAGGTAAGGCGGTCGAGTTGACCGAACGTCTGAAAAAGTGAGTTTAAGTACCGCTTCAGAGTACGGGGCTCGCCCACGTTTCTGGTTTGCTGTTTATCAATTGCTATGGCATCTTTTATTGCCACTAGCGTTTGTCCGTCTTGCATGGCGCTCCCGCCATGCTTTTGCATATCTACATCACATTCCTGAGCGTCTTGGTTTTGGTTACAGCAAGCCTGTTAAGCAGGGTGTAGTGTGGATTCATGCGGTATCAGTAGGTGAGACACGCGCAGCGCAGCCTTTAATTGAGGCTTATCTTGCCAAAGGAGAATCGATTCTTCTGACGCACATGACGCTCAATGGGCGCCGCACTGGAAAGCAATTATTTGGTCCGCAGATTGCATCAGGTCAAATCCGTCAGGTGTACTTGCCTTATGACCTATGTTGGGCGGTCGAGCATTTTCTGAATACCTTCAAACCGAAACTTGGTTTGTTTATGGAGACTGAAGCTTGGCCAACCGTAGTCTTTCGTTGTGCCGATAAAGGTCTTCCCTTATTTTTGGTGAATGCCCGCTTGTCAGAAAGAAGTGCACGTCGAGTGAATCAATTTGGTAAAGCAGGGCATGCATTATTTCAGGCCTTTGCAGGAATTTTGGCTCAGACGGAATTTGATGCGCAGCGCTATCGCAGTCTTGGTGTTCAAAATATTGAGGTAGTCGGCAATCTGAAGTTTGATGTGCCACTGGATCCTGCCTTAGTACAACAAGGAGCTCATTGGAAAGAGGCGATTCATGCCGACCAGCGTTTAATGGTGTGTGCAGCTAGTACACGAGATGGTGAAGAGGCCATCATTCTGAAGGCCTGGAAAGATTTATTACTCAATCATACTTTTGGTGTTCGGCCTTTATTATGTTTGGTACCACGTCACCCTGAGCGATTCTCAGAAGTAGCGGATCAGATTCATGCAGCGGGTTTGAAGTTTCGAAGACGTAGTGAATGGCCAGGTATCCCTCAAGATCATGCAGGCCTAGACGTTATCTTAGGTGACTCTATGGGTGAGATGCCGATGTACTACAGTGCGGCCGACTTGGTTGTCATGGGCGGCAGTCTTTTACGGTTCGGTGGTCAGAATTTAATTGAGGCCTGCGCGGCAGGTTGCCCAGTCTTATTAGGTGAACATACCTACAACTTTCAGCAAGCTTCTATTGATGCCCTAGATTCAGGCGCTGCTAAACGGATTAAAGGGGATTTACTACTAGGTGAGCCTATCGCATTGATGGAGGCATTGAAGTCTTTATTGCTGAATCCAGCAGAGTTAGCACAAATGGCAACTGCTGCAAAGATGTATTCAGTAGAGCATCAAGGTGCGACAAAAAGAATTCTTGTCGCCCTAGATCAACAACATTTTTCTCTTACTTAGACTCGGGCACCAAAGTTCGGGTCATCATTTCTAGTATTGTCATCAGGCTTCTTATCGCCCTTAACAAGATCTTCACGAGTAACACCAAGCCACATTGCTAAGGCTGCTGCAACGAAGACTGAAGAGTAGATACCAAACAAAATACCAATGGTAAGTGCCAAGGCAAAGTAGAAGAGAGTTGGTCCGCCAAAGATCAGCATCGCCAAAACCATCATCTCGGTACTACCGTGAGTAATTACGGTTCGGCTGATGGTGCTGGTAATGGCATTATCAATAATCTCGCGAGTATTCATCTTGCGGTACTTGCGGAAGTTTTCGCGAATACGGTCAAAGATCACCACAGACTCGTTTACGGAGTAGCCAAGAACTGCTAATACTGCGGCGAGTACGGAGAGTGAGAATTCCCACTGGAAGAATGCAAAGAATCCGAGAATGATGACGATGTCATGTAAGTTCGCGATGATGCCTGCGAGCGCAAACTTCCACTCAAAGCGGAAGGAGAGGTAAATCACAATGCCAATGATCACAAAGATCAGGGCCTTTAGACCATCAAATGCCAATTCCTGACCTACCTGCGGGCCTACGAATTCAACCCGCTGTAATTTAGCGCCTGTGGCAGCTGGGTCGAGCGCCTGCATCACCGCATTACTCTGGTCGGCAGAAGAAATTAATTTACCTTCAGCATCCTTTTGCAAAGGCAGACGAATCATCACATCACGTGAGCTACCAAAGTTTTGGATCTGCGTATCTGCATAACCTAACTTCTCTACCTTAGTGCGGATAGAGTCTAGAGGGGCAGTTTGTGGATAGCTGACTTCCATCACCGTACCGCCAGTAAATTCGATGGAGAGATGGAGTCCGTTATGCCAGAGGAAAAATACGGCTGCTAAGAAGGTGATAAGAGAAATCGCATTGAGCACCAATGCATGGCGCATGAATGGAATATCTTTTTTGATACGAAAAAATTCCATGACTTATTTCTCCTGTGGGCGCCAAACTTGGCCAATAGCAAGTTTCTGAATCTTCTTGTGTCTGCCATACCAGAGGTTGACAAGTCCGCGGGAGAAGAAGACTGCTGAGAACATTGAGGTCAAGATACCAAGGCAATGCACTACCGCGAAGCCTTTAATTGGACCAGATCCAAATGCAAGCAATGCCAGACCAGCGATTAAGGTAGTGACGTTAGAGTCCAGAATCGTTGCCCAAGCTTTATCAAAGCCAACTGCAATAGCTGTCTGGGGCGCAGCACCATTACGCAACTCTTCACGAATACGTTCGTTAATCAACACGTTGGAGTCAATCGCCATACCGAGCGCTAAGGCCATCGCTGCAATACCTGGCAGTGTCAATGTAGCTTGCAGCATCGAAAGGATGGAGATGAGTAAAAGTAAGTTCACTGCCAAAGCAATGACGGAGAAAAAACCAAAGAGTAAGTAGTAGGCCATCATGAAGATTGCAATGGCGGCAAATCCAATTAGCAGGGATTTAAAACCTTTCTCAATATTCTCTGCACCAAGGCTTGGTCCAATCGTACGCTCCTCAATAATTTCCATAGGAGCAGCGAGTGAGCCTGCACGAAGCAAGAGTGCTAAGTCATTTGCGCTTGCAGTGGTAGGCTGACCAGTAATCTGAAACTTAGATCCAAATTCACCTTGAATAGTAGCAATGGTGAGAACCTCGCCTTTGCCTTTTTCAAATAAGATCATGCCCATGGGCTTGCCAATATTTTCACGCGTAATTTCTTGCATCACGCGACCACCGGCCGCATCTAAAGAAATATTGACCGAAGGTCTTTGGTTTTGATCGAAACCTGCACTGGCATCGGTAATGCGATCGCCGCTAAAAATGACGGACTTTTTAAATACGCCTTGACGAGATTCACCAAAGCGGAATACATCGGTTCCGGGAGGCGGTGTTTCGCCAATGCCAATAACAGAAACAATGGGGTCAGCAAGACGCGATTCTAGAGTTGCAGTACGACCAATAATGTCTTTAGCACGGGCAGTGTCTTGTACGCCCGGCAGTTGCACTACGATGCGCTCCGCACCTTGTTGCTGAATGACAGGCTCTTTAACTGCCAATTCATTCACGCGCTTATTTAGGGTGATGATGTTTTGCTTAACGGCACTATCTTGAACTTCTTTCAAAGCAGTCGGTTTAAATTCGCCAACGAGTTTTGGTGAAAGGCCGGTTGGTTTTACCTGCCAGATTAATTCTGGCTGACTTGTCATTAAGACAGAGCGTGCGGCCTCTGCTTCAGTGGTGCTACCGAAATTAATCGTAATGGAATCTGTGCCACGCTCAATACCTTGATGGCGAACATTTTTATCGCGCAATTGTGTGCGGATATCTGTTGCCAAAGAGGTCACCTTCTTTTGTACTGCGCCCTTCATGTCTACTTGCAGGAGGAAGTAAACACCGCCACGTAGGTCAAGACCTAAGGGCATTGGAAGAGCATTAATGGCGCTTAACCAGCCTGGAGTATTTGAGAGCAGGTTTAATGCAACAGTGTAGTTTGGATCGTTTTGATCAATATTGAGCTTTTGCTGCAATAGATCACGAGCGCGTAATTGAATGTCAGTGTTGTTAAAGCGAATCTTGATAGAGCCTACATTCGCTGTAGCCTCAAAGAAGATTCCTGTATTTGTAATATCCGCATCAGCCAGAATTTTCTCAACACGAGATTGCGTCGCTAAATCAACCTTGATGGTTGGTTTAGCGGATGAGACCTGAACTGCAGGCGCCTCTCCGTAAAAATTCGGTATTGAATACAGTCCGCCGATAAGTAAAGCAACGGCAATGACTAAATATTTCCAGAGAGGGTAGCGATTCATATTGAGAAACTTTTCAACAAACTAATTAAGCAGACTTCAAAGTGCCTTTAGGCAATACCGTTGTAATGGCACCCTTTTGCATTTGCACTTCTGTACCTGAGGCAATTTCAACAGTGACAACTTGATCTTTTAGGGCGGTAACTTTGCCCATGATGCCGCCAACAGTAACTACTTCATCGCCAACTGATAATGCTTCAAGCATCGCTTTAGTTTCTTTTTGACGCTTCATTTGTGGGCGAATCATGATGAAGTACAGGACTGCAAACATCAAAATGAGGGGGAGGAAGCTCATCAAGCCACCGGAATCTGCACCCGCGGCAGGAGCCTGGGCAAAAGCGTTACTAATCCACATATAAAACCTCCGTTAAAGACTATTTGGAAACTGCGTTAGTTTTAGGCTTTAAAGCAAAGCCGTAAACCCGCAATTCTAAACTGTGTGGGGCTTTGGAGGTGATTTGGCTAGGCTTAGCCCTTTGTAGGGCTATTAGTCCTGCCCAGGCTCAACGCCACGCTGGCGATTGGAATGGAAATCTTCACGGTAAGCGCTAAAACGATCCTTTGCCAGAGCCTCCCGCACTTCAGTCATGAGCTGTAAATAGTAGGAGAGGTTATGAATGGTATTGAGTTGCGAGCCCAAGATCTCATTGGCCTTTTGGAGGTGATTTAAGTAGGATCTAGTGAAGTTTTGGCAGGTATAGCAGCCACAAGTCGGATCTACTGGACGATCATCGTCCTTATAGCCTGAATTCCGCAGTTTGAGATCCCCAAAGCGAGTAAATAGCCAGCCATTGCGGGCATTGCGGGTAGGCATCACGCAATCGAACATATCAATTCCTAGGCTGACGCCCAAAATCAGATCTTCTGGTGTACCTACACCCATGAGGTAATGCGGCATATGTTCTGGGAGTTTGGGTGCCGTGAAATTCAAAATTCGCTCAAATTCAGGTTTAGGCTCTCCTACGGAGAGGCCGCCAATGGCGATCCCATCAAACCCCTGTCGACTGACTGCATCCAAAGAAAATTCTCGAAGATTTTCAAACATACCTCCTTGGACGATTCCAAAGAGACCATTCCCAGTGTTGAGTTCCCGAAAACGCTTGAGAGAGCGATCGCCCCAGCGAAGTGACATCTCTAAGGAGGCGCGTGCTGTTTTCTCGGTGGTTGCTTGACCCTTGATCTCGTAGGGCGTGCACTCATCAAATTGCATTGCGATATCGCTATTGAGTACAGCCTGAATTTCCATAGAGACTTCTGGAGACATAAAGAGTTTGTCACCATTAATGGGGGAGGCAAAAGTTACACCCTCTTCAGAAATTTTTCGGAGTGCCCCTAAGCTAAATACCTGAAAGCCGCCAGAGTCAGTGAGGATGGGTTTATTCCAGCCCATAAAGCGATGTAAGCCGCCATGTTTTTTAATGACATCTAAACCCGGACGCAACCAAAGATGAAAAGTATTGCCTAAAATGATTTGCGCTTTTGCTTCTTCTAGATCGCGCGGTGTCATTGCTTTCACCGTACCATAGGTGCCGACGGGCATGAAGATCGGCGTTTGGACGCTGCCGTGAGGAAGATCGAGTTGACCCAAGCGCGCGGGACTTTGTGAGTCACGCGCTAGGATATTAAAGTGAACGGGTTTGGTCATAACTTTATATTCTCGAGTCGGCAAAGAAACATCGCATCTCCATAACTAAAGAAGCGATATCGTTGATCAATTGCATGTTGGTAGGCAGCACGAATATTCTCTACTCCTGCGAAAGCGCTTACCAGCATCAATAGGGTAGATTTTGGCAGATGAAAGTTGGTTAATAAGCAATCAACCGTTTTAAATTGAAAGCCAGGCGTAATAAAGAGATTCGTTTCACCGGTGCTTTGGCCGCTAATAGCTTGACTCTCCAAGGCTCTCAGGCTGGTTGTTCCCACTGCAATGACTCGTCCACCAGCCAGTTTTGTTGCCTCAATCGCCTTTAGGGTTGCCTCGGGAATAGAAAACCACTCGTAATGCATTTTGTGCTTAGAGAGATCTTCTTCGCGCACTGGAGTAAACGTGCCGGCACCGACGTGTAATGTGACGGTGGCTTGTTGCACTCCTAGCGTATTTAATTTTTCTAAAATCGCTTTATCAAAATGCAATCCTGCTGTAGGTGCTGCTACAGCGCCTGGATTCTTGGCGATGACCGTTTGATAGCGTTGTGCATCTTCACCATCTGGCTGATGTTCAATGTAAGGTGGTAATGGGAGTTCACCAAAACGCTCAAGCAGAGAAAAAACATTTTCAGGAAAGCGAACCTCATAAAAGCGTCCGTCATAACCGATCATTTCAACTGAGAATGTTTCTCCAGTAGCATTATGAATCTGCACAATCGAACCGGTCTTGGGGACTTTAGATGCTCTAATTTGAACCCATGCCTGTTGTTCGCCGCTAATGCGCTCGATGAGGAGTTCAACAATGCCCCCAGTTTCCTTTTTGCCATGCAGACGAGCTGGGATCACTTTAGTATCGTTGAATACGAATAAGTCCCCAGGTCTAACAAGGTCAAGGATTTCTCTAAACTGACGATCGACCAATTGGGCGCGTTTGCTCCCCTCAGGCCTGATCTCAAGGAGGCGGCTATCGGTTCTATTCGCCAGGGGGTGCTGGGCGATTAGATCGGGAGGAAGTTCGTAATTGAAGTCGGAAAGTTGCATAGCATTACCATCAGGTATGAGATTTTAACGATGACTACTAAACAAGCGCCAACTTCACTGCAAAAAATGGGTTTAGACAGCCCTATGGCCCTTGCTTTGCATCTGCCATCTCGCTATGAAGATGAAACAGAATTACTGAGTATTGAAGAGGCGATCCATCATGGCCGCTTTAATGCTGTTCAAACTCAGGGTGTTGTCATTCGTAATCAGGTCCTCTTTAGACCAAGAAGGCAGATGCTAGTGACGATTGAGGATGAAACCGAAACCCTTCAGTTACGTTTCCTCAATTTTTATCCTAGCCAGCAAAAGCAAATGGCCGTGGGTACCCATATTCGTGTTCGTGGAGATATTCGTGATGGTTTTCAGGGCTCTGAGATGGTGCACCCCACAGTGCGTGCTGTTTCTCCAGACGCGCCATTGCCAACGAGTTTGACACCAGTCTATCCAGCGAGTGCTGGAATATCGCAAACGATTATTCGTAAGGCAGTGACACAGGCGCTTCGCGATTCTAGTTTACAAGAGAGTTTGGCAGAGTTTTTACCCAGGCAATTAATGACTCAGCTCTTGCCAAGTAATGATTGGCCAAGCTTAAAAGCGGCCATCACGTATTTGCATCAACCACCAGCAGATGCAAATACACAAGCACTATTGGAGCGCACTCATCCGGCTTGGAGGCGAGTACAGTTTGAAGAATTACTAGCTCAACAGATTTCTCTGAAAAGAGCACATGCCATACGTAGAGAACGTCATGCGCCTAGTTTTACTTCATTAGGAAAAAAGAGCTCGAGCATCGAGGCGGGATTGCTGAAGATCTTGCCTTTTGCGCTGACTAAGGCACAAGAGCGTGTTTGTGCTGAAATTGGTAATGACCTGTCTGCCCCTTTTCCAATGAATCGACTTTTGCAGGGTGACGTAGGTAGCGGTAAGACTGTGGTGGCCGCGCTGGCAGCTGCTCGTGTCATGGATCATGGTTATCAAGCAGCGGTAATGGCGCCAACTGAGATTCTGGCTGAGCAACATTACCTCAAGATGAAAGAGTGGTTTGAGCCTCTCGGAGTCAAGATTGCATGGCTATCAGGCAGCCTCAAAGCCAAAGAAAAAAGACTAGCGCAAGAAATCATTGAGAGTGGGCAAGCGCAGTTGATTATTGGTACGCATGCTTTGATTCAGGAAAATGTTCACTTTGCTAAGTTAGGCTTAGCGGTCATTGATGAGCAGCATCGCTTTGGAGTCAGACAGCGTTTAGAGATACAGCAACGTGTTGGCTCCGAATTGTTTTATTGCCATCAGTTGATGATGTCGGCAACTCCTATTCCTCGCACATTAGCGATGACGTATTACGCTGACTTGGATGTATCGGTCATTGATGAATTGCCGCCCGGTCGTAAACCCATTGCAACCAAAGTTGTTAAGGCCAGTCGCCGTGATGAAGTGATTAGTGGACTGCATAGCTGGTTGGAAAAGGGTTTGCAGGCGTATTGGGTATGTCCATTAATTGAAGAGTCTGAAGCACTGCAACTACAAACCGCTGTGGAAAGTTTTCAGCAGCTCACGCAAGCACTTCCAGGCTTTAAAGTAGGCTTAGTGCATGGTCGTTTAAAGGCAGAAGAAAAAGCAGCAGTGATGGCGGCTTTTAAGGCAAACGAGATTCAGCTACTGGTCGCCACTACGGTGATCGAGGTTGGGGTTGATGTGCCCAATGCTGCTCTCATGGTGATTGAACATGCAGAGCGTTTCGGTTATGCCCAGATTCATCAATTGCGTGGGCGCGTAGGCCGAGGTTCAGCGGATTCAGTTTGTATCTTGATGTATGCGGAGCCACTATCGATGGCGGCCAAGGAGCGTCTACAAACCTTACGCGAGGTTTCAGATGGTTTTGTGATTGCAGAGCGAGATTTATCACTCCGTGGCCCAGGAGAATTATTAGGCGCTAAACAATCCGGTGACGCCATGTTGCGTTTTGTGGATTTACAAAGAGATGCTTGGTTAATTGAATTGGCACAGCAGGCTGCTGATCGCCTGTTAGCCGACCATGCCGATATCGTGGAGCGTCATTTGGAGCGCTGGCTTGGAGCCCGGGCGGAGTTTTTAAAGGCATGATAATAAGCATATGGCTTTGATTGATCGTCTTATCTCTTATGCATATCTCATTAGATTGGATAAACCAATTGGTACGCTCTTGCTTTTATGGCCGACCTTATGGGCGTTATGGTTAGCTAGCAGTGGTGTTCCTGATTTTTCGATCTTGCTGATTTTTGTGGCGGGTACCTTCTTGATGCGCAGCGCGGGTTGTGCCATTAATGATTACGCTGATCGAGACTTTGATCGACATGTATTAAGAACTCAAGGTCGCCCTGTAACGAGTGGCAAGATCTCTGGTAAAGAAGCGGTAGGGGTTGCAGTGGTCTTGGCATTGCTGGCCCTCCTATTGATACAGCCTCTGAATGCCTTTACCAAACAATTGTCGGTTTTAGCTTTGCTGGTAGCATTTATTTATCCATTTACTAAACGATTTTTTGCGATGCCTCAGGCAGTTTTAGGGATAGCCTTTGGCTTTGGTATCCCGATGGTCTATGCCGCCATTTTGGATTTCATTCCTTTCGAAGCATGGGTTCTATTCATTGGCAATATTTTTTGGGCTATTGCTTATGACACTGCCTATGCCATGGTAGATCGGGATGATGACATCAGACTGGGATTACGTACTTCGGCGATTACCTTTGGGCGCCATGATGTCCTGGCAATTGGCCTAAGTTATGGGGTGTTATTTATCAGTCAGCTCTGGGTTGCAAACCTAGCAAATCTCAGTAATTACTTTTTAATAGGTTGGTTTGCTGCTGTGGCTTGCGCCATCTATCACATGAAATTAGTCTCTACTCGTAAAAGAGAAGAGTGCTTCTTAGCCTTTCGCCACAATAATTGGTTGGGCGGATTTTTATTCCTAGGAATTGTGCTTGGTTTAAGCTTGAATTAGTCTGAGCTTAGCTCTTACCTAATTCATCACCCATGACTTTGCCGCGTTGATCGGCTGCAGCAATCGCTTTTTCTAGGATGGCGTGCCATCTTTCTTGATTTAAGACTTCCAGAGCTGCTGCTGTTGTGCCACCCTTAGAGGTGACTCTCTCTCGCAATACGCTGGCTGACTCACTCGAGTTTTGAGCGAGTTGTGTGGCACCCTCAAGGGTTGCGTAAGCGAGTTTTCTAGCGGCTTGGGCATCTAAACCCAATTTTTCACCAGCAGATTGAAGTGCTTCAAGAAAAGCAAATACATAAGCAGGGCCGCTGCCAGAAACTGCTGTGACAGCATCCATTAATTTTTCTTCAGACACCCAAACAGATTGTCCAACGGCATTACAAATGGTTTCTGCTAACGCACGGTCATCTGGAGAGATGTCGGTGCTCGCAAATAGACCGGTAATCCCTTTGCCGATAAGGGCGGGTGTATTGGGCATGGCGCGAACGCAGCGTGTGTGATCAAGCCAGCGACTCATATCCGCTAAGCGAATACCCGCAGCAATACTTAGAACTAATGGGCTTGGGGCGGAAGCATGTTTTAGTTTCGGCGCTAATCCCTTTGCTGCAACATTGAAATCTTGTGGCTTGATAGCCATCACCAACACATTATTTTTTGCAAAATCAAAAGTAATATTTTCTAAGGTAGGGATGATTTGTACCTTGAGATCATCTTGCAGTTGTTGTGCGGTAGCAGAGTTAGCTTCTACAACTGAAATTTGTTCTGCTTTAAAGCCGTTTGTAATCAGCCCGCTAATTAAGGCGCGACCCATATTGCCGCCACCAATAAAAGTGATGTGGGTATTGGGGTTGATTTTTGTGCTCATGGGTTAATTTTATCCCGCTTCCCAAAAATAGCACTTCCTACGCGAACCATCGTACTACCTTCCAGAATGGCAGCCTCTAAGTCTTCCGACATTCCCATAGAGAGGGTGTCAAAAAATTGATAACCAGGCTCGCTGGCATGTGCAGCAAGAATGCCTGCAAAGCACTCGCGCACAGTAGCAAAGGCTTGACCTTGTAATTTGGGATCATCGCTTGGTGCGGGGATAGCCATTAAACCTCTGAGCACTACATGCGGTAATTTAGAGACGGCGGTACACAGGGCTTCAACTTCATTTAAAGGAATACCACTTTTACTGTCTTCTTCGCTAACGTTGACTTGAACGCAAAGTTGGAGATCTGGAAGATTTGGAAATTCTCCACGTTGGGCGGACAGGCGTTCTGCAATCTTCAAGCGATCTACGCTGTGAACCCAATCAAAATGTTCTGCCACATCTCGGGTTTTATTGCTTTGGAGTGGGCCTATAAAATGCCACTCTAGCCAAGGACGTAGTTTTGCCAGTGCTTGGATTTTCTCAACCGCTTCTTGCACATAGTTCTCTCCAAAAGCAGATTGACCACCATGCATTGCCTCTTCAATTGCGCTAGCTGGAAAGGTTTTGCTGACTGCTAAGAGGGCAATATCCTCAGGCTCTCGCTTGGCTTTTAAAGCGGCAAGCTCAATACGCTCTCTAACCTGCATGAGCCTGGCTACGATAGAGTTCATCTCGCTTTTTGCTGACTAATGAGTTGATCTACGATTTCAATCCAATGTAAGACGGGTTTGTCATCATGCTGTAGGTGGGTAATGCAGCCAATATTTCCGGAGACAATTACATCAGCATCAAATTCTTCACAGGCCGTATGCAGATGTGCCAACTTATTTTTGCGCAGCTGCTCTGAGAGTTCAGGCTGGGTTACAGAGTAGGTGCCAGCCGATCCACAGCAAAGATGGCTATCTGTACAGAGGCGAACACCAATGCCAATACTGGTAAGTAAGCCCTCTACCTTGCCACGAATTTGTTGACCATGTTGCAAAGTACAAGGCGGGTGATACACCACGCCTGGCTTTGGATCGCTACCGATGAGTTCCAGTAATTCTGTTTGTAAGTTGGGCAATATCTCAGCAATATCTTTGGTTAGCTCAGAAATCTTTTTGGCTTTGCTTGCATACTGAGGATCGCTTGCAAGCAAATGACCGTAATCTTTAACCATGACACCGCAACCAGAAGCCGTCATCACAATGGCCTCAACCCCTTGCTCTACAAGAGGCCACCAAGCATCAATATTTTGTCTCGCATTATCTAAGCCACCGGCCTGATGATTTAGATGAAAGCGCAAAGCGCCACAGCAAGTTGCATTCGGTGCGGAAATAAGTTGAATTTTTAGAGCATCCAAAACACGTGCAGTTGCCGAATTGATATTGGGCAGCATGCCTGGCTGAACACAGCCTTCTAATATCAGCATCTTGCGTGCATGAGTATTGCTAGGTCTTGCATGCGGATTGGTAGATGCTGCATGCGCTTTATTTTTATGCTTTGGAATTTTGCGCCTAATGCTGCTCGGCATTAATGGGCGAACTAGACGACCCAGTGCCATTGCAGAATTAAACAAGGCGGGTTTAGTAAGGCCTTCTTTGAGTGCCCAGCGTGTAAGTTTTTGACCTAGAGGGCGTTCGGGCGTATTTTCTTCTGCCCATTGGCGACCAATATCAATCAACTTGCCATATTGCACACCACTAGGGCAGGTGCTTTCACAATTTCGACAAGTCAGACAGCGATCTAAATGCAAGCGGGTTTTTTCAGTTGGCGCTTGACCTTCTGCCATTTGTTTAATGAGGTAAATACGACCACGTGGCCCATCTAACTCATCGCCTAGTATTTGATAGGTAGGGCAGGTCGCGGTACAAAAACCACAGTGAACACATTTACCAAGAATGCGTGCTGCCTCAATACCTTCTGGCGTATTAATAAATTGAGGGGCGAGTTGTGTTTGCATAGATAGACTTAAGGAAGGCGTGAAGTGGCAAATACGCCAGCTGGATCAAAGGCGGCTCTAAGGCGGGCCTGGACAATTTCAAGTGCTTTAGAGTGTGCTTGTTCACTCAGTAATGTAAAGCGTTGCAGGGTAGGATCAACTTCTACCCCTTGTTTAAAGCGGCTTGCGTGACCACCATGTGCAGTGGCTAACTGCTTGATACTCGCAAAAGTAGCATCATCACCGGGTGCCTTAATCCAGCGTTGCTGTCCATGCCATTCGAGGACAATTTCATCATCCACATTTGGAATGCTAAGCGGTCCACAGGCGGCAGGCAGTGCTAGACGATAAAGCGTTTGATTGGCACCAAGTTTCTTGAAGCTAGCTAATTGTTGCTCACGCAAATCTTTCCAAAAAGTATCAGCAGTTTGAGGATCTACTTCACTTGCTAGGACTAATGAGCTCATCAGTGGAATAGCTGCTTTAACGGCAGCAGCAGCGCCAGCTAAACGAATCATTAACTCACCTTCGCCACCTGTTGCATTACCAATCCAGCAGCTTGCTGACAGAGGTAATGGTTGGCCTGCCCATTCATTCAGTACTTTGAGAGCTTGGGCTTGAGATATTTGGCAACGTAGAGTAGCTGTCGCAGCTGGCTTTGGTAATACCTTGACGGAGGCTTCTAGCAGTAGTGCAAGCGTGCCCATAGATCCAGGCAGTAAGCGAGAAACATCATAGCCCGCTACGTTCTTCATGACTTTTCCACCGAAAGAGAGATCTTGCCCTTTTCCATCAATCAGGCGAGCGCCTAATACGAAATCTCGAAAATTACCTACGCTAATTCGACCAGGGCCAGCAAGCCCTGCAGCAATGGCGCCGCCAAAAGTAGCGCCTTGACCAAAATGTGGGGGCTCAAACGCGAGCACTTGATTTTTTTCCTCAAGAGCTGCCTCAATTTCTTTTAAAGGCGTTCCCGCACAAGCTGTGATCACCAATTCTTCAGGTTGATATTCCAGAATGCCTGAATAAGTGCGCGTGTTTAACTTGGCATAGTTATTGGGATTGCCATACCAAGACTTACTAGCGCCACCTTCAATAGAAAGTGGCGTTTTGCTATTGGCAGCATTCAGAATCTGCGCTTGAAAATCTTGAATCGCGGGTTTCATAGTGGAGCTTGTCATTAGAAGCGCTCCAACTCTGGATGAGGGAGCTTGCCGCCGCTAATCCGCATCCGACCATATTCCGCGCAACGACTTAGAGTGGGAATGGCTTTATCTGGATTGAGTAACTTTTCTGGATCAAAAGCACTTTTCACGCCCCAGAAAGCCTCGCGCTCGTTTTCACCAAACTGCACACACATGGAGTTAATTTTCTCAATACCTACGCCATGCTCACCTGTGATGGTTCCACCAAGTTCAACGCAAGCTTCTAAGATCTCCGTACCAAATTCTTCGGCACGGTGCCATTCATCTTGATCAGCACCGTTAAACAAAATGAGGGGATGCATATTGCCATCGCCTGCATGGAATACATTGAGGCAGCCTAAGCCATACTTTTTTTCCATGCCTTGAATGCGTTTGAGTAGAGTGGCGATATGTCTACGTGGAATGGTGCCATCCATGCAGTAGTAATCAGCTGCTAGACGACCGGCAGCGGGAAAGGCGTTCTTGCGACCGCTCCAAAATTTCAGACGTTCAGTTTCATCTTTAGAAATTTGAATACCGCTAGCACCGGACTCTTCAAGCACCTTAGTCATGCGCGAAATCTCTTCAGCCACTTCTTCGGGCGTGCCATCGGATTCACAAAGCAAAATAGCTTCCGCTTCTAAGTCATAGCCAGCATGGACAAACTCTTCTACTGCACGGGTAGTTGCTTTATCCATCATTTCTAGTCCAGCGGGAATAATTCCGGCGGCGATGATGGCGGCAACTGCATTACCCCCTTTTTCAATGTCATCGAAACTGGCCATGATCACGCGGGCTAATTTTGGCTTGGCAACCAATTTCACAGTCACTTCAGTGACTACTGCCAACATTCCTTCGCTACCCATCATGATGGCAAGTAAATCTAATCCAGGAGAATCTGGCGCCATGCTACCGAACTCAATAATCTCGCCGTTCATCAAAACGCCGCGCACGCGTAAAACGTTATGTAAGGTAAGACCATATTTAAGGCAATGGACACCACCAGAATTTTCATTTACGTTGCCGCCAATAGAGCAGGCAATTTGTGAAGAGGGATCTGGAGCGTAATACAGACCAAGATGTGCCACTGCTTCGGAGATGGCAAGATTGCGAACCCCTGGTTGCACAACTGCTGTCCGAGTTAACGGATCAATGCTGAGAATTTTCTTAAGCTTTGCTAAAGAGAGTACCAAGCCCTGAGAAATTGGCATAGCGCCGCCGGAGAGTCCTGTTCCCGATCCACGCGGGACCACAGGAATTTGCATTGCAAAGCAAATCTTCAAAATCTGGGCGACTTGCGCTTCTGTTTCAGGCAAGGCAACTGCTAAGGGCATGCGGCGATAAGCAGCTAAGCCATCACATTCATAGGGAATGGTGTCCTCAGGCTCCCACAGCAGGGCATGCTCTGGGAGGATTGGGCGCAGGGCTGAGACGAGTTTGGACTGGAGTGCGCTAATAGCGGCTATATCGGGGGGCGGGGTCACCATATTCATCCAAACATTTTAGCCATTTACCTATAATTAAGCTCATGGGAAATCGACTATCGAAAATAGCCACCAGAACTGGTGATGCTGGCATGACTGGGCTGGGTGACGGAAGTCGCGTAGAGAAGGACCATTTGCGGATTTGCGCCATGGGCGACGTGGATGAGTTGAACTCCGAAATTGGCGTCTTAATGACCGAAGTGATCCCAGAAAGCATTGCTCCAGAGATTAAAGAACTGTTTCTACAGGTACAACATGATTTATTCGATCTGGGCGGTGAACTTTGCATTCCCAATTACAAGCTTTTAAAACCTGAACATGTCGCTCAGTTAGATGTTTGGCTAGAGAAGTACAACAAGCAGCTTCCTCCGCTGACTGAATTTATTTTGCCAGGTGGCACTCGCGCGGCAGCACAGGCTCATGTTTGCCGAACAGTTTGCAGACGAGCTGAGCGTTCCATTGTGAGGTTGGGTTGGGCCGAGCCTTTGTATGATTCTCCTCGTCAGTACGTCAACCGCCTCTCTGACTTACTCTTTGTTCTCGCTCGTATTCTCAATCGCGCTGCTGGCGGTAGCGATGTGTTGTGGAAGCATGAAAAAAAAGAGACTAAATAATTTAGTCTCTTTCTAATTCATCAGGACTGTCTGATGACGTTGACTTTACTTCTTCTTACTTCTGCGTTTCTTCACTGCAGCAGCAAGACGTTCTAGCACTTTCACTGAATCATCCCAGTTGATGCAGGCATCAGTAATACTCTTGCCATATTCTAGCTTGGCTGGATCATCTTTACCTGGCGTAAATTTTTGAGCGCCATCATTGAGATGACTTTCCACCATCACACCAAAAATTTGGTGTGATCCCGATTCAATTTGCTCGGCAATATTGTCAGCAACCACGATTTGACGTTCGTGCTTTTTGCTTGAGTTTGCATGAGATAAGTCCACCATGAGACCGGCTGGAAGCTTGGCGGCCTCTAGCTCTGCGCATGCCGCCTGGACATACTGTGCCTCATAGTTAGGTTCCTTACCACCGCGCAAGATGACGTGGCAATCTTTATTGCCTTTGGTTTCCACAACAGACACTTGACCATTCTTGTGTACTGAGAGGAAGTGATGTGGGCGACCAGCAGCTTGAATTGCATCCGTTGCAATTTTGATATTGCCATCGGTGCCATTCTTAAATCCAATCGGCGCAGATAAACCAGAAGCAAGTTCGCGATGCACTTGGCTTTCAGTCGTTCGAGCACCAATGGCACCCCAAGAAATCAGATCAGCAATATATTGTGGAGAAATTACATCCAAGAATTCGCTACCAGCTGGCATTCCAAGTCGATTAATTTCCATTAAGACTTGACGTGCAAGACGCAGACCTTCTTCAATGCGATAGCTTTCATCTAAATATGGGTCGTTGATTAAGCCTTTCCAACCTACTGTGGTACGTGGCTTTTCAAAATACACGCGCATCACGATTTCCAGTTCACCAGCAAAGCGCTTGCGCTCTGCTAACAGGCGCTGACAGTATTCCAACGCTGCTCTTGGATCGTGAATCGAGCAGGGGCCAATAATGACTAGTAAGCGGTCATCTTTGCCGTGAATGATGTCGCGAATCTTTTTGCGAGTTTTGCTAATGAGCGCTTCTGTTGGAGTTCCTGAAATAGGAAAGAAGCGAATCAGGTGCTCTGGTGGAGGCAGAACAGAGATGTTATGAATGCGTTGATCGTCAGTATCCGACGTTTTATCAACGGCGGAGTACC
>CANCIL010000025.1 GCA_947378095.1 Betaproteobacteria bacterium
GTAACATCATTGAGTACCCACGTCCCTGCTTGATCAAATAATCCAGAGGCTGCCGTTCGAATAGAGAGTAAGCGGTATAGATCATCAAACTCATACATTCGAATATTGCGAATTTCATTGTCCTTATCGATCTTGCCAACGTTGACATAGCGGACCCCGGGTCTAACTGGGCCGCTGCCATCCTCATCACGCAAGCGATCTTTAACCCATACACCAGTTCTAAATTGGGAGGAGAAGGAAGAGCCTAGGGCTTTCATGCGAATCTGATCTGACTTCGCTTCTGAGTAAGGGCCTACCCATTCACTCATCACTAAAGTCAACACAATGAGTGGTACTGCTATCTTAGCAAGGGTGATCAAGCCCCGTTTTACATCTAATCCAGCAATTCGTAAAATCGTAAACTCAGATTGACTTGCCAACATCGCAAAGACATAAATACTGCCGATTAAGCTGGCAATCGGAATGATTTCTGAGATGCGACTAGGGGCCTTGAGGAGTACATGAAGGAATACTAAGGGCAACGTGTATTGACCTTGTACCGAACCAATTTCGCTCAAGATATCAAAGAATAAGAATAGTGCCACCAGGGCGAACAAAATAAAGCCAAATGCAGTGTAAATTTGCCGGGCTAAGTAACGCTCAAAGATGTATGGAAAAAATAGTTTCATGACGACGATTTATTTTTTTCCAAATCCAGCAGGCAACTGACGTCGCCACCACTTAATGGATGGGTTGATACGATTGCGTATTAAGGCGGTCGCAATGAGCAGGGCGAGTAAATGGATAGGCCAGACCCCGACAAATACATTGACCTTACCCTGAGCAACAAAGTTTTGTGTCAAATTCAGCAAATTACTGTAAATCAAATACACCAGTACAGCATAGAACATGGCGGTATAGCTACCTAACCTCGGGTTCACATAGGCCAATGGAATGGCAATGAGCACCAAACCTAAGGCCATCAAGGGTAAGCCTACACGCCATAAAAGTTCTGCTCGGTTAGGGTTGGCGGCTTTAGGATTGGGATCATTAAGGAGTTCGGTAATCGTTTTTTCTCGATCTCGTGGCGCAGGCGCCATCGTATCCTTGCTGCGGATCTTGGTGGTGTATTCGTTAAATTCTAAAATTCTGAAGTTAGGCTCAGTGGGGTTACCTTCATAACGACGACCATTATTCAGAACAATGGATTTTTCTCCACCTTCACTATTTTGGATATAGCCTGTCGATGCCACAGCAATACTCAGACGCCCGTTTTTATTGTCAGCTACGAAGATATTCTTTACTTCACTCTTGTCAACATCCAACTCTTCAATAAAAAAGACACGCTCAGCTTTTGCCGACTCTTTAAATTGACCTGCAGTCACCATAGATACATCATCGCGCTGTTGAAAGCGTTGACTGATGAGAGTGGATTCTCGATTCGCCCATGGCCACACAAAGAGGGCTAATAAAGCAATGATGATGATGAGGGGGATGGCAAACTGAAGAATAGGTCGAATTAAATTGGTAACGCTCAGGCCGCTAGCGAACCAGACAATCATTTCAGAATCTTTGTACCAACGAACCAAAACAATTAAGGTGGCCACGAAAAGGGAGACTGTCAGCAAGACAGCTAAATACCCTAGAGTCGCAAGGGCAATTAAAACGAGGGCATCTTCTGGGTTGACTGCGCCATTAGCTGCGTATCCTAAGATGCGAATGACCAAGGACGTGATCATGATTGTGACGAGCACCAAGAAGACGCCACCAGTAGTAAAACTGAGTTCGCGGCGAAGGGCTCGTTTAAAAATCATGGACTTTGATTGGCTGGGTGTTTGTCAGGATTCTAGGCTTGTAAATGGCTTATATTGAGGCTGATACCGATGTTCATCTTCATGTCGGAGGATAATGGATAAACATGCTTTTATCCCTTGAATTTACTTATTAATAACGCATTAAATTATGACAATTCAATTCAGTACCAAGATTTTCCCTCAAGCCGACCTTGAGAGCCAAAAATCCCTCAAATCTAGCCTGAAAAGCGTCTTAGCCCATCCCACTGATTGTTTGGTCCTGGCTTATTCAAAGGCAGATCTAGATGGTTTTGGAGGAGCCAAAGGCGCCAAAGCCAAATCTAGCTTTTTGACAGAACTCGATCAATTATTGGGTGGTTCAGTAAATCATGCCAATGTGGTGGGCGATCTCGATGCCAAACCAGCCTCTATTTGTATGCTCAGGGCTGAAAAATCTTGGACTAGCAATGGAGTTAAAGCAAAACGTGTTTTGTTAGTTGGCTTGGGTGATGCGCATCATGTCAGCGATCGTACTTTGATCTCTTACTCAAAGATTGCGCGTGCCGCATTAAAAGTGCTGAGCGGAAACTCCATTGAGAGTGCCCTATGGTTTGTGCCTAGTTTTTCTCTAATGCCGCAAGCAAACTTAATGGCAGATGAAGTGCGACTCACAATTCAATATGCAGGTGATCAAGCGTATCGATTCGGCGTGCGTCAACCCGCCATGAAATATAAAGCTAAAGATCATCCTGATACCTTTAAGCATTTGGTTTTTGCAGGTAACGATGCCTGCAGTAAAGAATTGAAAGATGCGGTTGCCCAAGGTGTTGCTATGGTGGAAGGTATGAATCTGGCAAAAGATTTAGGAAATCTGCCGCCCAATATTTGCACGCCAACCTATTTAGGAAAGACAGCGCAAGGCCTTGCCAAAAAGGCGAGCTTAAAAGTTGAAGTCTTAGGTCTAAAGCAAATTGAAGCCTTAGGTATGGGCTCATTTTTATCGGTAGCTAAAGGCTCTGATACTCCACCACAATTTATTGTGATGCGTCATCAAGGTGGCAAAGCAAACGAAGCGCCGATCGTATTGGTTGGTAAAGGGATTACCTTTGATACAGGCGGAATCTCATTGAAGCCTGGTGATGCCATGGATGAGATGAAATACGATATGTGTGGTGCTGCATCAGTAATTGGAACGATGTATGCCACCGCCTTAATGAAGTTGAAAAAAAATGTGATTGGCGTAGTTCCAACATGCGAGAACATGCCATCAGGTAGGGCAACCCGTCCAGGCGATATTGTTAAAAGTATGTCTGGCCAAACTATTGAAGTTCTCAATACCGATGCTGAAGGCCGTCTGATTTTGTGTGACGCTTTAACCTATGTTGAGCGCTTTAAGCCGAAGGCAGTCATTGATGTCGCCACTTTAACTGGTGCTTGCATTATTGCTTTGGGGCATGTTCATAGTGGCTTATTTTCTGATGATGAAGGTCTCGTAAATGCATTGACTAAAGCAGGCAAGGCTTCTTTGGACACCGTATGGCGCCTCCCCTTAGATGCGGCATATCATGAGCAACTCAAATCCAATTTTGCTGACGTAGCCAATATTGGCGGCCGTCCAGCGGGTAGTGTGACTGCAGCCTGCTTCTTGTCTCGCTTTACCGAAAAATATAAATGGGCTCATTTGGATATCGCAGGCACGGCATGGAAGAGTGGTGCGGCTAAGGGGTCTACAGGTCGCCCAGTTCCTTTACTACTCAATTATTTGCTTGAGCAAAGTTAAGTCGAGCACAGGCACTTAGTTTATTCATCATGGCGCGTATCGATTTTCATAGCAATGTTGCTGACAAACTCCAATATGCATGTCGTTTAACTCGGCGTATTTGGAGTGGCACAGCAAGCGGGCAGCCAGTTCGCCAAATTGTGATGGTGGGCGAGATGGCAGATCTCAAAAAACTAGATGAATTACTGTGGACTTTTAGTGGCCCCGATTTTTTACCGCATTGTTTTATTGATGATGAGGCTGCTGCAGAAACCCCGATTGTGTTGACAGATGATTTTGCCTCGCCAGACTTACAGCAGATTCCACATGCGGATATCATGATTCATTTGGGGATGCGTATGCCCAAGGATGTTGCGGCTTTAGTAGAGCGCTTTCCCAGAATCGTTGAAGTCGTGACCGTGAATGAGGCAGAGCGTCTAGCTGGCCGAGAGCGCTACAAGGCGTATCGAGAACTTGGACACGAGTTACATAACTTTGACCAATCCAAGAGTTCCTGATGATGATTCATCCTCAGTTTGACCCAGCAGCCATCCGATTTGGATCTTTCGCGATTCATTGGTATGGCGTGATGTATCTCCTAGCCTTTGCTCAGTTTTTATTGCTAGGAAGATTGCGTATTCGAGCACCACGCTATCAAGCATTAGGATGGACTTATAAAGATCTTGAGGATCTGCTCTTTGCTGGCGTCTTAGGTGTGGTCTTGGGAGGCCGTATTGGCTACACCCTGTTTTATATGCCAGGTCATTATCTTTCGCATCCTTTAGATATTTTAAAGATCTGGGAAGGCGGCATGTCTTTTCATGGTGGTCTATTAGGCGTTTTGCTTGCGCTGTATTGGTTTGCTCGTAAGCGACACACGACCTTTTTTGTTGTGAGCGATTTGGTAGCACCCTTAGTTCCGTTCGGCTTGGCATTTGGACGTCTTGGAAATTTCATTAATGGTGAACTTTGGGGCAGACCAAGCGACTTACCTTGGGCTATGGTATTTCCCTTGGTTGATACGATTCCGCGCCATCCTTCTCAGATCTATCAGTTATTAGGTGAAGGTGTATTGCTGGGATTAGTTTTGTGGATCTATTCAAGTAAACCGCATCGCGTAGGGCAAGTTTCAGGCCTCTTCCTGCTGGGCTACGGTATTTGCCGCTTCTTAGCTGAATATGCGCGTGAGCCAGATGCCTTTCTGGGTCTCCTTGGGCTTGGGCTCTCGATGGGGCAATGGTTGTGTATTCCTATGATCCTCTCCGGCATCTATTTAATGACCGCTTTTAAATCTAAATCGGTCTAATTTCTCAGAAATCCCAATTCGCTTCTCCTGACAGGGCTTGAATTTGCTTGGATTTGAGCGTGGTCTCTTCATGCAAGTTTTTGGAACTATCGCTATCATTAATCGATCCATAACCTACCAAGAATACCTTTCCTTGAAAGAAAACCATGCTTGAAAAGCTCGCAAAAGCCCGCTATTTTTCGCGCCTAACTGGGGCTGTAAATCGCCTTATTTCTGAGCGTGGAGAATCTAATGCGGTCAGCATGGCAGATGAAGTCATTCATAACTATCGCAAGCTATCCAAAGATCAGCATGCGAAATTTTTCACTTTCCTATTTGAAAAGCTCAATCCTGATCCAGCAGCAGTAATGACGGCAGCCCAGCAGTTTTCAGCTGAAGCCAATGCACGTAATTACATTAAATTACAGCGTGTTGCTGAGCCACCAAGACAAGAATTATTTCGTCGCCTGAATCGAGCCAGCAATGGAACGGCTGCTTTAGTGGAGATGCGTCGCGATCTTTTACAGTTGCTAGAAAAGCAACCAGAATTAACGGCAGTTGATTTCGACTTGCGTCATCTACTATCTTCTTGGTTCAATCCTGGATTTTTGAAGATGCATCGGGTAGATTGGAAATCGCCTGCTGAGGTCCTCGAAAAGTTAATCCAGCATGAGGCAGTACATGCTATTGATGGTTGGGATGACCTACGTCGCCGACTCCAGCCTGACCGCAGGTGCTTTGCCTTTTTCCATCCGCAATTACCAAATGAGCCCCTGATATTTGTTGAAGTTGCGCTCTTGCCAGAAATTCCTGCAGTGATCACGCCCTTGGTTGATAAAAAAGCAGAGACGATGCATCAAGCCTCGCAATATAAAGTGGCTGCTTTTTATTCAATTAGTAACTGCGAGCCTGGGTTGCGTGGCGTCTCGATGGGTAACTTCTTGATCAAACGTGTGGCTGAGCAATTACATGCAGAATTTCCTAGCCTGAAGACTTTTGTCACGCTATCACCAATTCCTGGTTTTGTAGACTGGATAGCAGCAGGCGCTGATATTGGTGATCAAAAATTGGGCACGCAATTGAAACCAGCAATTCGGACGGCGCGAGATCAAGCGCTTCAAATCATGGATTTAAATAATCGTTCATGGACAGAGCGACTAAGTGCTGGCTGGCATCCTGATAATGCGAGTGAAAAAGAAAAATCTGCCTTAATGTGTTTGGCTAGTATTTACTTAGGATTAGGATCTGCCGGAAGAAATGGTAACCCTGTGGCTAAGTTTCATTTAGGTAATGGCGCCCGTTTGCACCAAATTAATTGGTCTGGCGATTTATCTCGTAAAGGCTTGCGGCAGTCTGCCTCGTTGATGGTGAACTATCTCTATGACCTCTCTTCTGTAGAAGAGAATCATGAGCGCTTTACGCAGGGTGAGATTGACTATTCCCGCGGGGTTGGGCGCTTAATGACGTTTTAAACGCTGTGCGGATATGTTTGGCAGTAAGACGTGCTGATACACCGTAAAATAGATGAAATTTATACAAGTCTTAAAAGATCAATAGTAAACACACAAGCCAATAGAAATGGCAAATGAAGGAGACGGTTATGACTAAGCAAATTAGCCTCAATGGATTACTTAAAAAAGCACTATTTATTTTGTGCGCAAGTCCTTTAATTGCATTAGCTCAAGAGTGGCCTACCAAGCCCATTACTTTTGTGGTGCCTTTTCCAGCTGGCGGTGGAACAGATGCATTTGCCCGCCCTTTGGCGGCTCAATTAACAAAGCAATTGGGCAAGCAAATCATTATTGATAACCGTGGTGGTGCTGGTGGCACGCTCGGCGCATCGATCGCTGCAAAAGCAGCTCCAGATGGATATACCTTTTTTGTGGGTGCTGCTCATCATGCAATTGCTCCAGCGATGTATCCCAATTTAGATTACGACATTGAAAAGAGTTTTATTCCAGTAGCGATGGTTGCTAGCCCACCTCAGGTCATCGTTGTTAATCCTAAAAATGTTCAGGCGAAGGATTTGAAAGAATTTATTGCGCTTTTGAAAAAGAGCCCCGGTAAATTTAATTACGCCTCAGCTGGAAACGGATCTTCACATCACCTGGCTGGTGAGCAATTTAAGATGCTGACTAAAACCTTTATTACCCATATCCCTTACCGTGGAGCTGGCCCTGCGATGCAGGATTTGATCGCTGGACAGGTGGATATTGAGTTTGATGGATTAGGTTCATCCGCTGCTCAAATTAAGAATGGCTCAATCGTTGCTTTGGCTGTAGCCTCACAAAAACGTGCACCAGGCTTTCCAAATATTCCTACTGCTGCAGAAGCAGGTTTAGTGGGTTATGAAGTGTCGACTTGGTATGGTTTGTTTGCCCCTAAGGGCACTCCACAACCAATCATCGACAAGATGACTGCTGAAGTCCAAAAGGCAATTAATAATCCTGAATTGAAAACGATCTGGACTAATAACGGCTCTGATACGCCTAATCTTACGGGCGATGCATTTGGGAAATTTGTCAATGCCGATATCAAGCGTTGGGCTGCAGTTGCTAAAGCCTCTGGCGCTAAATTGGATTAATTCAGTATTTTTGTTCCATTATTTTTAAACATGATTAGTTTGGTTTGAGGCTCTAATGAATTTATATTCCTTATTGGAAAAAGGTTTTCCAAAAGATAAAAAAGCATGCGCTCTAGAGACGCATGATGGTTTGTATTACTCGTGGGGAGATCTTGAGGGGGCAACCGCCAAGTTAGCTAACTTACTAAAAAGTCTCAAGCTCCCAGCAGGCTCAAGAGTAGCGGTGCAGGTAGAGAAGTCTCCAGAAGCCCTTTTTCTTTATTTGGCTACGATTCGTGCGGGTTATGTGTATCTTCCGCTCAATACTGCCTATCAAGCTGCAGAGATCGAGTACTTCATTGAGAATGCTGAGCCTGCAGTAGTGGTTTGCAGTAGCAAGAACTTCTCATGGGTATCTAAGGTTGCTTTCAAGGCAGGTACTAAGCATGTATTTACCTTAGACGAAGACCGTACAGGAACTTTATTAGAGCGCGCGGCTAATCTCAGCGATCAATTTAAAACAGTGCCCGCTAAAGATGATGACCTTGCAGCAATTTTGTATACCTCTGGTACTACAGGTCGCAGCAAGGGCGCTATGCTCTCCCATAAAAATCTGGGAAGTAATGCGCAGGTATTGCAGAAGTTCTGGGGCTGGAAAAAAGGTGATGTACTCCTACATGCTTTACCTATTTTCCACGTACATGGTTTATTTGTCGCGGCTCATGGTGCCTTGATTAACGGTAGCAAAATGATTTGGTTGCCACGCTTAGATACTGCACAACTGATCAAACATATGCCGGCGTCTACAGTGATGATGGGTGTACCCACTTTCTATGTACGCTTGTTGGCTGATAAAGGCTTCACCAAGCAAGTAGCGCGCAATATGCGTCTCTTTATCTCTGGATCTGCGCCTTTGCTAACAGAGACATTTAATACTTTCAAAGCAGTGATTGGTCAGCCCATCCTAGAGCGCTATGGCATGAGTGAAACAGCTATGTTGGTTTCTAATCCTTATAAAGGAAGCCGCGTTGGAGGCTCCGTTGGTTTGCCATTGCCTGGCGTTAAGGTGCGCGTTGTTAGTGAAGACGGCAAGCCATGCAAGGTCAATGAGATCGGCAGCATTGAAGTTAAAGGGCCAAATGTCTTTAAAGGTTACTGGCGCATGCCAGAAAAGACGGCTGAAGAATTTACTAAAGATGGATGGTTTAAAACTGGTGACGTTGGTCGCTGGGGTGGTGATGCCAACGGCGGTAAAGCACCAAAAGAGTATCTCTGCATTGTTGGGCGCAGTAAGGACCTGATTATTTCTGGTGGATATAACGTTTATCCAAAAGAAATAGAAGGCTTTATTGATGATATGGATGGTGTAGATGAGAGTGCTGTAATTGGTATCCCGCATCCCGATTTTGGCGAAGCAGTCATGGCAGTGGTTGTTCCTAAGGCAGGGGCAAAGCTTAATGCTGAGGCGATGATTGCGACTCTGAAATCACAGATTGCCAATTTCAAAATTCCAAAGCGCTTAGAAATCGTAGCTGACTTACCTCGCAACGCGATGGGGAAAGTGCAAAAGAATATTTTGCGTCAGCAATATACGAAGTAATCGTATTTAGAAACCAAATGCCTTGCGGCTTTCATTAAACATGAAGGCTGCAAGGAAAAACAACATTACCCCAAAGATGCGCTTTAACTGAGCCACATTAAGTTTGCGCGCCATCTTAGCGCCTAAGGGTGCTGTGAAAACACTCACCGCCACAATGCAGGCTACTGCTGGAACATAGACAAATCCTAGTGAGCCCGGTGGAAGATTGGGGTGGCCCCAACTGCCATACATATATCCAATGGTCGCAGCAGCGGCAATTGGAAAGCCCAAGCCAGATGAACTGGCCATGGCAACGTGAGGTTTGACGTTGCACCAAAGCATGAAGGGTACGGTAATAAATGCGCCACCAGCACCTAAGAGGCTGGATAAAGTGCCCGCTAATGCCCCAAAAGAAAATAAGCCAACTGATCCAGGGAGCTCTCTACCTGGCTTCGGTTTCTTATTAGCAATCATTTGTACCGAGGTGTACACAATGAAGACCGCAAAAAAGAGCGAAAGCCAAGAAGTATTGAGAGCCTCGAACAGTTCACTGCCACCAAATAAGCTGCCAATGACTAAACCAGGGCTGAGTGTCTTTACTAAACCCCAGTCGATAGAGCCATGCTTGTGATGAGCCCAAATTGCTGAGGTGGTTGTAAAAAGAATAGTGGCCATACCTGAGGCAATGGCCATGTGGACGATTACGCTTTGATCAAAGTGGAGGTGATTAAAAACCAAAATCATGAAGGGCACCAAAATCATGCCACCACCAATACCTAATAAGCCCGCTAAAAATCCAGAGATGCAGCCACATAGTAAGAGCATGGCGATATCGCTCAGTAACATGAATTCCCCGCCTTAGCCGCTAGGCCGTCATCCTGAACCCTAAGGTTCAAGGTGGAACGGCTACTCTGCTTTGGGTGCATTAAGAGATTCAGGGAGTGATCAGCTCGAAGCTGACACTGTGAACCTGCAAAACGCTCACGCCCGCAAGGTAAAGATCGTTCCGGATGCTTGCGCATCGGTTCAAGGAACTATTGGCCTTGGCGAACCAGGCAGGGAAAGGGTTTGCATCAAGCTATCCACTTGATCTTCTAATGTGCGGATTTCTGCTTGAAGACGTGCAAGTTCATCTGGGCTGACATTGGAGGAGTGGTTTGATTGAGTTGCAGTGTTTTGTAGTTTGATGAGATCACCAGCAATTTTGAGTGCTGCCATCATGCTAGCGCGTTCAATACTACGATTTCCACCATTAATCGCTAATGTAATTTGCTCATCGACCAATATGCAAGCGGCACGCAATAGTGGTTCATGTTCTGTGCTGGTAGCTAAAGTGATCTTTTGCCCAGCGAGAGTTACTTCAATGCGTTGTTGGCTCACTATCGTCCTCTGGGTTGTTGGGTGGAATGGCTTCACCAAGTAAATTGAGTTGGCGGCCATCGCTTTGCTCAGGCAGGCGACTCAAAATATGTTGAATGCGTTTTTGCGCATCCTCAATTTTGCCCTCGAGTTGGGTGCGATTTTGATGAAGTTGATTAACAGCTTCGGCGATTAACTGAACTTTATCTGCTAAGCGCTTGATGGATGCATTCACTGTATCCAGGTCAGCGCTATTGTCATCTTGGGGAAATGGGTTTAGCTCACTCATACTGGCATTGTAGCCTCAGGAAAAGCTAGGGTGCATGGGGCAATTAGGCAGGCAGGCTTACCCAATCCTTACCAAGCTTCTCAAGCCGAATGCGACCCTCAAAAAGTGCAATTAAGGCTTGGTGGGTTGCAGGATCGTCGCTAGAGCCCTCAAAATGCAATTTACCTTGCTTAAGCATTACCAGATGATCTGCCTTTAGGGCATATTGAATTTCATGTAAGACGGTGACCAGGGTTTTGCCTTGATCAAGCAATTCTTTCTGCCAGTTGAGCCAGTCTGCCTGATGGGGTGGGTCCAGGTTAGCTAAGGGCTCATCCATAAGTAAGATATCCGCTTGTACTGCTAATAAGCGTGCCAACAAGACTCGCTGTCTTTCGCCACCGGATAGTTCATGCAGATAGCGAGTAGCAATAGATTGAGTATGGGTTTTGAGTAAGGATTGCTGTACTACTTGATGATCAAGCTCACTTGGTAGGTGCAACCATCCTTGATGTGGAATTCGGCCAAGCATGACCGTATCGTAAACAGTCAGCTCACTAAATTCTTCTACAGCATCACTGTTTTGTGCAAGCCATGCAATCGATCTCGCACGTTCTTTGCTATCTAACTCTTGAATGTTGACGCCATCAATAGTGATATTTCCTTTGGTGGACAAAATATTGGTGATGCCTTGAAGTAAGGAAGATTTACCCGCACCATTGGGTCCAATGATGCTAGTCCATTGACCCTTAGGAAAATGAATATTGAGATCACGCAATACTTCGCAGGGGCCGCGATAGACATGGAGATTGGTGATCTTCATTTTTTGATCCCAATCTGTCCACGACGCAATAAAAATAGCAAGTAGCTCCCACCTAATACAGCAGTCACAATACCGACTGGAATTTCTAAAGGGGCAAAGACAGTTCTAGCCAGAAGATCGGAACCCAGCAACAAGATGCCGCCCGAAATAGCAGATAAGAGCAGTTGAGTTTGTTGACGTCCACTAGAGAGGTGGCGCACTAAATGTGGTGCTGCTAGACCAACGAAAGCAATCAAACCTGTTTGGGCAACTGCAAAACCCGTAGCTAATGCCAAGACAGCGATCAATAAAAGTCTGAGTTGATCTAATGGCAAGCCAAGTGTGCGGGCAGTATTTTCTCCAAGAGATAGTGCGCTCAAGATAGGGCTAAGCAATAAGGTCAGTATCATGGCAATTATCAATGCTGAGCCCATCATGAATGTGGCATTCCAGGTAATGAGCGAGGTATTACCCAACATGAATGATTGCAGGCTTTGATATAAATCAGGGCGCACAAAAGTCAGTAAAGAATTGGCCGCACCAAAGATGACGCCAATAACAACGCCTGATAACAGTAGTCGCAAAGAGCTCTTATAACCACCCGCTAAAAGTAGTGCACCTAATACGCCAAGTAATGCGCCTGCAAATGCACCGCCATTAATACCAATCATAGTTAAAAGGGAGTGTTCGCCTACATAAGAGAGGCACAAAATAATTCCAACGCCTAGGAGCGCTCCAGAGGCGCTACCAAGTAGATAGGGATCTGCTAATGGATTACGAAATAAGCCTTGTGCAATAGCACCAGCTAAGCCGAGTAAGGCACCAGCAAGATAGGCGCCAATCGATCTGGGTAAGCGAATGTCATACAAAATAGTGCGGTTGGATTCTGCGAATTGCCAATCCATTCCCGTGCTTCCAGAGATGCAACCCAAGAAGATCAACAATAGGCTCAAAATCAACAAAGCCGTTAGCTTGAGCGGGAGTTGATTATTGAGCATCACTTAGTTGATGATACTTTTTCTGCCACGCATTGAGAGAGGATGAGCGCTGCCTCACCCATTCTGGGGCCTGGCCTCACCAAAATATCACTCTGTTCTTTTTTAAAGGCGCAAATACGATTTTGTTTGATCGCCGGGATCTCAGGCCAACCAGGTCGTTTCTTCATATCAGTAAGTCGTGTTTCACTGAGCATGATGATTTGTGGTTTAGCCTGCACTACAAATTCTGGGTTGATCTTGGGAAAGGCGCCCAAGGACTCTGGAATGATGTTATTTAGCTCTAGGCGTGTTAGCAATTCGCCTATAAAAGAGTTTCGCCCTGCAGCATAGGGTGCAGCATTGACCTCAAAGTAAACCGTCATACTTTTCTGCGAACCATCGAGTTGCTTATTGGCGCGAGTAATCTCTGCTTGAATCTGATTCCAGACTCGCTCCGACTCTTTGCTGCCTAAAGCTAGATCTAACTTTTTGAGAGTGCGCTCTTCATCAGACATGGTTTTGACATCAAAAGCCATCACCGGAATACGTAAGTCCTCTAGACGAGAGATGATGGGTGAAGATTTATCAACCAACACCAAATCAGGCTTTAGCTGCACGATCGCCTCTAAATTGCTATCGCTAATGCCGCCCAGCTTTGGGAGGTTTTGAAGTGATAAGGGCCAATTAGAAAAGCGATCAACTCCTACCAAATTACTGCATTTTCCTAGGGCGCAAATCGACTCTGTAAGAGAAGGAAGAAGGCTGATGAGTCTTTGGGGTGACGATTGAAGCGTAATCGTTTTCCCTCGATCATCAGCGACGTCTACAGCAGCTTGAATCAAGGTTAAAAATCCACACAACACCACACCTAGACTGATTTTGAATAAAGAGGGATGTAGTGGTGTGTGTTTCATAGCATTACTTCATGGCGTAACGTGCACCGATGTAGATGTTTGATCCAGGGGTGTTGTAACCGTAAGTCAATTGATAGTCCTTATTGAGTACGTTATTCCAACGTCCAAAAATACTCCAATCTTTAGTTACATCATAGTTGGCATAGAGATTGAAGATGGCATAGCCACCAAGCCCTGTATTGCCATAGTCATAACGTTGCCCTGAAAAGGTCACGCCAGCACCTGTTGTGACTGCGCCAGTGCGATATTCCGCTGCAGCGTTACCAAACTGACGGGCGCGCTTGAGTAATACTGAGCCAGTGTTTTGATTAATGGGATTTTGCTGATCAAAAGATCCCTTCAGACTGAGATTATCGAACTGCTTACTTGCGCCTAAGGAGGCGCCATTGATTTTGGCATTTGCCACATTAGAGGCGCAACCAAAATATCCAGGGGGGCAGCCACTGCTTGAGTATTGAATCAAATTGGTAATCGTATTGGTGTACCCAACCAGATGCAATTCGTATGTAGCCTCTTCGTAATGCAATCCCGCTTCTGTGTTTCTACTCTTTTCAGCTTGCAAAGAAGGATTGCCATAGCCAGGGTAGTAGAGGTCATTAAAGGTAGGCGGTCTAAAGCCAGTGCTGTAATTGATATTTCCTCTAAACGCTTTAGTAAAGAAGTAACCATAGGCAGCGCCACCAGTCGTTTGGCCACCATAGCCAGTAATGTTGTCATTACGTAGCGAGAGGTTGGCTAAATGCGCACCTCGTTTTAATTGGTAGGCACCAGCTACTGAGTTGGTATTGCGGGTTTGATTAAAGTTTTCTGGTAAGTAGGTCGTGTTGTAGTTCACTTGGTTGGTAAATACATTTTGTGACCTTCTTTCTCCTAGGATCTGGAGCAAGTCTGGACCTATCGCAATATCGTTTTGCCAAGTCAAAATATTTTGCTTGGTATTGTTTACTGGATTAGTAGTCGGGGTTAATTGTTGACCGTTATCGATAGACTGAGCGGCTTGCAATAAGCTCTTCCAGCTTTGGGTGACTTGATTTTTGGAATAAACAGAATAAGTTCCTAGATCATTCACATTATTCATCGTAGCAGGAGCATAAGTACCAGGAGTGTTGCCTGGGTATTGGTTATTGAGGCGGCTTTGTAAAAATTGCACGCCTAGCTCCTGCCCCTGAGCCCATTCTTGTGAGGCTCTACCAGTTATGCTGTCCTGACTGTAGCCAGTTCTGTTGGTTGGTAGTGCGCCGTAGTAACAATTTTTGGCAATCGACTTCTTAGATTGTGTAGTGGGATTGCAGGGATTGTTATCTGCAACCGTATTAAATCCCATAGAGAGATTTTGACTTGCGCTTAATGAGTAGCGAATTTTCCGCTCGCCTTCAGTAGCCCCGTAAATGCTTGCTTCAGTAATGGTGGTGCCATAAGTGCCATAACCAGATGAGGCGCTAACTTTGGCAGGACCATCACCTTGTTTGGTAAAGATTTGCACAACACCGCCAATAGCATCTGCGCCATACAAACTGCTTTGTGGGCCAAAAATGATTTCAATATGATCAATCAGTGCTAGTGGGATTGATTGCCAGCTCGGGCCTCCTAGAAATCCAGAGTCTGTTCTTACCCCATCGATCAACACTAAGCTCTGGGCATTGCTGGTGCCGCGTAAAAATACGCTGGCAATTGACCCACCGGTGCCATAGCTTGAGATCTCGACGCCACGTTGTCTTTGTAATAACTCAACCAAACTGGTTTGACCTGCTTGCGCAATTTCTTCAGGGCCAATGTAGTCGTAGTCAGCAAGAACATTGCTAGCAGCTGTTGGCGCTCTGTTCGCAGTCACGATGACTGGATTCATAGCACTCGTTGCGACTGAAACAGAGGCGTTGGAATTACTTTGTGCTTGTGCTGTGTTGTTGAATAGTGCGGTACTAATAACGGCGCTAATGATGGTGTTGCGCCAATACTGGGATGTGTGCTTCACGATTTACTTTCTGTTATCGAATGCCTAGCTAACTTCCCCGTTAGCCGGGTCGAACAGAATTTCACGAGCAGGAGTTCAGGCGTCAATTGGGCGCCATATCAAAAGATAGGGCGCTGTCATCGGCGCGCGAAGGTCCCCGTCCGCAAAATTCCACCTGTCTTGGCCGGTATCCGGGCTAGTAAATCTCAGAATCTGGCCTTCCCATGCAATTGACGCGCACAGTGGCTTTTTCAGACTCCTGACATCCTTACTTTGGAGTAAAGACGCATTTACTTACCGTTGCGGGGGCAGCACACGTTTAGTGTTTCCCGTTTAACTTTATTGCATTGCAATAAAAGCACCACGACTCTTCAATTCTAGCCCAACTTAAGGCTTAAACCCCACTTTTCGCCCTAAAAAAGCCTACAATATGAGGTCTAGGATTAAGGATTCATGACAGCATTAGATAAGCACCCCGAAAAAAACCTGATTCGTTTACAACTTAGCCAAAATTCAGTGCTCAAGACCTTGGATCCGGCGGTAATGGCTGATTTAGAGCGCCATTTAGAAATATCAGACCTCAAAAAATCAGAGATTCTCCTGCATCAAGGTGATCATCAGATGGAGCAGTACTTCGTCCTAGATGGCATTTTGAAGCGCATCGTTTCTAGCCCTGATGCTAAAGAAATGATTTTGCGTTTTGCCATTGAAAAAGATATTGAAACGAGCTATGCAGCTTGGCGCCTTAAGACGGCTGCCCCCTACAGTATTGCCAGTGTTACCAAGGCCCGTGTGGCTAGGATGCCCCTCAAAAAATGGGCTGAGTTTCTTGAAGAACATAAGCTGCTCAAGGAAAGCTTTGAGTTTGAGGTCATGCGCTTAATGAGCGAGATCATGGCCCACACCATTACTTTACATATGCTGGATGCCCCTGGCCGGGTAGAGCGCTTCTTACGGAAATACGAGAACCTCTTTGAGCTCCTCCCTAAAAAGGAGCTGGCAGCCTACCTAAACCTCTCTCCTGAGACTTTAAGTCGCCTCAAAACGAAGCATAAAGAGCTTTTTATCTAAGCTTTTGCCCTTTAAGGGGTTCGATTTGAGGGAAATTGACCGAAGTCAATGATCAAGGCACCCCCCAAGCCTAATATTCATTTCTGCCTAAGCTGGGTTGAAACCCGGTACGCGATAAATAACTTAATTGGAGACGAAAAGCGAAAGCGAAGTTACAGGGATTCAGTCCTTGCTAAAGCCTTTGTAATTTATAAAAAATTTCTATGACAACAGATACTCAAAACACACAATTAACTGATGGCTTTCATCTTGTAATTGACGCCCTCAAGGCAAACGATCTCGATACTATTTTTGGTCTTGTTGGTATTCCAATTACTGACTTATGTCGCTTGGCCCAGGCTGAAGGTTTGCGCTTTATTGGTTTTCGTCATGAGCAGCATGCTGGTAATGCTGCAGCTATTGCTGGTTACATGACACAAAAACCTGGTATCTGCATGACTGTTTCTGCCCCAGGATTTTTGAATGGCCTAACAGCGCTTGCAAACGCGACCGTAAACTGTTTCCCAATGATTTTGATCTCAGGTTCTAGTGAGCGTGAAATTGTTGACTTGCAACAGGGTGATTACGAAGAGATGGATCAGCTCAATGCAGCCAAGCCTTATTGCAAAGCAGCTTATCGCATCAACCACATTGAAGATATTGGCATTGGTTTTGCTCGTGCTATTCGCGCTGCAGTTTCTGGTCGCCCAGGCGGCGTCTATCTAGACTTGCCAGCACAGTTGTTAGCTCAAACAATGCCTGTTGAAGAAGCGAAGAAGTCCATCTTCAAGGTAATCGATCCAGTGCCACGTCAGATCCCAGCAGCCGATGCTGTTGAGCGTGCACTCAACGTATTGAAGGGCGCTAAGCGTCCATTGATTCTCTTGGGTAAGGGCGCCGCCTATGCTCAAGCAGATGCTGATATCCGTGCTTTGATCGAAAAATCCGGCATTCCTTATTTGCCAATGTCGATGGCTAAAGGCCTGTTGCCTGATAACCATCCACAGTCTGCTTCTGCAGCACGTTCATTTGTACTGGCTGAAGCCGATGCTGTGATGTTGGTTGGCGCCCGTTTGAACTGGTTGCTTGCGCACGGTAAGGGTAAGACATGGGGCAAAGATCCTAAGAAATTTATCCAGATTGATATTCAAGCAAATGAAGTTGATAGCAACGTGCAAATTGACGCACCTTTGATTGGTGATATTGGTTCATGCGTTGGTGAATTGTTAAAGGGAATTTCTGCAGTTCCTAAGCCAAGTGCTGAGTGGATTGCTGCAATCACCGAGAAGAAAGATAAGAACACGGCCAAAATGGCTGAGACATTGGCAAAAGAAGCAAACCCAATGAACTTCCATGGTGCATTACGCGTGATTCGTGATGTGATTAAGAAGAACCCAGATGTGAACTTGGTAAACGAAGGCGCAAATACGCTCGACTATTGCCGTGCCATCGTTGATATGTACAAGCCACGTAAACGTTTTGACTCAGGCACCTGGGGCATTATGGGTATTGGTATGGGTTACGCAATTGGCGCTGCTGTGACTAGTGGTTTACCAACCGTCGCAGTTGAAGGCGATAGCGCGTTCGGATTTAGCGGCATGGAACTCGAAACTATTTGTCGTTACAACTTGCCAATTACTACCGTCGTATTCAATAACAATGGCGTGTATCGCGGTACCGATAAGAACCCAACTGGTGGTGCTGATGTTGCACCTACTGTGTTTGTAAAAAATGCCCGTTACGACAAGATGATTGAAGCGTTTGGTGGAGTGGGTTACTACGTAACTACCCCAGCAGAATTAGAAGCAGCGTTAACAGAAGCAATTGCTGCCGGTAAACCAGCCCTCATCAATGCTGTTATTGATGAAACTGCAGGTACTGAGAGTGGACGTTTAACAAACTTAAACCCATCCACTGCAGCTGCTAAGAAATAATTTTTTACTAAAGCAAAATAAGTAACATTTAAGGAGAAACAAACATGACTAAACCATTAGACGGTATCCGTATTATTGACTTCACTCACGTGCAAGCAGGTCCTGCATGTACCCAGCTTTTAGCTTGGTATGGCGCTGATGTGATTAAAGTTGAGCGCCCAGGTTCTGGCGACGTTACTCGTAGCCAGTTGCGCGATATCCCAGGCGCAGATGCTTTGTACTTCACTATGCTGAACGGCAACAAGCGTTCTTTAACATTGGATACTAAAACTCAAGAAGGTAAAGAAGTTTTAGAAAAGATGATCAAGACTTCGGATGTGATGGTTGAAAACTTTGGTCCTGGTGCATTAGATCGCATGGGCTTCTCCTGGAAGCGTATTCAGGAATTGAACCCAAAGATGATCATGGCATCTGTAAAGGGTTTTAGCGATGGCCACTCTTATGAAGACTTAAAAGTGTATGAGAACGTTGCTCAGTGTGCTGGTGGTGCAGCCTCTACAACAGGTTTCTGGGATGGTCCTCCTACTGTTTCTGCTGCCGCTTTGGGCGACTCCAATACTGGTATGCATTTGGCAATTGGTATTTTGACAGCTTTGATGCAGCGTGAAAAAACTGGCCGCGGCCAAAAAGTATCTTGCTCAATGCAAGATGCAGTATTGAATTTGTGCCGCGTGAAGTTGCGTGATCAACAACGTTTGGACAAAGTAGGTTACTTGGAAGAGTATCCACAGTATCCACACGGTACATTCTCTGACGTAGTACCACGTGGCGGTAATGCAGGTGGTGGCGGTCAGCCAGGCTGGGTGTTGAAGTGTAAGGGTTGGGAAACAGATCCAAATGCTTACATCTACTTCACAATTCAAGGTCATGCATGGGAGCCAATTACTAAAGCTTTGGGTAAACCAGAGTGGGCAACTGATCCTGCATATATGACTGCTGAAGCCCGTCAAGACAAGATTTTTGATATCTTCGCAACGATTGAAGATTGGCTCAAAGATAAGACTAAGTACGAGGCAGTAGACATTCTCCGCAAGTTCGATATCCCATGTGCTCCAGTACTCTCAATGAAAGAATTGGCTGCATCTCCTGACTTGCGTAAGAGCGGTTCGATTGTTGAAGTTGACCACAAAGTTCGTGGCAAATATTTGACTATCGGCAGCCCTATCAAGTTCTCTGATTTGGAGATCGAAGTGAAGCCTTCTCCAGTATTGGGTGAGCACACTGATGAAGTATTGGCTGATCTTGGCTACAGTGCTGACGACATTGCGAAGTTGCATACAGCTAAAGCAGTTTAATAACAATAATATGTAGTACTCAGTTAAGGCGCTCCCAGTGGGCGCCTTTTTTAATTCATATAAAATCATCTATAGAGTAATCATATGAATCAGGCAGTAAATTTAGAACACCTCTCTCAATATATCGGTGATGCTGTTGTGGTCTCCGACGTCAATGAAAAGATTGTTTTGTGGAATCCTGCAGCGACACGCATCTTTGGGTTTACTGAAGCAGAGGCATTAGGAAATACTTTAGATCTCATCGTGCCCGATCGTCAGAAGCATCGACATAACGAAGGCTATAGTAAGTCCATGAAAACGGGCACTACGCGTTATGGAACATCCGTTCTGAAAGTGCCCGCCAAACACAAAGATGGCCATATGCTTTCGATTGCGTTTACGGTAGGGATGCTGTTTGATGAAAACCACCAGGCAAACGGAGTGGTGGCCGTAATACGAGATGAAACCGAGAGATTTGCCGAAGAGCGTGCCCTGAAAAAGCGCCTGGCCGACCTTGAAAATCCAGAAACCTAAGCCAATATAGTTTAAATAAGGGTTTTTTGGCGTTCGTGCCCAATATTTGGGCATACTTATTTTGCCGTAATTCCCCGCTGGTAAAATTGCCCCAATTCAAAATTTTCATTCTTATTGGGACTTAAATCATGGCAAAAGCATTAGAAGGGGTCAAAATCCTCGACTTTACGCACGTTCAGTCAGGGCCAACTTGTACTCAGTTACTCGCTTGGTTCGGAGCAGATGTGATCAAGGTAGAAAAATCAGGAGAAGGGGATGCTACGCGTGGTCAGTTGCGCGATATTCCTGATGCTGACAGCCTGTATTTCACAATGCTTAATCACAACAAGCGCTCAATTACGGTCAATACCAAAACCCAAAAAGGGAAAGAAATTTTAGAGCGCCTGATTAAAGAGTGCGATGTTCTCGTTGAGAACTTTGCTCCTGGCGCTTTAGATCGTATGGGTTTTTCTTGGGAGCGTATTCAAGAGTTGAATCCAATGATGATCATGGCCTCTGTAAAAGGTTTTGGTCCTGGTCCATATGAAGATTGCAAAGTGTACGAAAACGTTGCGCAGTGCGCTGGCGGTTCAGCATCTACTACTGGTTTTGATGATGGCCCTCCCATGGTCACTGGCGCGCAAATTGGTGACAGCGGTACGGGTCTCCATTTAGCGTTAGGTATCGTCACAGCACTCTATCAGCGCACTCACTCAGGACGAGGTCAAAAAGTATTGGCAGCGATGCAAGATGCCGTATTGAACTTATGCCGTGTGAAGTTGCGCGATCAACAACGTCTAGAGCGTGTAGGCGTGATGCAAGAGTATCCACAGTACCCTAACGGTGAGTTTGGCGATGCTGTACCCCGTGCTGGTAATGCCTCTGGTGGTGGTCAGCCAGGTTGGATTGTGAAATGCAAAGGCTGGGAAACAGACCCGAATTCCTATATGTATGTGATAGTTCAGGCTCCTGTTTGGGAAGCCGTGTGCAAGGTGATTGGCCGCGAAGATTGGATTACAGATGTGCGTTTTGCATCTCCAATGGCACGCTTGCCACATCTCATGGAAATCTTTGGCGAGATTGAAAAATGGACTATGACTAAGACCAAGTTTGAAGTCATGGATATCTTAAATAAATATGACATTCCATGTGGTCCGATTTTGTCGATGAAAGAAATTGCTGAAGAGCCAGCACTACGTGCAACGGGTACAGTGGTTGAAGTCGATCACCCTATTCGTGGTAAGTACCTGACTGTGGGCAATCCAATCAAGATGTCCGATAGCCCAACTGAAGTGACGCGCTCCCCATTGCTTGGTGAGCATACTGATGAGATTCTCAGTGAGCTGGGTTACTCAACTGATGAATTGATTGAACTTCGTCACGATAAGGTGATCTAAGATGCGAGTTGCTTTGATTGGAAGTGCAGATTTTGGTAAAGCGGCATTAGAAGCTTTTTTGGATCGTGGCGATGAGCTCGTTGCCGTATTTTGTCCACCCGATAATCCTAAATCAAGCAAACCCGAGGCCTTGAAAGAAGCTGCTATTGCAAGGGGCTTAACTCCCTTGCAATTCTCAACACTGAAAGGTCCTGAGGCTGCACAGGCCATGATTGATAGTAATGCTGATATCTGTGTCATGGCATACGTTCTCCAGTTTGTTCCTCAAGAGCTGGTCAAGATTCCTAAGCATGGCACGATTCAGTACCACCCATCTCTTTTGCCGAAATATCGTGGCCCAAGTGCGATTAACTGGGCAATTGCATTAGGTGAAGAAAAGACGGGTCTCACGATCTTCCGTCCTTCTGATGGCCTGGATGAAGGTGAAGTCATTTTGCAAAAAGAAGTGGCGATCGGACCTGATGACACATTAGGAAAAATCTACTTCGATCACCTTTTCCCGGTGGGTGTTGAAGCTTTATTAGAGGCTGCAGATTTGGTGGTCGCTGGCAAGCATCAAGAGATCCCTCAAGATGAATCCCTGGCAAATTATGAAGGTTGGTTTGATGCGAATGCTGCTCAAATTCATTGGGCGAGCCACCTTGGACAGATCTACAACTTAATTCGCGCATGCAATCCTGCACCTGGTGCTTGGACTAAATTTGGTGAACAAAAAGTACAGATTTACGATTGCCATAAACATGTTGTAGCCACCTTTGGAGCGGTAAAAGGTAAGCCTGGTGAGATAACGCAAATTACCTTAGATTCTTTCTTTGTCGCCTGTCATGGTGGGCAGATTGAAGTACTTAAGGCGAAAGGCGCTGCTGGCAAAGTAAGTGGTGCTGAGTTGGCCAAAGAGTTAAATCTACAAGTCGGGCAATTCTTTGCCCTATAAGAATGAGCCTAGAGATTAAATCTCTAGGTTGTCAATCAAACGTGTTTTACCAAGCTTAGCCGCCGTCAGAATCACTAGCGGTTCACCACCCTGAAGACTTTCATTAGAGGGTGGTGCTAAGTCGCTTTGCTGGCGAATAGCAATGTAATCAGGTTCCCAACCACGCTTAGCTAAGGTACTCTCAGCTAACTTTTCAATCTCACTGAGCGCTTGGGTATTGCGTGCACCTAGATCAAGAACCTGATGACGCACTTGTTGCAAAATTTTCTGCAATTCAGGCGCTTCAGCGCGCTCTTGTGATGACAAGTAGCCATTGCGCGAGGACAGAGCTAGACCATCTTCAGCGCGAATGGTTTCGCCGGGAATAATATCTACGGGTAATGCAAATTGCTTAGCCATTTGACGAATAATCATCAATTGTTGGTAATCCTTTTTTCCAAATACAGCCACCTTTGGCTGAACGCATGAAAAGAGTTTTAAGACAACGGTGCATACACCCTTGAAGAATCCAGGACGAAATTCACCCTCTAAGATATCGCCTAATTGATGAGGTGGGTCTACGCGATACTCTTGTGGCTGAGGGTAGAGGTCACGCTCGGTAGGTGCAAATAAAATATAGACACCTTCTCTCTCCAGCTTTTCAATGTCATCCTGCATCGTGCGAGGGTAGCTATCAAAATCTTCGTTGGGACCAAACTGGAGGCGATTAACAAAAATGCTAGCCACCACTGGGTCACCATGTTGACGAGCAAGGCGCATGAGTGATAAGTGGCCCTCATGGAGGTTACCCATCGTAGGTACAAAAGAAGCGCGATTTTGTCCGCGCAAATGATCGCGTAACTCCTGGATATCGCTAATGATTTTCATGCAACTGGCGTGTAGGCAAGCCGGACGTAGATAGGGGCATAGGGCTCTGCCTGGGTAATCTCTACCAAGGCTTCACGTGAGAGCTCAAGCATTGCAATGAAGTTCACGATGACAACAGGAATACCTTTTCCGG
>CANCIL010000026.1 GCA_947378095.1 Betaproteobacteria bacterium
AAAAATTGGGTTTGGTTTTTAGCCTGATCATAAACAGCATAAGCAGTGTTCACGCCCAGCACGATTTGCTGGCGATTGGAAATATTACCTGCCTCGGCTGCTGCTTGACTACGCTGGGCCTGCTCTACCCCGTAACGCTCTTTGGTAAAGAAATATAGTGGAATCACTAAATCTAACTCGAGCTGATAAAACATAGCACCATTATTCGCAGCAAATGGTCCACGAGGAGTATAGGAAGATCCAATCACCTGGAAATCGGGAAGGTAAGCTTTCTTAGCCAAATCCACCCCTTTGCGAGCAGCTTCTAATTGCAATGAGGAACTCTTGAGTGATGGGTGACTAGTCTCTGCGTAATCTTCTAGCTCAACTAGTGTTGGCACATTATTCAGAGCACGGCGCACGTCAGCACGCAAGACTAACTTTTCTCTGGCATGACGACCGACTAAAGTATTAATACTTTTAATTGCAACATCGAGTTGACGCTCAGCATTAAATTGATCGGCCTGGGCAGCACTTTGCGCCACCTGGGCATTGAGGTATTCAACATAAGCAGCAGCGTTATTGGAATACCGCGCTTTAGCGACGTTCTTAATCATCTCCAAACGCACTACTGACTCTCTCAAAACCTGTAACTGCTTTTGTGAGGCAAGTGCGTTAAAGAATAAGGAGGATAGCTGTGCGCCCAATTGCAAATACGTTGCCTCACTTTGGGCTAGCAATGCCTCAGCGTTGGTATTGGCGATATCCGATGCCAAGCTCTTTTTGCCCGGAAACTGAAATGGTTGCGCAATTGAAATCGAGTTGTTGCTACTAATGCCAGTAGGATTCTGAGTAGTAGGCGCATTGGCTCCACCTAATGCAAATGGTGAATTTGGTGGCATCCCAGACCACACTAAACCTACTTGTGGATTTGCAGGCGCTGCAATCTGAGGCACAGTTGCTTTTGCAGACAAATAAGACTCGCGCAAAGAAGCCAGCTGCGGATTATTTAACTTGAGCTCCGTCCACAGTTGGCGCAAATCCATCTCTGCAGGACCTGATGTGGCAGCCTTGGTATAAATTTTAGGAGCATTGGCTGGATTGACTGGAAGCAATGAATCCATTTGCTTCGGAGTCTGATTCTTTGGAGGCACTTGCACACCAACCGGCGGGGGCATTCCTAGGGTATTGCCTTGATCAACCTGGACTAAGACGGTTCCAGAGATCGTTCCAATCTCACCGATTTGAGCAAATATTGGAAAAGAGATGGTGCTAACAGCAAAAGTTGTGATCGCCAGTTTGGCCATCCTTCTGATGGGTCGTACTGCGCTAGTTTTGCGTGGACCAAGAATCAACAAATGCTGCTACCTCAAAATCGATAAAAAAGCCGTTTTTATAGCCTCTGATGCCGTTTTGATCCTATCAATGCAGCATCCGAGAGGGAATCAAGGATTATAGAGTAGAAAAGCCAAAAGTCGAATTAATGGCAATACCTATCTTATTGATTCTAAACAAAATAATGAATTTTGAAGACGCAAAAAGGCTTAAAACTCAGCATGAATCCTAAAAGAGAGGATGTTTACAGGTCCGCGAGCAGAGTTATAGGCTGGATTACTGATGTGCTGAAAGTTCAATCCCGCTAAGACATTTTTCACCACAGTGGCGTTGTAATAGAGCTCAGCAATCCGTTCTGGACGATAGCTAATCGCCTTACCCGGTCCAGCGTAATCACCAATGAAATAAGAAACACCGCCAGCTTGTAAATAATTTTTGCGATTACTAGACAAACCATTTTGCATCATTGAAATGCCGATGCTGTCTTTGGGACGACTCCAGCTAGTGCCGTTCATTCCTAAACCAACAGAGATAGAGTTATCTGCCTCGGTAAATGACATCGTCTCAGTATGACCATCAGAGGTAAAGGCTCGACCATAAATTCCAAGGTTATGTGTCAGCGCCTGCTCCCCATGAATACCGACACCGGTTTTGTATTGATAGTTGCTACGCACATTATTAATTGCCTGTGTGCCTTGAGCATTGTTAGCATTAATGTAATTCGTGGCATCCTGAAAGCGCGCCAAAATCATTTTGTTACGATAAGCCAGAACACTGACTTTACCGGGCTGATCGGCAATATGATGTTGACGCTCAATCTCCACCTGGTCACCATACGCATTAAAGATCTGCCAATTGAGATCGCGACCATTGGGATTCTTTGGGGCCAGCATGCGCGATGCGCGTAATACCCAGTGATCTAAGTACCACTCGCCCGCCAAGCCCCAGCTGTAGCCGCGCGCATCAGCAGCATAGTCATAGGCAAGATAGGTCATATTGCCCCAGTTCATGAACTGCACGCGTGGATCCTTAGCGTAACGACTGTCATCAAAAATATCGAGTGTCGAAAATTGACCAGCAGTGACGACAACACGATTACTGCTCACGGTTTGGGTTATTTGATTGGCTTCGTTTTCAAGAAGTACTTTATCGCCTTCTTGATTAATTGTCTGACGTACAAAAGCACGTGCTGAATAAAACTTGGCTTGTGCGCCATTAGCCTTAGTGGCTTCACCATTGGTAAATCCACCTAAACCTACTAAACCAGAAAAAGCTACGCCAGAAATCACTTCTGGATTGAAGTAGACATCAGTATTGGGCGCGATACGTGCACCAAAAAATAAAGTGCCTGACCAGGTATAGCTCATCGAATTCAAAGCTGACAAACTGTTTTGACCAGAATAAGCAGAATTGAAATTGTTATAACGCTGATTGATGTACGTTGATTGACCGTGCAAATTGACTGGCAAATCAAATAAGGTGCCCTCAGTTTGGACACCATCAATTGGAGCAGCAAAAGTAGCAATTTGATCCGAGCCTGAACCCGCCTTCTGCGCGAACGCATAGGCACTTAACAAAGTGCAAATAATGCTCAGCAGGAGAGTTAGATAAATCTTGCGGGTCATTCACAATTTCTGATTAGGTTGTCATGAACATCTAATGACAACAGGCCGATAGAGAAAAACTGGCAGCTCACAGCTTGAGATTGAAGCCCAAGGGTGGCACAGGTCAAATTATCCCCAAAAAGGAGTAATTTACCTAGTGTTTATGTCGTAGGTATGACATAAACACTAGGCAATCGCGCAGAAATGCGTCTTAGTCTTTTAGACCCAACAGTTTTGCAGGGTTCTTTTTCATCATCTTGTCGATGTCGGCTTGCGATACCCCTGCTGCCTTAACCGCTGCAATTTCATTCTCAACGCCATCTGGTGGAGTCATCATGCCTTGTTGACCCAAATCCGTTGACAGCACTAAATGGTCTGCACCAATTTCCTTGACCGCTTTAGCAACTACGGTTGCATCAACCTTCTCCCAATGGGTCATCCATTTGTACTGCGCTGTAGGGCCAGTCATAAATTGCAGATAACAGATTTCGATATAAGCGCCCATTGCAGTCACTTGCTTAGCCTGCTCCCAAGACAAGCCTGGAATATTGGTTAAGCCGTGGGTAATCAAAATATTTTTCACGCCCAATTCTTTGGCGCGCTTGACTACTGCCACAACTTCATCTGCAGAGATATGGCCCGTAGCCAAAATCAAATCCTCACGCGCAATGATTTTTAATACTTCTTCAAGTTCTGGTGTGACTACACCATTTGGTGCAACGACGATGCCAGATTGATTCTTATCGACCAAGGTCTTGACGTGCTTATCGGAATCAAAGGTTGGCAGCCATACGACTTTGCCACGACCACCCGACATACGATGCATCCACTCTACTGCCGAAGGATTAACACCACCAACGGATTTATTAAGGACAATACCGCCCCACACTTCAATGCCAGGGACTTGTTGCATCACGAGAGCAGCTCGGTCATTGGTCGTCACCACATGGTTCTTAATCACAATACCGCGCATCCCTTTACGACGAGCAATGGTAGCTAATTCGTAATCGGTTAAGGCTCTGCCAAACACATCTGGATCAGGATGCACGTGCATATCAATCACACCTGCAGCAGGGCTCACTTTTGGTGGTGGTGGCGGAAAGCCAACTTGTGCCTGAGTAATATTGGAAGTCAATATGAGGCCGGCACTCATTAAGCCGGCCACCAAAACTTTAGTTGTTTGAAATTTACGCATGATCCATCTCCCTTTAGAACTACTTTTTTGTAATAGATTGACTCTATAACATCTATCACGAAGGGTATTTAAGTAGTTCCCCTATGGCTGGGTAAAACTTGTATGGACTAGCGTCGATCCATCAGCGCTCGGGCCAAAGTGCCGGCGTCAACGTATTCCAATTCACCACCAACAGGAATACCTCTGGCGATGCGCGTGACTTTAATACCTTTGATCTTGAGTACTTCGCCAATGTAATGAGCGGTTGCCTCACCTTCACTCGTAAAGTTGGTTGCCAACACTACTTCCCGAATAGGTACTCCTGTATCAGGACTTTCAATACGGGCTAGCAGTCGATCAAAATGAATTTCATTCGGACCCATACCATCTAATGGAGAGATGCGGCCCATCAATACAAAGTAATTACCTTTAAAACTTAAGGTCTGCTCAACCATCACTTGATCAGCCGGTGTTTCCACAATACAGAGTAAAGATGGATCACGACGTTCATCAGCACAGGTGCTACAGATTTGCGTTTCAGAAAAAGTGTTGCAACGTGCGCAATGACCAACCGTTTCAACAGCTTCACCTAAAGACTGTGCCAATACGGCGGCGCCATTACGATCATGCTGCAATAAATAGAAGGCCATACGCTGAGCAGACTTAGGGCCTACTCCTGGTAGAACACGCAATGCCTCGATCAAACGACCGAGTGCATCTTGAGGCGCTTCATGACGTGCCATTAAATAATCAAGTTCTTAGAAGGGCAATTTAAAGCCGGGGGGCATTGGCATGCCAGCAGTAGCGCCAGACATTAACTGTCCGCTTGCTGCTTCAACTTGCTTAAATGCTTCTGTGTAGGCAGTCACAATCAGATCTTCTAGCATTTCACGATCATCCATTGCGCCTGGATCAATCTGAACACGCTTAAGTTCGTATTTGCCAGAGATAGTGACTTTCACTAAACCACCTGCAGCTTGGCCTGTGACTTCTAATGCGGCCAATTGCTCTTGGGCCACTTTCATTTTCTCTTGCATCTGCTGAGCCTGTTTCATGAGACCAGCAAGTCCACCTTTCATCATCGTATTTTTTCCTTAATGACTATGAGTTATTTGAAATGATTTAATAAAAGACGAATACCAATTAGAGCGGCTTAACAGAGCCACCAACTACTGTCGCACCAAACTCTTTTTGCAACTGCTGAATAAAGGGGTCAGCTGCAATCATTTGCTCAGCATTCATGCGCTTCTCTTGGTGAATCTGTGCATCGACTTTTGCAACTGTCTTGCCTTCAACTTCACCTTTTTCAATCAGGATCTTAATCGGCTTACCAAAATGCGCTGTGAGCGCATCGGCCAAGCGAGCAATAGATGCTTCTGATGCCAATTGCGGCATTGGGGTCACGATAGTCGCTTTAACTCCTGCAGCTGAATCCACCCAATCTTGTAACTCTGTCTGAAATGCCAATTGCTGAACTAAACCTTTAACTGGTAACTGGCGCATTAAGGCATGCCAATCTGGGCGCTCTGCCGGTCCGGTTGAAATTGCTGGAGCTGCAGGTGCAGGCGCTGCTTTAGCAGCAGGTGATGCTGGGGCTGCCGCAGCAACTTTAGGTGCTGGCGCTGAAGAGGGTCTAGCGCTTGCTACCGGTGGTGCTGATGGCGCACTTGCTGAACCCCCTGCTCCACCTGGACGAAATGCCAACATACGCAAGAGCGTCATCGCAAAACCGGTTTGCTCATCAGGGGCAAGTGATAAATCAGGGCGACTCGTAATCGTGATTTGATAAAAGAGTTGCGCTTCTTCTTTGGTGAGCTGTGTTGCCAAGCGACGAATCTCTCCCGCTTCTGGCCAATCTTCTAATACGGATTCAGGAACTACTTGGGCTGCCGCAATTTTTTGCAATAAGCTCGAGAGATCTTGCAGCGCTAATGAGAAAGACATACTGCGCTCACCCATCTCATTAGCAACTGCTAAAAGACTTGCGCCGTCTTTTGCAATCAAACAATCCAGAATGCGAATCAGATAAGCATCATCTAATGTGCCAAGCATGCCGCGGACAGATTCTTCAGTCACTTTTCCGGCGGCGTAGGCAATGGCTTGATCAGTTAAGGATAAAGCGTCACGCATAGATCCTTGGGCCGCTTTTGCTAATACGCGCAGCGCGTTGACTTCGTTCTCGACCTTTTCTGCCGCAAGCACCTTCTCTAAATGCTCAACAATGAGCGGTACTGGCATTTGCTTGAGATTGAACTGCAAGCAACGAGACAAAATGGTCACTGGAATCTTCTGAGGATCAGTTGTTGCCAGAATAAATTTCACATGCTCTGGCGGCTCTTCTAAAGTTTTAAGCATTGCATTAAAGGCATGATTGGTGAGCATATGCACCTCGTCAATCATGTAGACCTTATAGCGACCATTGCTTGGTGCGTAGGCTGCTTTTTCTAGGAGCGATGCAATATCGTCAACACCACGATTACTTGCAGCATCCATTTCGATGTAATCAACAAAACGTCCAGCATCTATTTCTAAGCAGGCGGGACATTTGCCACAAGGCTCCGAAGTCATCTTGCCTTGTCCATCGGCTCCAGTGCAATTGAGCGCTTTGGCCATAATTCGGGCAATCGTAGTCTTACCTACTCCACGGGTGCCAGTAAATAACCATGCATGATGTAGTCGACCCTGATCTAAAGCATGGGTTAAAGCCTTAACCACATGGTCTTGACCGACTAATTGGGAGAAAGTTTTGGGGCGCCAGGAACGGGCTAAAGCAAGTGCTGTCATGTCATCCATTCTAACAAGCTAAAATGGAATCGGACGGGCCTCCCCGCATGGTGGGTTGGACAACCTGGTCAGGTCGGGAACGGAGCAGCCAAACCCAATTTCTGCCAGTGCCGGGGGTCGGGCTCGTCCACCCCACACTTCTTAAATGAGTTAGCTCAGAATATCTTCAGAATTCTGAAAATCCCCCAAATCATCCAAATAATGAGCAAGACAAGAATGGTCCTTGCATCTAGAGAAATTCTAAATAGCTGTAACTGCTTATGGGAACACTCAATAGAAACTCGCAAATCGAATCCTCCTCTATATAGAAGGATTCAGCGTAGAGCTTTGAGTATTTAAAACCCAGAGAGCCAGGATGAATTGAGCGTGAGAAAAGCTTTCGCTTTCCGCTCCCCCAAATCAAAATTGTCACTTCTGTGAATCTGAGCTCCCGCCCTATATAACTTCCTGCATATCAATACTGACCCTCAGCTTTATAAGCCTTTACATGTGTAAGGCTTTACTTTACACTTACCGATAGGCCTTTAAAATAAATGAATGATTGAATCGTTTATTCATAAGGGCTTAAGAGAGTTATTTGATGACGGCAAAAGCACTAAAGTTCAAAAAGTATTGGTAAGTAGAATCATTCGGCGTTTAGATGCCATTGACTCCGCTAAATCACTTAACGAATTAAAAGTGCCTGGTTTTAATTTCCATGGATTAGAAGGGGTGCCAAAACGCTATAGCATTCATATCAACGGTCCATGGTGCCTTACATTCGAATGGCGCGAAGAAAATGCTTATCGACTTAACCTAGAAAACTATCACTAATATCATGCGCAAAAGATCACCCACTCATCCTGGCGCCATCCTAAGAGAGGATGTCTTCCCTACTCTCGGAATCTCGGTCACAGAATTTGCCAAGCACCTTGGCATCTCTAGGCAGACCCTTCACTCTGTTTTAGCTGAAAAGGGCTCAATTACTCCAGAGCTTGCTTTACGTATTGGAGCCTTTCTAGGTAATGGCCCACAACTCTGGATTGAAATGCAATCTAAATATGATTTGTGGCAGGCAGAAGTTAAACTTAAAAAAGTGCTTCCAAAGATTACTTTGTTCAAAGATTTATTGGCTGTTTAGCTTTATTTAGGGCTGACCGTTACTCAAAATGCCCTATCTTTTCTATTAGCTTGGCAAGATGACTTACTGAGTCAAATGTATTGGATGCTTGTGTATCAATATCTTCCCAGTTGTATTCCAAAGAAAAATGGGCGGATTCAATAATGAGTTCATAGCTCGAGACTGGCTTATGGTTTGGATTGGCCGCAACCTCTTCCGCCACAGGTACAGATATCCCCGTAATTGCCTTTAACAATGCATCTACCTCGGAGGATGTGAGCTCTCTGGTATGTAGTACATCATCTGTTCTTTTGACGGTAACTCGGGACACCTTTTCAATAGTGAGCTCGTATTGATTTAGACCAAGCTCGACCCAGGCAGTTAACTCAATGGCAATTGGATAAGTAGTCATTTGAGATTTTCCTATAGGGTTTATTGGTATGCGGGTGTTTTACTCTTCGTCTTCAGTTGATCTTACGCCCTTATTCCTCTTAGCTATATAGGATTTATCTCTACTTTTTTTGCGGCACTGCAGTATCAAAAAGGGCTTTCCGCTATTGCCTGCAGGGCGTATATTGATCCTAAAAATAAATATGAATTTTTAACCATGGCAAATAGTGCCCTACACGCGATAGCAATAGATGAGCTTCGGCTAACTAATCCTACTTTTCACCAGGAGTACTGCATTCTCGTTGAGGGTATTAGCAACCTCATATTTCGTTTAGCCAAAAAACATGGTGAGTACATTACCTACTCCACCTTTACCGAATCCTATGATCGGGCTAGCAAAGAGCCGATTTTGCAAATAGTCTTAGGTAGCCATAAAAATGAGTTTTATCTTCATATCTATATCTCCAAGGATGGAGGCTTCATTGTTGGCAAAAATGGTGTGGGCTCTAGAGCACAAACAGCTGTACAAGCACTCGCTTTAATAGAGGAAGCAATTGAGCATGCTGGTTGGCTTTGATTCTTTTTTGCTTGATCTTTAGGGTTTATCTTTTTTTCAGCCAATAAAAAAGCCCCAATCAATGGGGCTTTTTACTTAATGCGTTTACTAATTAAGCAGCGATTTGCTTGCGTGACTTAGTAGCTGGAGCAACTTGACCCTGGAATGAGCTCAATGCAGCGTCCATAGTCTTTTCAAAGTTTGCAAATGCATCTTGTGAAGTAGCACGTGCTTGCTCGAAGCTCTTCAATGCAGCATCAAATGTAGTGTTAAATGCAGATACAAATGCCTCTGAACCAGCAGGAGCTTGTGCAGTAGCTTCTTTAACAAATTTCTTCAAGTCAGCTTTTGAATCATCAATTGCTGAGTCGATCAAGCTAGCAACTTCTTTGCTGTTCTTGCGCAATACTTTGTTTACTTTGTTCTGATAGCCAACAACATGAGCAGCAGCTTCTTTAGCTGTTTCAGCATCAAACATTTGCAATGCTTCTTTTGGATCTTTCAACTGAATCAATTTTGCAGATTTAGCTTGAGCAACTGTTACTACTTCTTTAGCTACGTCATAGTTGATCTCTGCAATGGCTTCTGCGCTTTGCACAGCCAATGTTGCGATCGTTTGTGCAGACTCAAGTGATTTAGCTTGAGCCGCTGTCAATGTAGTGTTTAGTGTGTTTTGAAACATGGTCATTCTCCTGTAAGGGTATTTACTGATATTTTTTAATGGTGCACTGCAATTACTGCATTGCACCATTTTAAATAATAATTATGAAATTTGCATGACATTTTTGAGTTTTTCCAAAAACCTGCAAATTTGACCCTTTTAAACAGGGGTACTAGGGGTTATGCCTATTTTTTAGGCAACAGATACCCCCAGATTGACCGCCCTTCTTAGAAGCTGAAAAGTGACTTAATAGTCCCCTTAAGGCTCTGGTCGCGCTGGGTATTTTTCAATACTGCACAGTAGGACAGAATCATGATGATTGCCAATGAAATGCCGTTGAAGTTATTGAGTAAGTCCATGTGTTTCTCCTTAATGAGTGATTAACTATTGAAATTGCTTATCGAGCCACCGGCAACTCATCCCACTGCGTGGTGTAGTTCGGTGACTTATTGTTTGATCGCATCTGCCACTCCTGCTTGGTGCCTGATGCTGCTAAACGAATGACGGCACTACCAAAGCGAGAGTTAATGGCATCCATTGCCTGCATCAGGTCCGCCGACTTCCCTTTGCTCTCTATGTCCTCGAATAAAGATTGCTGGATGGTGGGCTTATCTGCAATCAGATTGAGAATGACGCCGGCTTTTTTATAACGAAAGCCACTTTGATAAATTTGTTGAAGCCCTTTTAATGCAGCATTTGTGAGCGTCACCGTGTTATCACTAGGGTCCGCTAGTGGAATAGTGATGCTTTGATGATGCTGTGGCTCATTTTGCTTAAATGGATTGGTCTGAATAAAAACGGTGATAGCACCAGTGACCGAATCTTGACTACGCAATTTTTCTGCTGCTCTAGCAGCATGTGTCGCAACTGACTGCGCCAACTCTTCTTGCTTAGTGACCAACTTACCAAAACTGCGTGAAGCAATGATTTGCTGCTTAGCTGGGGCAACTTCTTCAAGCTTTAAGCAAGAGGTGCCGCGCAATTCATAGCAAAGTCTCTCCATTACCACGCCGAATTGCTGACGCATCGCCTGTGGTGAAGCCTGCAACAAATCAAATACCGTATGAATTTCTAAAGCCTTCAGTTTCTTGGCCAGTTGGCGCCCAATGCCCCAGACTTCAGACGCTGAGGTTTCTGTCATCCACTGATAAAGCTCTGGCTTGGGCATCGCTTCGACATCACAGACACCCAAAAACTGTTGATGCTTTTTGGCTAAATGATTTGCAAATTTTGCGAGTGTTTTACTAGCCCCTATACCAACACACACTGGTAAACCAGTAGTGTCTTTTACCTGCTGCTTCATTATTTTTCCAAATGCAATCGTGTCAGGATGTTGCTTTAAGACGGTTTCAATTTGCAGAAAACTTTCATCGATGCTATAGACCTCTAAATTCGGTGTAAATTTTCTGAGCACTTGTACTACGCGATTACTCATATCACCATATAGCGTGTAATTTGATGAATACGCTTGTATGCCATGCTTCTTAGCTAAATCTTGCATCTGAAACCAAGGTGTTCCCATCTTCACGCCCAATGCTTTTACTTCAGCACTACGCGCTACTGCGCAGCCGTCGTTATTCGAGAGCACTACCATCGGCACCTCTTCTAGCTTGGGCGAAAATACTCGCTCACAGGAGACGTAAAAGTTATTTACATCCACCAATGCAAACAGCGGATTGACTGAGTTACTGGGAGTGTTCATCTGAGTACGCATCTCACTTACTCCCTCTGCCGCTGTAATGGCTGTACTTGCGAACAACACCCACTACGACTCCCCAAATCTGCAGCTCACTACCCTCGCTAAAAGTAATAGGCTGATAGCTTGGGTTTTCTGGTTGGAGTTCAATGCGGCCGCGTAATTGATAAAGACGCTTAATGGTGTATTCCCCATCAACAACAGCCACGACGATGTCTTTGTGTTTTGGCTTAAGGGCTTTATCAACCACTACTTTGTCGCCATCACAAATACCGGCGCCCATCATCGAATCCCCTTGAACGGTGAACATGAAAGTGGCTGGCTTGTTCTGCACTAGGTAATGATTGAGATCTAGGCCCTCTTCGGCGTAATCGGCTGCTGGACTTGGGAATCCAGCTGAAATCCGATGGCTTAAGAGTGTGGTCTCATGGGCGACAAAATGGGCTGCCATGGCTTGTGGGGCCTGGCTTAGAGTTGTTTTGGTGGAGTTCATTTGCTGCGTCATAGTGATTAATATACTGTATGTTTATACAGTATATGTAAAAACCGTAAAAATGAGGGAATTTTTGTTGCTTTTGAGCGATCTGCTTAAATTTTAGGCAATAAAAAACCACCCGAAGGTGGTTTCAGAAAGAGGTCTGGAATTGCCCTAGCAAAACACAAAAGCCAGTATCGCCGGATCATCTGCCATGATGTTTGATAGATAAATACTCAAGCGATAGAGCCAAGGATGCAGCGGTTCAGTCAGTTCGGTTAAGTAATCCATGGTGCTAGTTTAACTGCCTACTAGCCCCCTAAGTAATCGGTCTTGCCAATCTGCACGCCATTGTGACGCAGGATGTTGTAAGCGGTAGTGATATGAAAGTAAAAGTTTGGAATGATCCAAGTAAAAAGGTACTGCTCCCCCGTAAACTCAAAATTCCATTCCCTAATCGAGAACTGAATTTCTTTTGCCTCAGTGCCATCAATCTGCTCAGGCTTCACGCCGTTGATAAACGCCATCGTTTTGGCAATACGTTCTTGCAGCTCTGCAAAAGTCGTTTCATTATCCTCAAGCTTGGGAGGCTCGACACCCGCTATGCGAGCCATTCCATTTTTGACTTGATCGCAAGCAATTTGCACCTGCTTAGACAAAGGGAACATATCAGGAGCAAGACGCCCTCCTACCAATACCTGCTCATCAATCTTCTTCTCAAGAGCAAATTCCTCGCCCTTTTTCAGAAGATGAGAGAAGTTCAGCAGCATCTTCTGAAACTGAGGAACAGATGCTTGATACATTGAAATTGCCATAAGTACTTTCTTAAGCTTGCGATCTATATCGGAAATAACTTAGACATCATTCATGAAGTCGCCGCCACCACTGTTATCGTCCCAACCGCTAGCGCCGCCGTCATCCCAAGAGCTTGCATCACGCACGCCAAAATTAGGATCATCTAATGCGGGTCCGCCAACTTGATTCATATTGGGGTTGTTGCCAAAATTACCTGGATTATTGGGATTGTTTGCATTGCCACCCATCAGATGACTGGCTAAGGCTTGACCAGCATACATACCAGCACCTAAAGCAGCACCAGTTGCCAGGCTACCCATCAAGCCACTACCAGCACCGCCAGGTGCACCTGGGTAACCAGGGCCGCCAGGAGCGCCGGGGCCACCGGGATAAGGAGCAGGACCACCAGGAGTGCCGGGGTAACCAGCAGCTGGTGCGTTATACACCTCAATGGCATCACGCTTGCGACGTTTTAAAACGATGATGGTGCCAATCACAAGAATGGCAATCAAACCCCAGAACAATGGGCTACTAAAAATAGATGTTGTGCTCGCAATAGGAGCGCCTGCTGAACTCGCTAATTGCATTTGTAATTTCTGTACCGAATCAGCTTGAGCAAACGGTAAACCTGGAGCCAAGTTTTCTGCTTTCAGAAAGTGACTGCGCGCTGCCTCTAACTTACCTTCTTTCACATAAAGCTCTGCTGCCACATAGTGTGCTTTGGCGCTATTCGGATGATTTTGCAAAACTTCTTTCATCATCACATCTGCTTTGGCCAACTGCCCTGCTTGTACTGCTTGATAGATCTCAGGCAGAGTTGCTTCAGCAAAAGCGGCATTACTCGCTAGCAAAGTCATTGCTGCGAAAAGACTGAGGAAGAGATTCATTACCTTACGCGTTTTCATAGACACTCCTTTATGGCTTAGTCGTTTACGGATAAACGATCAAATGCATTATCCCTACTTTAGGGATTTTTGTTACCTGAACAATATATGCGGTCTAAGTAGGGGAATTCAAGGGGGTAAAACCAGTCAAAAACGCTGTTTTAAAGCAGTAAATGCCTTTTTAGAACTAGATCCCAATCACCCCAAGTTGTAGCTCAATGGGATTGGCTATGAATAAAGTCTAAAACGGCTTTATTAAACTGCTCGGGATTACTTCTTGAGTAAGCGTGCCCGCCTTTTTCAAACAGCATCAATTGCGCCTTTGGTATGAGAGTCGCCATCTCTTTAGAAAAGTAAGCGGGCGTTAAAAGATCATCTTCAGCACAAACGACTAATGTAGGAGCCTGGATTTTTCCAAGATCAGCACTAACATCAAATTTCAATATGGACTCAATCCTGCTTCCCATAATTTCTGGTGAACTTAATTCAAATTGGGCTGTCCGTGCCTCCACTGCCAGCAATTCATCATGATGGGCATTGGTATATTCTGGTGGATAGAAAAATAAGGAAGTTGTCTTGGCATATATTTCAGGGCCCATCGTTTCTAAAATTTGCTTTCGCAAACCCCAAACCCGATGACGGTAATGATCTGCTTTATGAATGCTGGCATAAAGCACTAGGCTAGCTAATCTTTCTGGATGCTTAATAGCGAGCACTTGTCCAATAGCGCCGCCCGTGGAGTGGCCAACAAAATGGATTTTTTCAATCTTCAATGCATCAAGAAGACTGACGAAATCTGCCGCCAATTGCTCGATGGAGTCCACCTTCACTGCAGAACTTCCACCGGTTCCCCTTTGGTCGTAACTTAGCACCCGATGGTTTTTAGTAAAGTCGCTAATTTGAGGCTTCCAATATGACCGGGAGCCCCCCATTCCAGCGACCAGTACAACTGGTATTTCGTTTGAATTCTCTATTCCGTGCCACTCATATTCCTGAGAAATACCATTGGCATTCATTATTGGCATAGATCTTTAATTTCCAATGTGCGCGGTTGATGCAATCTCTACTAGAAATTCAGGCTTTACTAAGTTGGCCTGAATGCAGTAACGCGCTGGAGAAGGCTGAGGGAAGTACTCTTTATACACTTCGTTAACCGCTGCGTAATCATCCAAAGACTTTAAAAAGATCTGATTAAAAGCAATATCAGACATTGTTCCGCCAGCCTCAGTCACTACAGATTTAATACTCTCAAGAATATTGCGAGTTTGCGCTTTCACATCTCCAATGCCGACAATATTTCCCTGTGAATCCAAAGAGAGCATGCCAGAAACATATAAAACATTCCCAGCTTTCGCCCCTGGTGAATAGGGAGCTAAAGGGGGTGCTGAACCTTTAGGAATAATTGGCTTAAAACTCATCTTCTTCTCCTTAATAGTATTGATTAAAAAATTAATCCGTCTGAATGCCAGTGTCCTTGATTAGCTTAGCCCACTTTTTAATATCGCCATCCAGAAATTTAACAAATTCATTCGTAGGCAAAATAAAAGGTTCTGCTCCCATTTCAAAGAGCTGATCCCTGACTTCATCTGTAGCCAAAATTTTTACCAATTCATCATTAAGGCGTTTAGCAATAGGTCCGGGCAAGCCGTGTGGTGCAAGCACCCCAAACCATGAAGTCACTTCAGCACCCCGAATACCGAGTTCAGCAAGAGTAGGCACATTAGGTAGCGCTCGGGTTTGCTTTCCTCCTGCAATTGCTAAAGCACGCAACTTCCCAGCGCGAATATTGGGCAAGACGGTTGGCAGATTATCAAACATCATGTCGACTCGACCCGAGATTAAGTCGGTCATTGCTAATGGAGCACCTTTGTATGGAATATGCGTTAGCTTGATGCCCGTGGACTGCTGAAATAACTCTCCTGCCAAATGTGGAATTGCGCCAGTACCACTGCTTGCAAAGGTCAGTGGATCTTTTTGATTTTTAGCAAGGGCTAATAACTCCTGAACTGTATTAGCCTTCACTTCAGGATTCACTACTAGTGCAACAGGAATTTGCGCAACCATAGTGATAGGTTGAAAAGCTTGTGGCGACTGATAGGATAAATTCTTATAGACGGCAGGAGCAATCGATTGAGTTGCAGCAGAACCCAAGAACAATGTATACCCATCGGGATTAGCTTTAGCCACTAAGGCTGCAGCTATAGTGCCTCCAGCACCTGTGCGATTTTCAACCACGATAGATTGATTCAGGGCTACTGAAAGCTTCTGAGAAACCATTCTCGCAAGAAGATCGGCAGAACCGCCCGGCGGGAATCCTGCAATCATCGTGATAGGCTTATTGGGATAAGTTTGCGCCACCACGCTAGAGATGCTTACTGCCAATCCAGCCAGGACAGCACAAATCGTTTTCAGCGATTTACCAGAAAATATTTTCATCATGAACCTTCTTTGTTGTTCATACTCAGTAAATATTAACTGAATTATTGCTAAAGTAATCTTCGGTTGAATAAATATCTTGCGGCGTAAACCAACATCTACTGATTAGGCTTAATCTCTACCATCCCCCCTTGAGAAGAAATGAGATAAGCTCTTATAGACTTGTCCGGACGAATTCGAGTTAGCTCAGCTTGATAGCCCTGCAATTGCTTGCGGTATTTTTCATACTTTTCGCTACCCACGCTTGGAATAGTGAGCTTGTAATCAATGATTGCCAATTGGTCATCTAATTCGACCAAGCGATCCATGCGATAACCTTTGCCATCTTTTGTGACGATATCTAACTCATTCCAAGCGGCAACCCACTCTCCAGAAGTTAAGTAGCGCTTTAGCTCGGGTGTTTCTAATACTGTTTTGACCTGATTCAATAAGCTCTTGGCGCCCTCTTGGTCAAGGCCTAGCCAATTCATGAGCTCTTGTTCGCTTGGCATTGGTGGCTTGCTCTGATTGCCAGAGTCTGGCGTCAAGAACTCAAGTAATTTATGAAAGTTCGTACCCTCTTGTAATACTTCGGGATCAGGCTCAATAATTGCTTCATCTTCTCCAGCAAACACCTCTACCGTGACACCGCTCTCAATATCGTTGAGTAATTGTGTTTGATGATGGATTGCATGCGGCCACTTCAGTACAAAGTCATCAAGAGATATGGTTTTATCCTCAGCTTGATGGACCCTCGGAGTTTTTTGAGTATTTTCTAAGGGGCTTTCTGGTGCCGGATACGGTAGCAAACCTGCTTCACTAGCCTTGCCATACCAAGATTCTTGATTCAAACCAGTAGGATTATTAGGGCTTGGTTTTTGAGCGTCACCACTAATCCACAAACCCTGTCTGGCGCGAGTCATCGCTACATAAAATAAATTCCAGTTTTCATTTACCCCGATTGCTTTTTCGGCTTCATTGATTTCTTTACGTGGACTTGTCAATGTTTTGGTATTAAATGCAGACAGATGCAAAGGCCCCATCTCCTGTGGCGGCCAATCCATCAGAACACCCATCTTGTCAGGATTTGGCTTTGTATTATTAGCGTCTAAGACGATGACAAACGGGGACTCCAATCCTTTAGCGCCATGAATTGTCATCAGTCGCACTCGTAAATGCAGATCTTCAGCAGACATATCACTTTCTGGATCTACCTCTACCAAATTGTCATCGCCAGCGGCATCGACATCACCCTCATCAGGTGTTTCATCATCATCGCCACGACGCTTGGCATTTATTTCTTGAATAAAACGACTCAAACTGGGGTATTGACCACCGTCTTGATCTAAAGACAGAATTAAGAAGGCGTCTAAATTGGCCAACACTTGAGCACGATCTCGATCCTGGCAAACAGAGGCATAACGGGCGCGGACGCTGCCCTCTTGATAAATACGATCTAGCAAATCATGTACCGGTAATCGCTCACTTAACTGATGCCAGTGCTTTAAGAATCGAGCCGCTCTTTGTAGATTGGCATCTGAGCTATCTTGCAAGGCATCCCACCAAGAGCGATAAGCCTCTGGTGTTTTAGCAATAGCCAGCTTTTGCATTTCTCGCTCAGTAAAACTAAAAATAGGACTTCTGAGCACCTGCGCTAATAACAAATCATGGCGCGGCGTCACCAGCACACTTAATAGCGCAATCAGATCGTCCACTTCCAAGGTATTTAAGAGTCCTCCTAAGCGGGAACTGTCATAAACCAGCCCCATATCTCGTAAGGCCCTCTCGTACTGAGGCAAGAATTGGCGACGCTTTACCAACAGTAAAAAATCACTTGCCCTAGCGTCACGCCAGATGTCTTGATCACCATCTTTGTCAGCTACTTTGCGGGTAGCGATCAAATGGTTAATTAGCTTGCCAACCATTAAACCCTCTGCATGACGCTGTGCCACATTCACTGTTTCATAGGGATCCATAATGGCACTATCAAATGCACTACCCTCACGTGGCTCATCACTCTTTGCTTCATAAGGCACTAATGCCAAAAGATGTGCCTCACCTTGGTGTGCATATTCTTGAGTAGGTCGATTTTCATCAGAGGCGCGCCAATGTGTCTTTTGCTCTGAGTATGGATAGCCATCAGGAATCTGAGGGCCCATAAAGATTTTATTGACGGTCTCATTAATTTGGGGAGCATTGCGGCGTGTAACGCCTTGCTCCATATATATCGCCTTCCACATTGAATGCAAAAACTGTTTAGCACTAATAAATAAACGGGGGTCTGCACGGCGAAAACGGTAAATGGATTGCTTTGGGTCACCCACAATAAAAATCTGAGGCTTTTCTGAGCTGTCTCCATAACCTTCTAACCACGAACGCAAAATCTGCCATTGCAAAGGATTGGTATCTTGAAACTCATCTACTAAGATTTGTGTATACCGAGCATCTAAGCGTGATTGCAGGTAAGCCGCATGGGCAGAATCCGCCATCAAAAGACTCACGCCGATTTCTAAATCATCGAAATCACGCACCCGCATGCTGTCTTTTCTATCCTCAGCATGCGCCATCATAGATTCATTTAATGTAAACCAGGCCTGATTGATAGCGTAGATATCTTGCTCTGCTTGCCAAGCGATGTACTGGACAAAAGCATTGCCCCATTCTTTTTTTATACCGCGGTACTCGTCACAGCGCGTAGCCAAGCCTTCTTTCTTTAGAAAGGTTTCAAGAACGCCAACTAAGCGGTCATTCCAGGTGCGATACTCAAGCTTATCGAGAGTTAAAAACGTGCCTTGGAATACTTGCACCACATCCATCACATCTCCACCACGCTTTTTACAAGCAATGGCAGGTAACAAATACTGTAGCAATCCTTGATCTTGAGAACCACTATGCTCAAAACAGTACGCTACAAACTCTAAGTTTTTTAGCGCGTCAGGGGCATTCCATAGGGCAAGCAGTGGATTAGTCTCTTTGAGCTGAGGAAGTGAATTCTTTAGAAGATCTGCGGGGCTAATATTTTTTTCCCTGCAGGCTTTAGCAAAAAATGTCCACGCTCCTCTTTGTTTGAGCAGACTTGCTTTTCCCATCAGTAATTGCAAGGCGTTGTAGGAGCCCAAGTGTTTTAATAAAACATCGTATTGAGATCTTAGATCGGCGCTCATTCCGCCCCACCAATCCTGCAAACACTCTTCTTGCAAACGCTTTGCATCTTCGCGCAAAGTAAATCCTGGCTGAATACCTAGAGATACTGGCGCTGCCCCTAATAGCCTTCCAAACCAACCGTGAAATGTATCGATCACTATCGGCTGTGGATTAGCCAAGACTTGAGAATAGAGCGCTTTAGCCTTGGGTAAATAGATGTCCATTTGAGATGCATCCAAACCCCGCTCAATTAAGGCATTAGCCACTGCCTGATCATCGCTAGTAGAAAATTCTTGCAACAAACTATATAAACGATCCCGCATCTCCTGAGCAGCCTTGCGTGTAAAAGTTAAGGCAAGGATTTGCTGGGGCTTTACATCATCAAGCAGTAAACGCACCATACGCGCCACTAATAACCAAGTCTTCCCACTACCAGCACAAGCAGAGACCACAACAGACTTTTGTGGATCGCAAGCAAGTTCTTTTGAAAACTGAGTCACCGGCACACCGTCGGACATTTTTACGGGATCAAGGTCTATGGGTTGATTCACCATACCCCCTTTCGACATAGGCCACGTGCCTCGCAATACCGGCAAACCCCATCCGGAGCAAATGCCTCCATGGGTTTTTTGGCCCACAAACCTTCAAGATCTTGGGTAATCTGCTCAGAAAATTGCTTCATCAATTGAGGAAATGGGCTGACTTCCTGAGCGCGCGGCGCATGTTGTGCGTCTTTACCAACGTCGGCTTTCAAGGACACCCACTCGGCTTCTTGTACTTGGTGTCCAACAATTTTGTGGTTTTCTTCACCTTCATTAGCAGCTCTTGCGTAAATCAGCAATTGCGGATCATCCAGAATATGCTCCGCTCGATCTTGAACCTTTTTATAACTTTGATGTTTGTAATCAATAACCGAAGCTAATTTTGGGTTAGTAGTGTGTACATCAAAACGATCTGCGTAACCCTCAATACGAATTTGGCGCAGCTCGCCATCAGGGCCCATGATTGGCAATTCAAATCCAACCTTTGCTTCGCCATCAAAATACTCCCAACCCGCTTGCTCACGCTCCAATTGCCAGCTGATAAAACTGGGGATTTGCTTTTGCCAATCGCGCAAGGTTCCCATCACGCGGGCATCACCCTCTATTAATTCTTTAAACTCTTGTTCAGAAATGGCGGATAAGCGCTTTTCCATCCACTCACGTCGCAACTGAGTATCAACCTTGAGCTCAGAATTGTTATGCGCCTCTGTTTTTAATGCGTGATAGAAGATTCTGAGAACGGCATGTAAGGTTTGACCAGCTAAAGATGCATCAAAGCCTTCATCAAATCCCTTCATTTTTCGCAACCCTAATAAACTACGAACGTAATAGCGGTATGGACAATCTCGCAATGCCTTATAAGCGCTTGGACTCATAGATAAAGGCATCGGCAAATCATCTTCAAGATGCGCGATTGATCTTGATAAGGGATGGATTTGAACTGGTCGCTGTTCTGACTTAACTTGTAGTGGACTCCACTTGAGCGCACTTTGTAAGCGCTGAATCCAGGCAGATGGGCGCAAAGGTTCGCCACTATTACTATTGCTTTGCCAGAGAAAATCTACTTTGCCAGCTGATGCAAGCAATTGCGACAAATCACGTGCCTGTTGTTGAAATTGCAAAGCAATCGTTGATGTCTTTAATAGCTGATTTAAGGCGTCCGAGAAAAATAAAGGAGGCTCTGCATATGCTGGTAATTGCTGTTCATCGCAACCGACCATCACGACCGCATCAAATTTTCTGAGGCGAGTAGAGCTTAAGGGGAGAATACTTAAAGTCGCCAAGGCCTCTTTACCCTCCTCCTGATAGCTTGCACCCTCAATGACTGTCCTTACCAGGCTTAGCCAGTCGCTTAAACGCATCTTCACTTGCTGATGGGTGGAGCCATGCAAATCAAATGATTTAATAACTTCTAACAACTGCTTACCAGCCGAATCCTGAGCGAGCTTACTAGCCATGCCAGTGACCTCTAGGTTCTGCTGCAACAAAATATAGGCTTGATGACAATCTACTTTTAAGTTTTGCCACTCATAGTGACGTTCTCTTAAAAATTGCAAGAGCTTAAATAAGGCAGGGTTTGGCTGTAATGAGGATCTTTTCTGTGCACTTGCCCTAGCCCCTTCAATCGCTAAGTGAAAGGTCTTCCAGCCTGTTTCTGCCTTACTCGAAATTAAAATATCTTCGAGCTCTGCAATGAGCCCTACACATTGGTCCTTGTCACAATTGAGCCACTCAGAGTGATTGATTGCAATAAATGGATTTTGCAAAAACTCTAAAAGTACTTTTGCACTAGGTCCATCCTTAGGCGACCTAATGAGCTCTAGCCAACTATTAAATGCGGCAGCGGCACGCGTTGTCGAAAGCTTCCAACCAGTCTCATCTCGAATATTTAATGATGGCCCTAAGCGAGTAAGTAAAGCACGTGCTCTTCTAGCCACTAAACGGTCTTGAGCAACTAAAGCAATCTTCTTTTTATCTGCAATCACATATTGCTCAATTGTTTTTGCAGTTAACCATGCTAGCTCTTCAAATCGCTTAACACCCATAAGTTGCCAATTTTCAGAATGGCTGTGACGAATATTTTCTAGAGCTTGATGCTGCGCACCATCACCTCCGACTGCTTCAGCCCATAAACCAACTGTTTGCCAGTCCATTGTGACTTCGATGACGGCTGTGTGATGAGCATACTGGTCAAGAAAGGTGCTAATGATTTCTTTATCTATTGGCTTAGGGTCAGCTGTTTCTACCCAGATTAAGGGCCTTTCTTGATGATGCATTTTGGCTTGCTCAATGGCTTCTAGATGAGATGCCATCGCAAGCTGTTCGCGAAATACTGGGTCACTTGCACTAGTGATATAACGCCAAAATGTGAGCAGTACAAATGCTTCTTGGTCGACCACTTTGCGAGACAGCTCTGGATAGACTTCGTTAATCAGTTTGTCTAAAAAGGTGGTGACTTGATCAATCCACGATTGACCAATTGATATTGGTTTTCCATTGGCCGCTTCTATCTGCGCATAAATTTGTTTTTGCAGTTGGGGCAACACTGCTTTAGATAAGGTGTCACAAGCTTCGATGATCGCTTGAGCTAAACCCCAGGCACCCGCCTCAGTTTCGGCTTTAAATCGCGCTTGCAATTCGCGATGTTCACGCAATGTGGCATAGACACCTAACCAACGCTCTAAATCCGATTGTTTCTTTGGAAACTTCCATGCGTTTGGCGCTGACTCTAGCCAATCCGTAAAACTGATGACTTGTGGCAAGAAGGCAATTGGGTTAGAAAGGCTTTTTGGTCGCGCATCCTCGAGAGCCGCTCTTAAGCCGATAAGTGGTCCTGCAGTGCTGAGCACCACTAAGGGGCGCTGCTGGGTTTGTTCTGCACAAGCCCAAATACCCTCCGCTAGCGTTCTGAGTGCATGTGCATTAGGCGCAATCGTCCATGCATATGGCTGCTTTTGCTCAGAAATGGTGGGAAATGCAGCTGACATTAAGGACTTGGAAGAAATCTCGTTTTGGGACTAATTTTGAATTTTCGGCACAATCTTTCGCTTATTGCTAATATAAGCGGTGTAACGTAATAACTAAATAAGTCTAAATAAGGAATTTTCATGAGTGCCGGCATTAAATATGTAACTGACGCCTCTTTCGAACAAGACGTCCTCAAGTCCGATAAACCTGTTCTGCTCGACTTCTGGGCTGAGTGGTGCGGCCCCTGCAAAATGATTGGTCC
>CANCIL010000027.1 GCA_947378095.1 Betaproteobacteria bacterium
CCTTCTTCAATGCGATAGCTTTCATCTAAATATGGGTCGTTGATTAAGCCTTTCCAACCTACAGTAGTACGTGGCTTTTCAAAATACACGCGCATCACGATTTCTAATTCGCTAGCAAAGCGCTTGCGCTCTCCTAAGAGGCGCTGACAGTATTCCAGTGCAGCTCTTGGATCGTGAATCGAGCAAGGGCCAATAATGACTAGTAAGCGATCGTCTTTACCGTGAATAATGTCGCGGATTTTTTTGCGGGTTTTGCTGATAAGTGCTTCTGTTGGGGTTCCTGAAATAGGAAAGAAGCGAATCAGGTGCTCTGGTGGAGGCAGAACAGAGATGTTATGAATGCGTTGATCGTCAGTATCCGACGTTTTATCAACGGCGGAGTACCAATTAGCGGGATTAGTATTTTGTTGGCTCATACGGCTATTTTAAGCCGTAATTGGGCAATCTCAGGCAGTTCCGCCCACGGTCAGGCTGTCAATCCTAAGAGTTGGCTGCCCAACCCCCACCGGAACGCTTTGACCTTCCTTGCCGCAAACCCCAACGCCGCTATCTAATTTCAGGTCATTTCCGATCATCGAGACCTGTTTCAGGGACTCTGGGCCGCTGCCAATAATGGTCGCTCCTTTGACGGGATATTGAATTTTCCCGTTCTCAACCCAGTAGGCTTCCGAAGCTGAAAAAACAAATTTTCCGCTAGTAATGTCTACCTGACCGCCACCAAAATTGACTGCATAGAGACCGCGTTTAATGCTTGCCACAATTTCTTGTGGATCATCTTTGCCAGCGAGCATATAGGTATTCGTCATGCGCGGCATTGGTAAAGAAGCAAAACTTTCTCTACGTCCATTACCTGTTAGTGGCATTTTCATGAGGCGCGCATTCAGACTATCCTGAATGTAACCTTTTAAAATCCCATCTTCAATTAAGGTGGTGCATTGTGTAGGCGTCCCTTCATCATCAATATTGAGCGATCCTCTGCGGCCTGATAGCGTGCCATCATCAACTACTGTGACGCCTTTGGCTGCGACGCGTTGGCCAATGCGATCTGCAAATGCAGATGATCCTTTGCGATTGAAGTCGCCCTCAAGACCATGGCCAACAGCTTCGTGCAATAAAACACCTGGCCAACCGGGGCCCATCACCACTGTCATTGGCCCTGCTGGGGCAGGACGTGATTCGAGATTTACTAAAGCACCATCAACGGCTTCATCAACATAACGATTGATCAATGCCGTATCAAAATATTGGTAATCATGACGGGCGCCACCACCGGATGAGCCAGATTCGCGCCGACCATTTTGTTCAGCAATCACATGGACTGAAACCCGTACTAAGGGGCGGATATCAGCAGCTAATAAGCCATCAGCACGCACCACTAGAACGACATCAAATTCACCAGCTAAGCTAGCCATAACTTGAATGATGCGCGGGTCACGCGCTTTAGCACGTCGCTCAATGCTTTCGAGAAGCGCAATTTTTTCTTTAGGCTGTAAAGAGTCAAGCGGGTTGATATCCGAATAGAGTTTGTTGGAAATCGGATTAAAGAGTTTGCTAGCAACGGCTTGTTTGCCGCCTTGTGGACCGATAACACGAGTTGCTTTAGCTGCCTTATTAAGAGCTTCTAAATTAATTTCGTCTGAATAGGCAAATGCTGTTTTATCGCCATAGATGGCGCGTACCCCAACACCTTGGTCAATATTGAAGCTACCGGATTTCACAATTCCTTCTTCAAGACTCCAGCTTTCACTGCGGGTATGTTGGAAGTAAAGATCGGCATCATCGAGGCGATGCGTAAACATGTCACCAAAAGTGCGATGCAGATCTTGCTCAGTCAGGCCTGTGGGTTCAAGCAAAATTGATTTTGCGACTTTCAGGAGATCAGATTGTTTTTTAGCTTTAGTCCAATTACTGGGAAACAGTGCTTCTGGTGCATTCATTGATTCAGACAGTCTTTCGATGGTTTAAAGCTTGCGATGCGCAAGTGCAGGTAACTTAGAGCGTACCTCGTTTAATTTATCTTTGCACAATACCCCAGAAATAAAGCCTTCCCCTTCCGGGAGGTCTGCTTGAATATCGCCCCAAGGGTCGATTAGCATGCTATGGCCCCAGGTGCGCCGTTGATTGAGGTGCTTGCCTCCTTGGGCAGAGGCTAGGACATAGCATTGGTTTTCAATAGCGCGTGCACGTAGCAGAATTTCCCAGTGATCTTTTCCGGTGGTGTAAGTAAAAGCAGCAGGAATAAGGTGGCAATCTACTTGGCCTAGCGCCCTATAAAGTTCTGGAAAACGGAGGTCATAACAAATGCTTAAGCCAAAAATCCATTCTTGATCACCAATAACAATTTTCAGTAAGCCTGGCTCATTACCTGCGTCAATCGTTTCAGATTCTTGATAACGCTCGGTTTCAGTTTCAAAGCCGAACAAATGAATCTTGTCATAGCGCCCAATAGACTCACCAAGGGGATTAAAAACTAAAGTGGTATTCAATACCTTTTGTGGGTTAGGGGCTTCCAGTGGAATTGTTCCCGCGACTAAATAAATTTCATTTTCTTTTGCAAACGAAGATAGCTGTTCTTGAATAGGTCCGCTTCCATAAGACTCACGTGCATTGACCTTATCGGTATCTTTTAAACCCATCAGGCAAAAATATTCAGGCAGGATGGCTAGCTGCGCACCTTCATTGGCAGCAGTTTTGATCAGTCTGCTGGCGGTATCTAGGTTCTCCTGCACCACTGGAGTGGAAACCATTTGAATGGAGGCGATCTGGAGTTCTGCTGAATTCGGCTTATCACTCATGATGGTGTCACTGGTGTAGTTGGTGGATTGTTAGGAGCCGGCCTACTTTGTTCTTTTAAAAGATCTTTACTGCGTATCGTCTCCATGGCCTTGGCGTCGATCGGCTGGCCTCGTTGATCAAGAGGAATCACGTGGGGATCTTTCCAGGTGCCTTGGACTAGATAGTCAGACTGAAGGTTGCGATTTATTTGGCTGGTAATTAAATATTGCCCCACCAGTGCACCCAAGCCAACAATCGGGTTGATAGCAAATGCGGCTAGTGAACCTGCTGTTGCATCAATCGTAGGGAAAATCGTGATGCGCAAATCTTGCGTTTGTTTTGGGATATTGATTTGACCGTTCATAGCTACGCGAGCCTGATCTAAATCCATTGAAAATTGTGTTGTCTGTGCAATGCCGTTTTGGATATCAAATACACCGGCAATAGAGTTAAAGGTGGTGCCCTTGGTGACAATATTACCCACGGTACCTTGAAGATCTAGGGTGGCAAATTTAAAGAGACTTTGCAAACTCAAGACATCCAAAATCTGCGCACCACTTGTGTCTACTTCTAACAGACGTCCTTTTGTTAAATGTAAATCTGCCTTGCCCTTGAGGGAGTCAAGCTGAGGTTCAAAAGGGGAGCCGTTCCATTCAACTGAGGCGTTGACTTTACCTTGCCCACCCTCAACCGATTTTTGATTGCTCCAATGCGCGATCATTTGGCCAGCATTTTTTACATCCATATCAATTTTGAGTTGCGTATGCTCTGGCTGATTTGGATTGGCTCCCAGCCACTGGCCGGTAATGCTGGATTCGCCTTGTGGATTATTGGTTTTAATCGAATCTATCTTGATGACATTGTTACTGGAAGTCGTTTTAATTTTAAATTGACCCAGTTGCGCTTTGAACCAGGAAAAGTCTTCAATAGAGATGTCAAGACTTGGAATGGAATCTGGACCACTCATCTTTTTACTTGCAGAACTGCTGCTAGCTTGTACCGTCTCTGACGGTGCGTCAGGTACCCGTAAACGACTGAAGCTACCAGTGAGACTGCCATTAGGGTTTGCCTGGTTAGCTCCTAGGTATTGGATTTGTCCATTAGCCTGTGGTGAGCTAATGCGAACTTGAAGAGCATCACTCTTTTGAATAGCAGTGATATTCATATCCTGCCACGGACGATCCATTAAGATTAATTTTTTTGCTTGAACTGTCATTTGTATTTGACTAGTACTGGGTTCATCGGCCTTGACCGGCGTATTCTTTTTATTGGGCTGCACTAAAAAATCAATCCAGGAATCTGCATTGAGTTCATTGCTGAAGAAATTCAGACTGAATCCCTGTTGAGGCAGATTAGCGGGCGCTCCTACTCCGAGACCATAACGTAATTCACCTTCGCTATTGAGCTCGCCTTGAGTTGTATATAGATCACCAAACTTACCACTCCAACTAACGCTCATACTTCCAGCTTTAGGTTTGGCTAGCGTCTTGATAGTAATCAGCCCCAAGAGTGGTGTGCCCTTAGCTTTTTGTGCAGGCGCTGGCGCAGTGCTTGCCAAATCGCGTAGATCAAATTTCAGATTGGTTTCGCTGCCGGATTTTCCAAAACTCATTAAGCCATCATATTTAGCATTGCCACTCAGAGCCTCTAGTGCTGCGTGAGGGTCTTTCTTCAAAGTATTTACATAATAATTTTTGATGTAGCTTGCTGCAATATCGCCAGACACAGTGTAATTTTGGCTGCCTGCTGTTGAGGGCGCGGTAGCAATTTTTAATTTGCCGCCTAAAAAGTCTGCGCTGACATTGTCGAACTCAGGATTAGTTTCGGTAATACGAATTTTGCCTTTGAGGTTTTCAAGCGGCGGCATATCTGACCATTGCACCCTATTGCCAGGTAAATCAAGTTTGAGGTCGACTTTCGTATCCGCATTTCCTGAGAGCGGAATCTTCAAACCTAAATCTAGATTGGTGTTACCGGTGGCGCGTAAATGTTTCTCAAGTCCAGTTTGACTTTTTCCTACCGGTGATGCGAATACATATTCCAGCATTTGAGTGGTCTCACCCTGAGCTTTTCCATTGACTGATAGCTCTAGCTGCTTGGCGCTCACGTTGGGAATTTCGGCATGAAATTGACTTAATGCTACTTGCTTGAAACTTCCTTGACTGATATCTACAGTAAATGCAGAGTTTTGCATGGCAATGACGCCATTCACATTGGTGAACGCTGACCAAATTCCTTGATTGGCTGGTAGTGTGGGTACCGGACTATAAGTGACGCCGGTGATTGGTAGATTTAAGGAAAACTCTCCATCGCTGCTTTTGGGGAAAGGAATCTTCTTAGGGTCTCCCTTGATATGTAATTTGCCCTTTTGAATGCTGCCAGCACTAAATGCCTTGCTCAAATATTGCTGGGTATCTTTGTCCATATCAACAGGGAGATAACGATAGGCAGTCGCGAGTTTGGCAGTTAGAAAATCCATATCTAGACTCATCAGATCGGGTTGACCAGCAGCTCCAAGAACATAACTGAGATCTAGATTGGTTGTAATTTCAGGATTGCTTAGCGCAAGATCTTTAACATTTACAACCCAATTACCTTTCGTTTTAGCCCAAGTGATTTGACCTTTAGCCAAATCCAATTGAATTTTAGGATCTGTGAGTAGCCTATTGACCTCTAGCGTCAAATTATTGGAATTAACAGAAAAGCTTCCTTGATTTTGATTGCTAGTAAGGAACCCAGAGAGATTGCTCACCGATGGCATTGCTTTATTCACGCTTGCCAAGCTGAGATTGATCAGCTTGGCGCTGACTGTGAAATCTAATTTGTTGGATTTAAACCAGTTGCCCGGAATATTCAATGCGGATAGCGTTGACTTACTCTCGGACCAATTGATATCTAGGTTTTGTAATTCGCCATCTGCATGGGAGTCTTTGATCCAGCGGTGAACCTTTTTTGAGAGCGGCAGATTGAGGGCAAATAAGGCAACATCTTCAACCAAGATTTTGGGCGAAGAAAATCCAAACTCTTTAATCTCGCCATCAGCTCCAGGCGGACGCCAGCGAAAGGTCATAGGACTTAAGTTATCTAGCGGCGCATTTATTTTGCTATCAGCATCTCGCCACGCAAAAGTTTTGCTTGTAACAGAAATCATGCCATCAATATTTTCTTGAATCAGATTGGTTTCCACTCTTCCAAGCGCAATCGCATCTTCATCTTTAGATAATTGAACAACTAAATTATCAGCCGCAAGATAGATATCACCACCATCAGGCTGTCCGTTATCTACATTGAGTTTTCCTTTTGAGGTGATTAAGCCTTCAAGGGTATTAGGGCGTAATTTAAATTCTTTGGCAATCTGCGTGAGATTGAAATCATTTAAGTTCCACTCGATGGCACCAATCCAGTTGCGCCAATTGCCTGCTTGCCCAGTGAGCCGGTTTGCAAAATCTACTTTGATTTCAACGGGGCCATTAGTCCAAGGTGTTGTTGCACTTAGGGCGCCCCGATGCCTACGAATACCATTAGACAGATTGAGATTTTGAATATCGATGACGCTTAATTGTTTTTGACTTTTTTGATCATCCCAAATGAGTTTGAGATCATTAACCTGAATATCATTTTGTGCAAAGAGCCAATTTTCGGCCGAATAATCATCTGCTTTGCCATGAATAGGAAGTCCTGCAACAGTAATTAGTCCCTTGATATCGCGGCGTACATAGATTTGTGCACTTTTAAAATTCAGCTCATGAAAATAAGGCGCGAGATGGTAAAAGGAATTCCAACTGAGCTCGCCCTTTATTTCTTGAATCAATAGCAAAGGCTTTGATTGGTCCGCACCATTAAAGCGAAGCCCCTCAATTTCAAAGCTAGGTCGAATACCGGTCCAGGAAACTTCTAGCTTATCCATTGAGACATCAGCCCCGACTCGAGTGCTGATCAGTCTTTCAATGGAGACTTTGGATTTTTCAATTTGAGGCCAAAGCACGAAACGAACTGTTAGATGTCCAATGACAAATAAAGCAGCCACTATGCCCAGCAAAATCAAGGCGCGTTTGCGCCAAGCTCTGCCCATAACTGGTGGGCGTTTGGCTAATACGCCCTGAAGGCGAGGCGGGATGATCTTTTCCAGCATGGCCTCTATTATCCGTCAGCCCATGGTCGACCGCCAAGCATCTGCCTATCAAGTTCAAGTCACGGATTAAGATGGTGGAATGGATGATTTTTCTAGGCAAATTGCGTTTTTAGAGCAGCACTCTACTTATGCACGCCGCTGGCTCAGCGCTCAGCCTGAGTGGCTGGAGTGGTTACGCATTTGCGGCCATAAAAGAATTGAGTCTCAAGACATAAGGGAGTTGCTGGCTACCTACCTTACTCCTCGGGATTCCGAGAAAGTGGATGAGGCGCAATTTATGGCGGATTTGCGTCTGGCGCGCCAAAGATTAATGCTGTGGGTAGCCTTCAGAGATCTCAATGGAATGGCTAGCCTTGAAGAGGTGACCCATGGCCTGAGTTTTTTTGCTCAATTGGCAGTAGTAGAGGCTATAGCGTTTATCCGAGCAGAGCTTCAGCCCCGCTTTGGATTGCCCTGGAGTCAGGCAAGCAATACCGAAATGCCTTTAATGGTTATTGGTATGGGCAAGTTGGGCGGTATGGAACTCAATCTTTCGTCTGATATCGATTTAATCTTTTTGTATGAGCATGAAGGTGAGACAGTAGGGGCGGAAAAAAGTTTATCTAATCATGAGTGGTTTACGCGGATGGGTAAACGCTTAATCACACTAATGGCAGAGCTGGATGCGAATGGCTTTGTTTTTCGAGTCGATATGCGTTTGCGTCCAAATGGAGATTCTGGACCTCTAGTTTGCAGCTTAGACATGCTGGAGGAATATCTGCTAGTACAAGGTCGAGAGTGGGAGCGTTACGCATGGATCAAAGGCAGGCTCATTGCTCCATTACCGGGCACTGAAGCGTATGTCCACTGCGAAAAGGAGTTGGAGCAACTCATTCGCCCCTTTGTGTATCGTCGCCACCTGGATTACGGCGTCATTGCTTCGATACGAGATCTACATGCGCAGATTCAGGTGGAGGCCGATAAAAAATCATCTACTCGCCATGGTAAATCTCGGGATATTAAATTAGGCCGTGGCGGTATTCGGGAAATAGAATTTCTAGCGCAAATGTTTCAGCTTATGCGAGGCGGCACTGATCCCCGGTTTAGAGTCAGGCCAACCTTAGGGGTGCTGGATTTGATTCGGCAGCGCGGTATTCTCCCGGCCAATGAGATCGAGGATCTCCAGTCTGCTTACGTATTTCTGAGGCGCCTAGAGCATCGGCTTCAGGTTTGGGACGACCAACAAACCCATTACTTGCCCGATGATGAAATCACAAGAGCGCGTATCGCCTTATCTATGGCAGGGCCAGAAAATAATCCCGATCTTGACTCATTCATGGCAGAGCTAGATCGCCATCAAAATAATGTTGCACGGCTTTTTGAAAAAGCATTTTCTTTGGATGATGGTGCGCGCTTAGATCTTGCCCCATTGGCGCTTGAGTGGGCGCCCGAAGAACGTCTTTTCCCTAGCACCTTGGCTAGATGGCGAGTATGGTCTGAAAGCCCAAAGCAAAAACAGTTGCCTGAAAAGAGCCGCCTTATTTTTAATAATTTAATGCGTCAGGCCGCTCAGAATATTGAGGGGGACGAGACTTCACTCGCTCATGCTGATCTGACCCTGCTGCGCTTTTTTGATTTGCTAGAAGCAATCGCCCGTCGGAGTGCTTACCTCTCAATTTTGGCTGAGTACCCCAAGGCGCTTTCCAATGTCTTGGCATTACTGAAATCTTCTCAATGGGGCGCTCAATATCTCACGCAACATCCGCATTTATTGGATCATTTACTCAACTCCAGATCTGAAGAATTTTTAATAGAAAATCCGGAAGCTTACTGGCTAGAAGTCAAGGCGAACATGAATATGCGTCTAGACGATGTCATGGCTGAAGGCGATGGTTCAGAGCAGGCGATGGATATTTTGCGGGTGACGCACCACACAGAAACTTTTATTACCTTATTGGCGGATTTAGGTATTGGAGTTCATCAGGGACTTTCCGTTGAAAAAGTAAGTGATCATCTTTCTGCATTGGCCGATCTTATTTTGCAAACAACGTTTGAGCGAGTTTGGCTAGGAGTTGCAGAAAAATTCAATTTACCTAAAGATACAGTTCCACCCTTTGCCATTATTTCTTACGGCAAGCTCGGGGGTAAGGAGTTGGGTTATGCATCCGATTTGGACTTAGTCTTTCTATACAAGGCCGATGAGTCTGATCAAACAGCTGGTGAGATTTATGGACTTTTAGCTAAGCGCATGATCAATTGGCTTACTGCCTTTACCTCCACGGGTAGCTTATTTGAGATTGATACACGGCTTCGCCCAAATGGATCGGCTGGGTTCTTGGTCACAAATAGCGATGCTTTTAGAAAGTATCAACTCCGTGAAGGAGATAACTCCGCTTGGGTATGGGAGCATCAGGCTCTCACTAGAGCCCGTTATTCAGCAGGGAATAGGGAAGTGGGCCACATTTTTGATGATGTTCGAGCTGAGGTCTTAAGTCAGGAACGTCAGGTAGATCATTTGCGCAATGAGATTTTAGAAATGCGCCGCAAAGTACATGCTGGTCATCCCAATGCTAGTGGAGAGTTTGATTTAAAACACGATGCTGGTGGCATGGTGGATATTGAATTTATGGTGCAGTTCTTGGTGCTGGCATATTCGCATCAATATCCGAAGTTGATAGGGAACTTAGGCAATATTGCTTTACTGCGAATTGCGGGAGAACTGGATTTAATTCAAGCTAGCGAGGCGAAAGTTGTTGGTAATGCTTATCGATTATTGAGGGCTTTACAGCATCGTCTGCGTTTAGATGGTGCAGAAAAAACCCGTATTGCCATTGATAAAAATCCTGAAATGATGGCAGCACGAGATGCTGTCTTAGCGCTCTGGCAGAAAATATTTCTAGCGCCATCCAGCTCTGGATAACTATTTAGGTAAATTTAGTTTTGCCCTAGAAGCTCTCGAGCATGACGACGGGTGGTATCGGTGATAGTTGCTCCGCCAAGCATTCGCGCCACTTCCTCAACTCTTTCTGATCTGCCCAGCGGCTGTACTTGAGATACGGTTTTGTCAGCACTTTGGGATTTACTGACCTTGAGATGGTGATTCCCTTGGGCAGCCACTTGAGGTAAGTGAGTAACGCATAAGATTTGATGTGACTGGCCCAGTTGATGCAAAAGTTTGCCAACGGTTTCCGCTACTGCTCCCCCAATACCGGCGTCGACTTCATCAAAAATGAGCGTAGGGGTAAATGAAGCTTTACTAGTGATCACGCTGATGGCTAAGCTGATGCGAGCCAATTCGCCCCCAGAGGCAACTTTGGCTAATGAGCGCGGAGTACTGCCGGCATGACCTGCCACTAAAAATTCGATTTGCTCAAGTCCATTGGATCCACCTTCATTAAGAGGGCTCAATGCAATCTCTAGTTGACCACCAGCCATAGAAAGATCTTGCATGGCATCGGTAACTAGTTTACTCAGCTCAGTAGCAGCTTTACTGCGCTTTTGTGACAGTTGTTTTGCATTCTTAAGATAGGCTGCCTCTTCAGTCTTGACTCTTTCTCGAAGCGCTTCAATATTCTGTGAGGCAGTTAATGCTTCTAAGCGCTCCGCGGTATCTAACAATAACTTTGGCAGTTCATCTACTTCAGTGCGGTACTTGCGTGCGGCACCATGCAGTGCTTGCATCCGCTCTTCGACTTGTTCAAGTCTTGCTGGATCTAAATCAATCTTTTGTAAGTAACGATTCAGTCCATGAATCGCTTCATCTAGTTGAATTTGAGCTGAGTCTAGAGCTTCGCTGATGGCGCTGAGCGCTGAATCATGTTCGGCTAGGGCGCTAATGTTGCCGCAGGCTTTAGACAATATGGCATCTACGGAGTTTTCTGCATCGCTCAGTGATTCGATCACCTCCTGACATCCCCCAATAATTTTGGCGCCATTGGCCAATCTGGCATGTTCATTTTGAATGCTAGTCCATTCACCTTCGATGGGGGAAAGTTCAGTGAGTTCTTCTAGTTGCCACTCTAAACGCTCACGCTCACGCTCAATATCTTGCCCTGCATTTTCTGCTTGCTCTAATTTACGGCGAGAGTCGCTTAAGGTTTTGAAGGCCAGCGCAACTTCGGATGCGAGTGGCAACAATCCTGCATGACGATCGAGTAACTCACGTTGGGCGCCACCCTTGAGTAAGAGTTGATGAGCGTGTTGACCATGAATGTCTACTAGCTGATCTCCTGCCTCACGCAGTTGCGTTACGGTAGCGACGCTGCCATTAATGAAGGCGCGGCTGCGGCCATTACTTTCAACTGTTCTTTTGAGAAGCAGGCTTTGACCATCATCCTCTAAAGGGAAGCCTTGTTCATCGAGCCACTGATTGAAATATTGGATTTGTTCAGGGTCAATTCTGAAAAGGGCTGAAATCTCAGCACGATTAGCACCCTCTCGAATTTGGCTGCTATCAGCCCGTTCGCCTAAAACCAGGCTAAGCGCATCTAGCAAAATCGATTTGCCTGCCCCTGTCTCGCCAGTAAGGACAGTAAAGCCGCTAGCAAAATCGAGCTCTAGCTGATCAACAATGACAAAGTCACGAAGTGAAATAGTTTGAAGCATGTATTAGCGTAGCAAAGAATTCGACATCAGAATGTCGATGGATACTCATTCCAGTGCAGCTTCTCGCGCAAGGTTTTGTAATCACTGTGACTGCGAGGATGTAGGAGAGTAATCGTTTTGTTAGATTGGCGCACTTCAACCTTGTCGCCACTTTGTAAATCGGTTTGTGATTGCATATCAAAATTGACAACGACTTCGCGACCGTCTACCACTTCAATAATTGTCAGACTATCTTCGGGCAACACAATGGGACGATTCGAAAGCGAATGCGGTGCAATTGGTGCCAGCAAGATGCCGGCAACACGTGGATGCAGAATGGGACCGCCAGCAGAAAGGGCGTATGCAGTTGAGCCGGTAGGAGTTGACACAATTAAGCCATCCGAGCGTTGGTTGTACATAAATGAACCATTGACATGTACTGCAAGCTCCACCATTCCAGAAATTCCGGAGCGATTTACGACAACATCATTGAGGGCGAGCGCACGCGTAATCTCTTTACCTTTACGCAAAACCACCGCATCTAAGAGTGTCCGTGTGTCTGCTTCATATTCGCCGGCAATAATTTTCGGAAGAATCGATTGCACGGACTGAATCGGAATATCGGTCATATAGCCTAGGCGACCCATATTGATTCCTACCAAAGGCACATTTTTGCCAGCCAATTGGCGACCAATTCCGAGCATGGTGCCATCACCACCTAAAACCACCACTAAATCGATGGCTCCAGGAAAATCATCGGCCTTTTTAGTGGGGAATTCAGTTAACCCTATATGCTGTGCAGTAGCAGCCTCTAAAAAGACTTCACAGCCCAGATCGGACACCAGTTTGGCCAAGTCCCGGAGGTGGTCCTCTATTCCATCGGCCTGGAATTTGCCGACAAGCGCAACCCGGCTAAATGCCTTGTTGGTGGAATTTGGGGATGGGCTTAACATATAACGATTAAACCATAGGCATAAAATCCCTTCCACCATGGATGAACGTTCCCGCGCTTTACTCAAAACCCTCATCGAGCGTTATATCGAGGAGGGTCAGCCTATTGGCTCGCGTACGCTCTCGAGATTCTCGGGTTTGGATCTGTCGGCCGCCACCATTCGTAATGTGATGGCGGATCTTGAGGAGATGGGCTTGGTAACTAGCCCTCATACCTCGGCTGGCCGTATACCCACTCCTAGGGGCTATCGTCTATTTGTGGACACGATGGTCACCATTCGTCCTCTGGAAGAAATGGCCGCCCGAGAGGTGGAAAAAGGGCTTTTGCCTGATTCACCACAAAAGGTATTGAATTCCGCGGCTCAAATCTTATCGAATCTGACCCATTTCGCTGGCGTGGTGATGACCCCCAAACGTGCCCAAGTTTTTAAGCACATCGAATTTTTGCGCTTAGGCGAAGGCAAGATCTTATTGATTATGGTTACTCCTGAGGGGGATGTGCAAAACCGTATCTTGCCGACAACGCAAGATTACTCACCAAGCCAATTGATTGAAGCTGGTAATTACATTAACGCTCAGTTTGCAGGAAAAAGTTTTGAGCAGGTACGAGCCCATCTCAAGGCCGACTTAGATAATCTGCGGACTGATATTTCTGGTTTGATGGCATTAGCCTTGCAAACGGGAGTAGCAGATTACGATTTGAGTCGTGGTGATGTTGTTCTATCTGGTGAGCGCCGTTTGCTGAATGTGGGCGATCTCAGCTCCAATCTTGATAGGTTACGTAAGATGTTTGACATGCTGGAGCAAAAGTCAGTCTTAATGCAATTATTAGATGTCTCTAGCCACGCCGATGGTATTCAAATCTTTATAGGTGGAGAGAGCGATCTCCTGCCGTACGAGGACCTGGCTGTGATCAGTGCGCCTTATAGTGTGGATGGGCAGATTGTGGGAACCTTAGGAGTGATCGGACCAACACGCATGGCCTACGACCGAGTGATTCCAATTGTGGATATTACGTCTAAATTATTATCGGGTGCGCTAAGCTCTTAAACGTTTTAAAAAATATTAATAGAGAAATTACTTTGAATCAAAATCCTCATTTAAGGGCTTCTAAGACAGCGGTGTTATTGCTGAATTTGGGTACGCCATCTGCGCCGACTCCCAAAGCGGTAAGAGCTTATCTAAAAGAATTTTTATCCGACCCTAGGGTGGTAGAAATTCCTCGCTTCATTTGGTGGTTCATCCTGAACGGCATTATTTTGCCAATTCGTAGTAGCGCATCTGCTAAAAAATATGCTTCGATTTGGTTGCCAAAATTAGGTTCGCCATTAATGCATTACTCGCGCTTGCAAGCAAAAGAATTGGGTGAAAGGTTTGCTAGTCAAGGTCATACCGTATTAGTGGATTTGGCAATGCGCTATGGCCAACCCTCGACCCAGGAAGCCCTTGACGGCCTGAAGGCTCAAGGGATGGAGCGCTTACTTATTTTGCCTTTATATCCACAATATTCCGCTACTACGACGGCCTCAAGCTTTGATGAAGTCTTTCGGGTACTCGGTACTTGGCGTGATCAACCTGAGTTACGGTTGGTAAAGCACTATCACGATAATCCTGCCTATATCAATGCATTGCGCGATCAGGTGTTAAGTGCTTGGGATAAAGATGGGCGCCCCAATTTTGCAGCAGGCGATCGTTTTGTCATGTCCTTTCATGGTTTGCCTAAGCGTAATTTGATGAAGGGTGATCCCTATCATTGTGAGTGTTTAAAAACAGGGCGTTTACTTGGCGAAGCATTGGGATTGGATAAGGGTGAATACATCGTTACTTTTCAGTCTCGCTTTGGAAAAGCAGAATGGCTCAAGCCCTATACTGCTCCGACAATTGAAAAGTTGGCAAAAGAAGGTTGCCAAAGGATCGATATTTTCTGTCCGGGATTTCCGGCAGATTGCTTGGAGACTCTCGAGGAAATTGCTATGGAAGCTAGAGAAATCTTCCTTGAGCATGGTGGCAAGGATTACCGCTATATTCCCTGTCTGAACAGCAACCCCAAATGGATTGAGGCCTTGAGCGATATTGCGTATCAGCATTTATTAGGTTGGTCGCTAGGCACCGAGTCTGAAGCTGAGCTTGCCTTACGTAATGAGAGGGCGGAATTAGCAGAGCGAGCCAAGACTTGAATTCCCATCTTTTAACCCCATATTGCATTTAATAGCCATTCTTCTTTAAAGCGAAATAGCGTCCATGACACAAGAAAATCAAAACCCCAATTTAGAGCAAGAAAATACTGCTCCTGAAGCATCAGCAGAAACTGCTGCACCTTTGACACCAGAGCAAGAAATTGCTGAGCTCAATCAAAAACTGACCGATATGCAAGATAACTTCTTGCGCGCTAAAGCGGAAGGTGAAAATATTCGTCGCCGCGCTGTTGAAGACATTGCTAAGGCACATAAGTTTGCAATTGAAAGTTTTGCTGAGCATTTGGTGCCTGTGACTGACAGTTTGTATGCAGCCTTAAGTACTGACGCCGGAGATGCAAAAGCCTTTAAAGAGGGTTTAGAAATCACCCTCAAGCAGCTTTTATCTGCATTTGAAAAAGGCCGTATGACGGAAATTAATCCAGCAGTAGGCGATAAATTTGATCCTCATCATCATCAAGCCATTGCTTCGGTGCCCTCTGAGCAAGATCCCAATACTGTGGTTTCAGTGCTTCAACGGGGTTATACCGTGGCTGATAGAGTCCTCAGACCCGCTCTGGTGACAGTTAGCGCTCCAAAATAAGGCTTTTTTGGGGCTAAAACCTCAGAAAAGACCCAAAAAGGCATAAAAAAGGCAGATTTCTGCCTTTTTTGCTACTTCAGCCCTTGAAATCTCCTTTTTGAACCCCATCTACAGGGTATCGATTTATTCAGAGCAGTAGTACGAATTTACATAAAACAACGCAGTAATTTCATTTTTTGGAGCCATTATGGGAAAGATTATCGGAATCGACTTAGGAACCACTAACTCGTGTGTTTCAGTCGTTGAAAACAATGCGCCTAAAGTTGTCGAGAACGCAGAAGGTGGTCGTACAACACCATCCATCATCGCTTACGTTGAAGATGGTGAAGTATTGGTCGGTGCGCCAGCTAAACGTCAGTCAGTAACAAACCCTAAAAACACAATCTACGCTGTGAAGCGTTTGATGGGTCGTAAGTTCACTGATCCTGAAGTACAAAAAGATATTGGCTTAATGCCATATGCGATTATTCAAGCAGACAATGGTGATGCTTGGGTTGAGGCACGTGATAAGAAAATGGCGCCACAGCAAGTGTCAGCTGAGATCTTGCGCAAAATGAAAAAGACAGCAGAAGATTACCTTGGTGAAGAAGTAACCGAGGCCGTGATTACTGTGCCTGCTTATTTCAATGACAGCCAACGTCAAGCAACTAAAGATGCTGGTCGTATTGCTGGTTTAGATGTGAAGCGCATCATCAACGAGCCTACAGCTGCTGCACTGGCTTTTGGCTTAGACAAGCAAGACAAGGTTGATCGCAAAATTGCGGTATATGACTTGGGTGGCGGTACATTCGACGTCTCCATTATTGAAATTGCTAATGTGGATGGTGAGAAGCAGTTTGAAGTGCTTTCTACAAACGGCGACACCTTCTTGGGTGGTGAAGACTTTGACCAACGCATCATTGACTGGATCATTGCTGAGTTCAAGAAAGAACAAGGCGTTGATCTGAGCAAAGACGTATTAGCACTGCAGCGCCTAAAAGATGCCGCTGAAAAGGCCAAGATCGAATTGTCCTCAGCACAGCAAACCGAAATCAATTTGCCATACGTGACAGCTGACGCTAGTGGTCCTAAGCATTTGAACTTGAAGTTGACACGTGCCAAATTGGAATCTTTGGTTGAAGAATTGATCAACCGTACAGCTGGCCCTTGCTTAACTGCGATTAAAGATGCTGGCGTGAATGTTGCTGACATTGATGATGTGATTTTGGTTGGCGGTCAAACCCGTATGCCTGCTGTTCAGGACAAGGTAAAAGAAATCTTTGGTAAGGAGCCGCGTAAGGACGTAAACCCTGATGAGGCAGTCGCTGTTGGTGCTGCAATTCAAGGTTCCGTATTGTCTGGCGATCGCAAAGACGTATTGCTCTTGGACGTAACTCCATTGTCATTGGGTATCGAAACACTTGGTGGCGTAATGACCAAGATGATTCCTAAGAACACTACGATTCCTACTAAGCATTCACAGGTTTACTCTACAGCTGAAGATAACCAGCCTGCAGTAACTATTAAGTGCTTCCAAGGTGAGCGTGAGATGGCGGCGGCTAACAAGTTGTTGGGTGAATTTAACCTCGAAGGTATTGCGCCAGCGCAACGCGGTATGCCACAAATTGAAGTGACTTTTGATATTGATGCCAACGGTATTTTGCATGTCACCGCAAAAGACAAAACTACTGGTAAAGAGAACAAGATCACTATCAAGGCAAACTCTGGTTTAACTGAAGAAGAAATTCAGCGCATGGTAAAAGATGCTGAAGCCAATGCCGCCGAAGATAAGAAAGCCTTGGAGTTGGTAACGGCGCGTAACACTGCTGATGCTTTGGCTCACTCAACTAAGAAGGCCTTGGAAGAGCATGGCGCAAGCTTAGAGGCTGCTGAGAAAGAAGCAATCGAAGCTGCCTTGAAAGAATTAGATGAAGCCATCAAAGGTAGCGATAAAGCGATCATTGAAGCGAAGACCGAAGCTTTGGGTAAAGCAAGTCAGAAGTTGGGCGAAAAAGTCATGGCTGCTGAACAAGCTAAAGCCGGTGGTGGTGCTCCGGGTGCAGCTCCAGGTGCTGCCCCAGGCGCCGCTCCTGATGCAGATGTTGTCGATGCTGATTTTAAAGAGGTTGATGACAAGAAGTAATTCTGAAATCAAACATTTATAAACGTAGTTTTGATGTACTTAAATAACAAGTCGGCCGTGTGCCGACTTGTGTCATTCAGGTTGTTGAGAGGAATAGGCCGTGCCTAAAAGTAAACGCGATTATTACGAAGTGCTGGGTGTCTCAAAAGGGGCTAGCGATGAAGAGCTAAAAAAAGCCTATCGCAAAATGGCAATGAAGTTTCACCCTGATCGCAATCCCGATAGCAAAACGGCTGAAGCCCAATTTAAAGAAGTAAAAGAAGCTTACGAAACCTTGACTGATCCCAATAAGCGCGCTGCTTATGATCAATATGGCCATGCTGGAGTTGATCCTTCAATGGGTGGATTTGGCGGTGGTGGATTTGGCGGTGGTGGATTTGCAGATGCATTCGGAGATATCTTTGGTGACATCTTTGGTCAAGGTGGTGGTCGCCACTCCGGGCCACAGGTTTATAAAGGTGCCGATCTACGCTACAACATGGATATCACACTCGAGCAAGCGGCAGAGGGCTACACCACCCAAATCCGTGTGCCTAGTTGGAGTAATTGCAAGCCTTGTCATGGCACTGGTGCAGAGCCCGGCAGCAAAGCAGAAAAATGCACTACTTGTGATGGCCATGGTCAGGTACGCGTGCAACAAGGTTTCTTCTCTATGCAGCAAACTTGTCCCAAGTGCCGCGGTACTGGTGAGTACATTCCGAAGCCATGCAAAACCTGCCATGGCAGCGGTAAACACAAAGAACAAAAAACACTTGAAATCAAAATACCAGCAGGTATTGATGATGGTATGCGTGTCCGCTCCGTTGGCAATGGCGAACCTGGAATTAATGGTGGCCCATCAGGCGATTTATATGTAGAAGTTCGTGTCAGACCACATTCCGTATTTGAGCGTGATGGCAGTGATCTTCATGTACAAATGCCAATCTCTTTTGCTACAGCTACGCTAGGTGGTGAGATTGAAGTGCCGACGCTATCAGGCCGCGTGGAGTTTCCAATTCCAGAGGGTACGCAGACTGGTAAAACATTCCGCTTGCGTAACAAGGGAATTAAAGGCCTACGTTCCGCTTTAATAGGCGATCTTTTTGTTCACGTGTTGGTCGAGACACCAATCAAATTGACCGATGAGCAAAGAAAGTTGCTGCAAAAATTTGATGACAGCCTGAAGTCTGGGGGCGACAAACATAGCCCACAACAAAAGGGCTGGTTTGATGGCGTGAAAAGCTTTTTTAGTTAAGGGCTGTTAGCCAGCAAAGCCGTATTCAGGTCCGGGGAATTTCCCGGACTTCACTTCTCTCACGTAGGCTTTAATAGCAGCCTCGATAGAGTGGTGGCCATCCATAAAGTTCTTCACGAACTTCGGTGGTTTTCCTGGGCTAATGCCCAACATATCTTGCAGTACTAAAACTTGGCCAGAACAATCTGGGCCTGCGCCAATTCCGATGGTAGGAATATGCAGTTCTGCTGTAATTCTTTCGCCTAGCGTTGAAGGAATTGCTTCCAGAACTACCATTTGAGCTCCAGCATGTTGGCAAGCAAGCGCTTGCTCGAGCATGATGCTAGCTGAGTCCTTTGACTTCCCTTGCACCTTATAGCCACCTAAAAGATGGACTGACTGAGGAAGTAGGCCAAGGTGCGCGCATACAGGAACGCTACGCTCCACTAGGTACTGAATGATTTCTACTTGCCAATGACCGCCACCTTCAAGTTTCACCATATCAGCACCAGCACGCATGAGTTCGGCAGCTGAGTCTAATGCTTGCACGGGATCTCCATAGCTAGCAAAAGGTAAATCTCCAATCAAGAAGGCGTGTGAGTTAGCGCGCGCTACGCAGGTGGTGTGGTAGGCCATCTGTTCGATCGTAACTGGGGTTGTACTAGTTTGGCCTTGAATAACATTCCCTAAGGAGTCGCCAATCAGAATGACTTCAACACCACAGCGATTAAGTAAGGCTGACATGGTTGAGTCGTATGCAGTAAGCATACAAATTTTTTCACCCTCAGCGTGCATCGCGAGGAGCTTAGTAATCGAGATTGGCTTGTCGCCCTGTAAGTAACCCATGGCGAGAGTTTAATGAATTAATGCGCGGATTGGCTATAAACGTCTTTTTCCCCACAATTGCAGTTACGGCAGGGGAGTTTTTCAATACGCTGATGAGCGACTTTAGGTAAGTAGGCCTTCAATTCGCCGAAATTGGGGAGGAAGAAGTCTGGCGCAATTTCAAGCAAAGGAAGCAATACAAAAGACCGCTCAGTAATTCTGGGGTGTGGGAGCATCAACTCAGTTTCGCTTTGAACGACTCCCTCAAAAGACAGAATATCCAGATCAAGTGTCCTTGGTGCATTAGCGTAGGGACGCTCACGCCCAAATTCTTGCTCAACTGCTTGGCAAATGTGAAGCAGTCCGTATGGGGTCAATTGGGTTTCAATTTCGATTACTGAATTGATGTAGTCGCCCCCCACCGCATCCACAGGAGCGCTTTGATAGAAGCAGCTCTTGGCCATGATTTGTAATTCGCAGCGTTGGGCTAAGCAAATAATCGCATCAGTGATGAGCTGACGCGTGTCGCCGATGTTGCCGCCAAATCCAATATATGCCCGTGCCATACGATTCCAAACCTAAGATGAACTTACTTTACAGAAATTTCTAAAAGCTTGCTTAGCTCGGATCGTTTTCGGTGGCGGTGGAAGTGGCGGATTTGGGTTTTCTGCGACGGCGCCTTTTGGCTGGAGAGGCGCTATTTCCAGTGTCATTCTTGGCGCTTGCCATTAAGGCGTCCTGGCCTGCGGGGTCTGCAGCAATAAAGTCTGTCCACCATTGGCCAAGAGCAGCCTCCTTTTCGCCGGTGGCACAGCGTAGTAGAAGAAAGTCATAACCCGCTCTAAAACGGGGTGATTCGATTAGGCGGTATGGGTAGCGCCCAACCCTTTTTTCAAAACGGGGTTGCATAGACCAGATCTCGCGCATATCACTTTCAAAGCGACGTTGAATCGTCATCCCACTACTTTGAGTGGCGATCGTATCGTCCATGGCATCTTGTAGCGCAGGAATATTAGCCATGCCTTTAGCTAAATTGGCATTCCAGTTTTTAAGCAGGTCAGGCCAAAGTAGTGTGGCAAATAAAAATCCTGCAGAAACACTTTTTCCTGCTTGAATACGTTGGTCTGTATTGGCCAATGCAAGCTTAACGAATTGATTGGCTTCTTTAGAGTCTTCACTAGTGTCTAGAATGTGGTCCAGTAAAGGCAACAGCCCATGATGTAGACCCGCATCACGCAATCCTTGAATAGCTGCCCATGAATAGCCGGACATCAGTAATTTCAGGATTTCATCAAATAAGCGAGCGGAGGGAACATCCTGTAACAAAGTGCTGAGCTTGGCAATAGGAGCGCGCGTCGCCGCTTCTAAAGTAAATTCTGTTTTAGCAGCAAAACGAATTGCTCTTAGCATTCGAATAGGATCTTCGCGATAACGTTTTGCAGGATCACCAATCATGCGTAAGGTTTTCTTCTGAATATCTGCCATACCGCCGTGATAGTCGAGCACGGTTTCAGAAGAAGGGTCGTAATACATTGCATTGATGCTGAAATCGCGCCGCGCCGCGTCTTCACCTTGTGAGCCCCAAACGTTGTCACGCAAAATGCGCCCACTTTCAGCTACGTGGTCACCAGCGTTATCCAGTAAGGCCCTAAAGGTCGAAACCTCAATAATTTCAGGATGGCCTTTGCCAAAGAAGGTGACGTGTACGATTTGAAAACGACGGCCAATTAAGCGGGCTTTGCGGAATAATTTCTGCACCTGATCAGGAGTGGCATTAGTAGCTACATCAAAATCCTTGGGGCCAATGCCCAGAACCAAATCACGGACGGCGCCACCCACAATAAAAGCTTCATATCCTGCCTGCTGCAATGTGTCGGTTACCTTGACCGCATTTTTAGAGAGAAGGTGAGGATCAATACGATGCGTTTTTTTAGGGATCCGTTTTGGAGCGCCCGTATTATTTGCCTGCGTGTGCTTGACCATCGGGTCGCGACGCAAGATGCGTTTAATAAACTTAGTGATCATGCAAATAACTCAAGAATAGGCCAGTTGCGTTTCTGAGCTTCATCGCGCAAACGATCATCAGGATTGGTAGCGACAGGATGACTCACTTTTTCTAGTAAGGGCAAATCATTCATCGAGTCGGAGTAAAAATAACTCCGCGGCAAAGTATTTAACGACAGGTTTTTACTAGCTAGCCACTCCTGCAGATTCTGGATCTTGCCTTCACGAAAATTAGGAATGCCCTGCACATCACCTGTAAAGCTGGCTAGTGGGTGGTCTGAACTTTTCGCAGGTTCAGTGGCAATCAGATGTTCAATGCCAAAGCTTTCCACAATAGGGCGGGTGACGAAGCTATTAGTCGCAGTAATCACGCAACATAAGTCTCCTGCGTCTTGATGGCGTTTGACCAGGTCAATGGCTTGCTGACGTAATTGCCCGCTGATCACTTCTTTCATAAAGGCATCGTGCCATTCTTTTAATTGCTCACGTGAGTGCTCAGATAGAGGCTTTAAAGCAAAGCGCAAAAATTCATGAATATCGAGCTTGCCATCTTTGTAGTCTTGATAGAAGCGTTCATTTTGTTTGGCGTAATACTCGCTATCAACCACACCAATGCGTGCCAGAAATTGACCCCATTCGTAGTCGCTATCGCAGGGCAAAAGAGTGTGATCGAGATCGAAGAGGGCTAGTTGGGTCACGAGTGGATATGAAATAAATTATTTTGGCTGCAAGAGCTCACGCACAAGGGGTAAGGTTACTGCACGTTTTGTTTCTAATGAATAAGCATCCAGCGCATCAATCAGAGCCATTAAATTAGGCATGTCGCGATAAAACCGGCTGAGAAGCCATGGCAACACATCCGGCGATAAGACTAGGCCCCGCGCTTGCGCAGCTTGCTCTAAGGCTTGTATTTTCGCATCATCATCTAAGAGTTCGGTCTGAAACACCAAACCCCAGCCCAAGCGGGTTCGCAGGTCTTCTCTAAGCTCAAGCATGGCGGGGGCAGCTTTACCAGCCATCAAAATATGAATCGCTTTACTGGCTTGGACTCCATTCAGAATTCGAAATAAAGCGCCCACTAAGCGTTCATCTAGGCGATCTACATCATCCACGCTAATGATTGAAGGGACATCGCTCTGTGCAAGCAAACCCATTTTTTCTTCCAGGCGGACCCATGCACTTGGCTCATTAGGCCTTAAGTAAAAATGGTCTAGACCGGCGTCAGCTGCGTAATTGGCCATTGCCTCAAGTAAGTGAGTGCGCCCAGAACCTTCTGGACCCCACCAATAAATCCAGCGTTGATTTAAAGGATTGCTATTCGGACTCTCAGTACGAGTGCTCCAGGAGCGGCCTAATTCTTTGAGGGTAGAAATTAAAGCCA
>CANCIL010000028.1 GCA_947378095.1 Betaproteobacteria bacterium
CCCCTTTTCTTTAGGTAAAATTTGCCCATGAAACTGAACTTTTCGATGGTAATCATTTGTGGGGGAGCAGGCTCCCGTTTGTGGCCCGTGTCTCGTGAAAACCGTCCCAAGGTTTTTATGCCGGTTGCCAGCCAACAATCGCTCCTGAGCGAAACCGCGAATCGCATTGAATCTTCTAACCCTTGGCTATGCGTCGTTACTTCTGAAAGTCTCGGCTTCCAAGTTCAAGCAGATTTAAAAAGTTCTTCTCAAGAAGCCAAGCTCACCATTATTGAACCCCTACGTCGCAATACTGCACCCGCCGTTCTCTTTGCAGCATTGGCCGCTAAAAATGCAGGTCGTGGCGATATTCCGATGTTGGTTCTGCCTGCGGACCATGTTATTCATGACAAAGTTGGATTTGAAATGGCCGTTGCCAAGGCGGTGGACTTTGCAAAGGAAGGTAATTTAGTGACCTTTGGAATTCCACCAACGCATGCTGAAACAGGCTACGGTTATCTGAAATTAGGTAACCCAGCCCGCACTCCAAGTAATGCTGAGGGACGTATTGTTGAGCAGTTTGTTGAAAAGCCAGCTATGGCTTTAGCAGAGCAATATGTTGCTGCTGGTAATTTCCATTGGAACTCAGGGATGTTCTGTTTTACGCCGAACACCTTACTCAATGTAGCAAATGACATTGCACCGAGCTTAGCTAAACAAGTAGAAACTTGCTGGGCAGCTAGCAAGCCTGCTGATACTGTCGATTCATTTACATTAGATAAAACCACCATGGCAGCGATTGAAGACATTTCTCTCGATTACGCCATTATGGAAAAGGCTCCAAATGTAGTTTCCGTTAATGCCAGCTTTGACTGGGATGATGTGGGCTCATGGGATGCCATGGCAAAACACTTTCCAGAGGATGAGCATGGCAATGCCGCTGAAGGAAAGGCTATTTTTGTTGACTCCAAAAACAATTTCGTCTTTGGTCGTGAACGCTTAATTGCAGCAGTAGGTTTAGATAACCTCATCATCGTGGATACGCCTGATGCATTGCTAGTTAGTGCTAAAGGCAACTCTCAATCCGTCAAGAAAGTAGTTGATGCGCTCAACAAAGATAAAGATGAGCGCGCCACTTATCACAGCACTGTACATCGTCCATGGGGCACTTACACCGTGATCGAAGAAGGTCCTGACTATAAGATCAAACGCATTGTAGTTAACCCAGGTGGCAAGTTGTCACTGCAAATGCATCATCACCGCAACGAACACTGGGTTGTGATTACTGGTAAAGCGGAGATCGTCAATGGCGATAAGGTGCTCCATCTCAATGCCAATGAATCCACTTATATTCCGAAAGAGACTCAGCATAGACTCACGAATTTAGGTGATATACCGCTCGTGATTATCGAAGCTCAGGTAGGAGACTACTTGGGTGAAGATGATATTGTGCGTTTCGAAGACCAGTACGGCAGAGCTTAAACTAGATTTAACTCGCCGCAGTCTCCAGAATTTTCTTGACCGCTTGGTTGACGCCAATCGGAGTTCCGCTCACTTGATTGAGATTTTTCTGTTGCCAATCTAGCCAGATTTTCTCTAGCGTCATTGCAAGGCTGGACTCATCCCCACTAATACTTAAGTAGGCATTTCGTTCCAAGAGCATTTGATCTAACTGAGGATTGCGGTGGGTAATAGCCCAGATCGGACGTTGCGCCCAAAGATAGTCATAGAACTTCGATGGAATGTACTCGGCGCACTCTTCACCTTTGCCATGAAGCAGAATGAGGACGTCAGCTTCTTGCATTTTTTCTACTACGCGCTCACGTCCTGATAAACCCGTTGCGGGATCCTTTTCAAGACGACCGTGCGCAAGTAATACATCCCCAAATCCATACTCCTCAATTGCCTGAGTCGAATAACTATCTAGAGGAGCGCCATAAGCATGTACACGAATCACTGATCTTGCTTCAGGATATTTTTGGATCAGCACGGTAAGGGCTTTTAATATGACAGATAGACTACGATCTTTTGCCAGAGAACCAAAGTGGCACAGATTTAAATGCTCTGTATAGGCATGACCTGAATGAATATTCTGCGCACCTGGAGGTTCTGCACCTGGCATCACCACAAAGCCTTTAGCGTTTCCAGATGTGTTGAGATTGGTATTGCGGATCTTAGCGTAATGCAAGGCGCCGTCAGTAAACCACCAAACAAAATCAGAATATTTGCAAAGTTGACTTTCTAGAAAATGACGGAAGCGCGCATCTCTATTTTTGGGTTTATCTGCCCCATCGTCACCCGGGCTTTGACGAATCACTAAAGGATCATGCACTTCGGAGATCAGTTTGATACCCGTCGCTTTCTTAAGCCATACGCCAGCCAAGTGAGCGGACCAGGCGCTACCCACTGAAAAGACAACGTCAACCTTACCCTCTTTAATCAGGCGTCGGCCATGAATAAAGGCTGGAATGGCCCATGACCATTGGCTTGAATAGCCTAAGGCTAACTTCTCAATGGCAATCAATGGAGCCAGAAGCAAGGAAACAGTACGAGTCGTAATCTTATAGAACAGACCACGGCCATATTGATTAGCAATCCAATGACGAAAATCAAAACGGAATCCGGAAGGGCCCCATGCTAGAAATTGATAGTGCGGAAAGCGTTGATCTTTAATGCCAGTAATTGCACTAAATACAATCGGCTCAACACCTGCTTCAAGCAAATAGGGAATCTTATCGGTGATAGTGAGGCTAGCAGCCCGCCCATCCATATTAAAAGCATGCGTCAAAATCAACCAACGCTTTTGCTGAGTTACCTTAGGAATAGACACTGACTCTATTGCGCTCAATGGATCTAATTAGTTACCAGCAACAATCGACATCACTGCCATACGTACAGCAATTCCGAAAGTAACTTGATTAAGAATGACAGATTGAGGACCATCGGCTACTACTGAATCAATTTCTACACCACGGTTCATGGGGCCTGGGTGCATCACGATGGCATCAGACTTTGCAAGCGCTAAACGAGCTGGTGTTAGGCCATATTGCTTAAAGAAGGCGTCGCCCTCAGGAACCTGGCCGGCCTCCATACGTTCCTTTTGAATGCGTAAGGTCATCACTACATCGACATCCTTCAGACCTTCTTCCATGCTGTGATACACCTTCACCCCCAGCATATCCAAATCACTCGGCAACAAACTCTCTGGGCCGATAGCACGAATTTCTTCGCATCCTAAAGTGGTCAGCGCATGAATATTCGATTTAGCGACTCGGCTGTGAACGATGTCGCCCACAATCGCCACCTTCAGACCTTTGAACTGTTGCTTGAAATGGCGCATGGTGTACATATCCAACAAACCTTGGGTTGGATGTTGATGACTACCATCGCCCGCATTGACCACATGCACATGCGCTGGCACATGATTGGCAATCTCAATCGGCGCCTTAGAAACATTGTGGCGTACTACAAAAATATCTGCCTGCATCGCCACTAAGTTATCGATAGTATCGAGCAGACTCTCACCTTTAGCAGTAGACGAAGTCGAAATATCTAAATTGATCACGTCTGCAGATAAACGTTTTGCAGCGATCTCAAAAGTAGTTCGAGTACGAGTGGAGTTTTCAAAAAAGAGATTGAATACACTCTTGCCGCGCAAGAGGGGAACCTTCCTTACTTCTCTCGAAGGATCTGTCACGCTGACAAATTGCTGAGCCGTATCCAGAATATGCAGGATTTGCTCTTTAGGCAAACCTTCCAAGGTCAGAAGGTGCGTTAACTCTCCAGCAGCGTTAAATTGATTCACCAAGGGGTTGGCGTTGTTATTTGCTGCCTTAATTGCTGTATTCATTCTGCGCGCTCCTCAAGCTGAAAGCTGAACTTGCCAGCGGCATCTTTTTCTAAAACTAAAATTTGTTGATCTGACACCTGCACTTCTTCACCTACAAAATTAGCAGCAACCGGTAGTTCACGTTTGCCGCGATCAGCTAGCACCATTAATTCCACTTGAGCGGGTCGACCAAAATCAAATAACTCATTGAGTGCTGCGCGCACTGTTCTTCCAGTCAGCAAGACATCATCAATCAAAATAATATTGGCGCCATTGACATCAAACGGGAGATGGGTAGGCATTGTGCTAGCAGTACGTAAGGCAGTCATTCCTTTTTCAGCGTAATCATCACGATGAAAGGCCACATTAATAACGCCAAAGTGTGGCAATCCTAAGTCGCTAGCAAGGCGCTCGGCAATCCAAGCGCCTCCCATGGCTAATCCTGCAATCTCAAAGGAGGTGGACTGCTTTCGCTGGCGCAGATTTTCTAGTAACTTTTCGTATGACTTTTCAGCGTTCATTCGGGGGTTCCAAAACTTCTCAATATTTTTTATCCAACATTCTTTGCTGCTGCTTGCGCTGCTAGTTCAGAAAAATACTGCTCCAATAATAAGGCTGCAGAATGTGCATCTAGATTGTCCTGCATTTGAGCATCGCCTTCCAAAACCGCTGAGGTATAGCGCTCGTCCACCCAATCGACCGGCAGATGAAAGCGGCCTTGAAGCTGATTGCCAAAGCGCGTTGCCTTGGCAGTCATTTCATGTTCAGCACCATCTGGATGGAGCGGCTTACCAACTACTAGCCTCTCAGGCTGCCATTCTTTGAGGAGGCTTTCTACATCCTTAAAAAGACTGTCTATATTGGGGGCTGCGATGGTTTTTAAAGCTTGGCCAAGACCCGTTTCTGAATTTCCTACTGCCACACCCACGCGGCGCGTACCGTAATCAAAGGCCATCACCGTCATCGGCTTAGGCATGCCCTGCCTCACCCGAGAGATGCGAAAGATCGAAACCTAAATGACTCATGGTTTTTTGATAGCGCTGACTATAAGGCGTCTTAAAAATAATCTCGCTCATTTGCTCACGTGAAAGCGGCACATTCATCCAACCATTGAGGGTAATCTCCTCCTCAAGTTGACCAGCGCCCCAGCCCGCATAACCCAAGGTCATTAAAAAATCACGAGGGCCACTACCGGAGGCAACTGCTTCGAGAACATCTTTCGAGGTGGTCATGGTGAGCCCGCCCGGAATGACTAGTGATGAGCTATAGGAAATTAATGGATTAGGCTCGTGCAGCACAAAACCACGCTCTACTTGAACGGGCCCACCAAAATAAACAGGTTGGTCTAGTAAGGGCGCAATTTCTAATTTGAGCTCAATCTTGTCAAAGAGTGTTCCCAAATTGACTTCAGTTGGTCTATTGACCACTAAGCCCATTGCGCCTTTTTGGGTATGCTCAAAAAGATAGATGACTGAGCCAGAGAAATTGCTGTCGACCATGCCTGGCATGGCGATAAGAAACTGATTAGCAAGATGATCGGCTGAATATGAGATCAAAGGGTCTGTACTAGACGCTGGGTCTAATGCTTTAGAGGCTTGATCTTTCTTCGCCGTAGTCATATGCCTTTATTTTACAGAATATCTAGATTTTTCCTGTAGTCCAGTAGGCCAAAAGGCCAATTAGCTCATGTAATGCTCTATTCCAGTTCTGAGCCCCTTCCACCAAATCAAAACCAGTCCACTGTAGGTGATGTGCCGTCTGATAGTCGACTGGCAAAGCGAATACTTCAATTCCCTGCTTCTCAAAGATTTTTAAGGATCGGTGCATATGACTAGCGGAGGTAATCACGAGCCATGGTTTTGATGAACCCTGCTCATTTTTGAGGCCCAATTGCGCCATCATGGGTTTTACATAAAGAACATTTTCATAGGTATTACGCGATTGATTTTCATAATGCACTTGCGCACTTTCTAAGCCCTGCTCCTGAATTAATTGCTTAAACGCATCCGCCTCCGAAATCCCTTTTGGATTCACGCGCCCTGAATACCCACTAAAAATTAAGGGCAAGTCAGGATATTTACGCAGGAGTTCAAAGGCTTTAGTCACACGTTCAGCCGAGGAGTAAATCGAAATCTCGCCGCGGTCTATTGCGATTTCACCACCTTCGATTGCGCCACCCAAAATAATCACGCCACCTAAGTCACCATTGGCGAGCTGAGCTTTATTTATTCTCGGCGCAGCATTTTCAAGTGCTCTTAATACAAATTCAGAGCTAGGCAAATATCCAATAAACGCTAGATTTAAAATGGTAATCAATAGGAAGCGCCGAGCGAGGGATATCTTTCTTAGGAAGATAAATAACAAAGCTAGCACGACCCAAACCATCACCCAATTGAGGGGCTCGATGCAAAACTGGACCACCTTCGAGAGAATAAAAAATATCGTATCCATGAATGCTCTCGATCTTAACCGCTTAGGCAAGCAAGGGTAGGCATTTAGCCCTAATATAGGGGCTATGCAAAAAGCGCTCGTTTGGCTCCGCCGTGATCTTCGTCTTTATGACAATGCCGCCCTTCACCACGCCCTGAAAGAGGCTAAGCAGGTTTGGATTACCTTCATTTTTGATACCGAGATACTCCAACTCCTTCTGAAGGGTGAGCTAGATAGCAAGGGCTTAAAACACGATCGCCGCGTTGACTTTATTTGGCAAGGCTTAATGCAAATCGATGCAGAACTACGCAGCTTAGGCGGCGGCCTCATCGTTCGCTTTGGTAAGCCTTCAACATGCATACCCCAGATTGCCAAAGAACTGGGTGTCAACGCTGTGTTCACGAACCATGATTACGAACCCTCTGCGATTGCACGTGATTCAGGTGTGGCAGCCTCTCTTGAAAAAATGGACATCGGCTTTCAAAGCTACAAAGATCAAGTCATTTTTGAAAAGAAAGAGATTCTGACGAATTCCAATACCGTCTTCTCCGTCTTTACGCCTTACAAAAATAATTGGCTTAAGACTCTCCAAGAAAAAGACCTGACAGCTTACGACTGCACACCTAAACCAGGTCAATTTGCAGTTATACCTAAAAAGTTAGATGTAGTCTTTCCCTCGCTTGAGTCTATGGGCTTTGTTGCAACTGGCATCGAAACCTACTTACCACCAGGATCTGCTGGAGGCCAGGCCTTTTTAGAAGACTTTCTCTCTCGCATTGATCAGTACCAGATCGGTAGAGATTTCCCAGCTATTAAAGGGGTTAGCTATCTCTCAACGCATTTGCGATTTGGCATGCTCTCGATTCGCGGTTTGGTTCGCGAGGCGCATCGTCGTATGTTGGCAGGCAGCATGGGTGCGACGATTTGGTTAAGCGAGCTGATCTGGCGCGATTTTTATTTCATGATCTTAGCCAACCATCCTCGTTTAGCCAATGGGGTGTCATTCAAACCCGACTATGACAATATCGTCTGGGAAAGCGGCAGTCATGCCAAGAAATTATTTGCAGCATGGTGCGCGGGTAGAACGGGCTACCCACTCGTTGATGCAGCCATGCACCAGCTTAATCAAAGTGGCTATATGCATAATCGTTTACGGATGGTGGTTGCCAGCTTCCTGACAAAAGATCTGGGAATTGATTGGCGCTGGGGCGAAGCCTACTTTGCAGAGCATCTCAATGACTTTGAGCTTTCCTCCAACAATGGCGGCTGGCAATGGGCCTCTTCATCTGGATGTGATGCTCAACCGTATTTCCGGATTTTTAATCCCATTACCCAATCAGAAAAATTTGATCCTGAGGGTAAATTCATTAAACGCTATTTACCTCAACTAGAAAAGCTGTCTAAAAAAACTATCCATGCCCCTTGGCAGGCGGGTCACATTGAGCTTGAAGCAGCGGGCCTTGTATTGGGTCGAGACTATCCAATGCCCGTCGTGAATCATGATGAAGCACGTAAAAATACTTTAGTGCGCTACAGCGTCGTGAAAAAAATCAACGTCGAATAGCTGAACTACGGCCTTTCCGATTTAAGATAGGGCATGAGCAAGATCTTTGCAATTGGCGATGTCCAAGGTTGTGGGCCATCACTGAAGGCCCTCGTTAAAAAGCTACCCCCAAAATCTAAAATGATTTTCCTGGGAGATCTCGTTAATCGCGGTCCCGACTCACTTGGAAGTTTGCGGCAACTCAAGTCTTTGCAAGAGACTGGGCGTGCTGAGTGCATCTTAGGTAATCACGACTTACATCTCCTAGCGATTGACGCAGGACTGCGCAAGACCAAAGGTCTTGATACCGTAGATGACATCCTCAATGCACCTGATCGTGAAGATCTGATTCATTGGTTACGTAATCGTCCTATGGCCTTAAGCAATGGAAAAGTATTGATGGTGCATGCTGGCGTCCTACCCCAATGGGATCTGCAGCAAACCATTGAGCGCGCTCAGGAAGTAGAAAAGGCTTTACGTCACTCCTCTTATCAAGAATTTTTAGCTCAGATGTATGGCAACACACCAAACAAATGGAACCCATCCCTTAAGGGATATGAACGCTTGCGAGTCATTACCAATGCGCTCACTCGGATGCGCTTTTGTACCCCTAGCGGTCAAATGGAGTTTGAGAGCAAAGAAGGTTTAGAGGATGGTCCTGCTGGTTATATGCCCTGGTTTAAGGTTCCTAAGCGCAAAACCCAAGATACGCTCGTGCACTTTGGCCATTGGTCTACCTTAGGACTCATGCGCCAACACAATGTGATTAGCTTAGATACCGGATGCGTATGGGGCGGAAAATTAACCGCCATTGAAATTGCAGAATCCGGCATTGATTCTAAAAAATCAGAGGTTATCCAGGTCGCTGGCTATGACCATCCACTCAGGATGTAGCCAGCTGATTACTCAGATTTACAGTTTTGGAAATGATTTTTCAGCAGCAGCAACGATGGCAGCCAAGACTGCATCATCATGGGCTATCGAAGTAAATCCAGCTTCGTATGCAGAGGGCGCCAAATAAACACCTTCATCTAACATGAGATGAAAGAATTTTTTGAACGCCTCAATATTAGACTTCGTCACTGCCTCATATGAAGTGGGTACTTGGTCGGTGAAATAGAAACCAAACATACCACCCACATTGTCGACAGCAAAAGGAATTTTGGATTTATCAGCGGCTTGCTTAAGGCCGGTCATCAGCTTTTGAGTTTGTCCGCCTAGGCACTCATAAAAACCTTCTCGAGAAATAATCTCTAGGGTTTTAAGTCCTGCTGCTACCGCCACTGGATTACCTGAGAGCGTGCCAGCCTGATATACATTACCTAAGGGGGCTAACTTAGACATGATTTCTTTTTTGCCGCCAAAGGCCGCTATTGGCATACCACCGCCCATCACCTTACCCAAGCAAGTGAGATCTGGAATGACTCCCTGCAGTGATTGGGCACCACCTAAGGCCACCCTAAAGCCAGTCATGACTTCATCATAGATGAGTACGCTACCATGCTTCTGAGTAAGACTGCGGATAGTGGATAGGAATTCTTTTGAAGGCTGAATCAAATTCATATTCCCTGCAATCGGCTCAATGATGACAGCCGCAATTTGATCGCCCTGCTTTTGAAAGACCTCCTCAATAGCAGCCACATCGTTATAGGGCAATACCAAGGTATGCTTCACCAAATCTTGTGGGACGCCGCCAGAAGATGGTGCATTCTGAGTTGAATCCGCAAAAGTCAAAAGCCCAGATCCTGCCTTTACCAACAGACTATCGGCATGACCGTGATAGCAACCCTCAAACTTAATAATGAGATCGCGATTGGTGTATCCACGCGCTAAACGCAAGGCACTCATAGTAGCTTCGGTACCGCTAGACACCATGCGCACTTGTTCAACACTAGGCATCAAAGCGCAAATGCGCTCTGCCAGCTCAATCTCACCTGCGGTGGGCGCGCCATAACTAAAGCTAGTTTCTGCAGCTTTCTGAACCGCCTCTACTACCTCTGGGTTTGCATGCCCCACAATCATGGGGCCCCAGGACATAATTAAATCAATGTAGCGTTTATTGTTGGCATCCCAGAAATAAGGGCCTTTGGCTTTAGATACAAAACGGGGTACTCCACCAACCTGACGAAATGCTCGGACAGGAGAATTCACACCACCAGGAATTGTTTTTTGTGCGCGCTCAAATAAAACTGCGTTTTGATCTACTGTTGTCACTGTAGTTTCCTAATTAAATCGCCATCATTTCAAAATCTTCCTTACGTGCACCGCACTCCGGACAAGTCCAATTCATCGGGACATCTGCCCATAGGGTTCCTGGCGCAATACCTTCATCAGGTAAGCCTGCAGCTTCATCATAAACCCAGCCACAAATCAGGCACATATAGGTTTTGAATTCCATGGATCTTTTCTCCGCTTATCTTATCTTTTTATACTGATGTAATTTTAAATCGCTTATTCCATATCGGCATTGTTTGCGATTGGCCGCTTGGCATGCATTTCAAATTTGAAAAGTCGGCACTCTAGCGGGCCATTAAATAAAGGGGTGCGCTTAGACTCTTTAATTCGCAATTGGCCCGGTAAAGCCATATCCGCCGTTAATACAAATACATTCCAGCCCCCAAAAGATTCCTTGAGGTGCTGGCCAAATTGTCTTAAAAACTCAACGAATTTAGGGTCTTGCTCTTCTTGAGCCTGTAAACGCTTTAATGATTCACGACTAGAGCGTTTAGCACTTTGTCGACCAGTCTCTAGATTGAGCTCAAAACGGTTTTCTGGCTCTTCGTCATGCGCTGAATCTGATGCATTTCTCTCTTGGCCACGTCCACCCTTAATTACCAAGCGCTCACCATAAGGCGGATTTAATAGCATCACACCCTCTTTTGCGTTCACAGGGGGCTTTGCTGCCAGGGCATCAATTTGTCGAACTACCGGCTGATCAGGTAATTGGGCTCTTTGCCAATTACCTCTAAACATAGAAACCAACTTCTCATTAATATCACCGCCACTAATGCCAAGTGAATCTACAGTGGGAAACTGTTTACGCATTGCCAACATTTGAGCTTGTGCAGCCTCCCTCAAATCTACCCAGCGTTTTTGTTCAGCTGATTCATTAAAGGGCTTAAGTCTCTGAAAACCAAAGCCGTGGGCCGAGGTCACTAAAGGACGATAGGCCAATCTACTCGGCTTCACATCATCTCCGTACATCCCTGCACGAATAGCCCCAGGCGGAATCGCTAATGCCATCTGCGCCGCTTCAATTAAAAACGTACCACTACCGCACATCGGATCAAACAGGGTTTGGGATGACTGCCAACCAGTAATCGACAAAATTCCTGCAGCTAAATTTTCTTTTAAGGGCGCATCACCCTTCTCATCACGCCAACCGCGTTTGAATAATGCTTCACCAGAGGTATCCAAATAAATGGTGACTTGAGTTGCAGTCAGATGTGCCTGCACCCGAATATCCGGAAAGGCCGTGTCAATACTAGGACGATCTCCCGTCACGTCGCGCAAGCGATCGACAATGGCATCTTTAATTTTTAAGGTAGCAAAATTGAGACTCTTTAAGGGCGAACGATGTGCTGTAACATCTACACGCAAAGTTTGCTTTGATGTAAACCAATCTTCCCAAGCCAATCCGCTAGCCAATTTGTAAAGATCATCCTCTTGCCTGTAGGGCGCTTGTGCCATTTGCAATAAAACACGACTCGCAATTCTGGAATGTAGATTTAAAGCCATCGCTGCTGAAATTGGCGCGGCCAATCCAATACCGCCCGTAGGACTTGTTGGAGTGGGATCAATGACCCAGGCGCCCAGAGCCTTAGAATCAGGACGTGCGGCAATGGCAGCCAACTCTTGAGCTAGTGGAACTTCTAGACCTCCAGGACAAACAACAAAAAATCTCATAGGTCTAGCAATCTTCGAAAAAGAAATGGAAAAACTAAATTAAGGCTTAAAAATAACAAGAGCAACTACTACTACCAGCAGCAGTACGGGAACTTCATTAAACCAGCGAAACCAAACACCGGATTTGGTATTCAACCCATTGCGGAATTTTTTTAGCAGTATCCAGCACGAGTGGTGGTATCCAATAATGAGGAGAACAAAAAATAACTTTGCATGCATCCAAACATCCCCAGCGCCAACACCAAAATAAAGCCAAAGAGTGAGGCCTAGCAATACTGCAGGAACAGCCAAAATTGTCATGAATCGAAAGAGGCGATCTGCCATACCAATGAGGCGTGCATAGGCTTCTACATTTTTTTCATCTGCGAGATTGACAAAGATTCGCGGGAGATAGAAAAGTCCAGCAAACCAAGACGTAATTAAGACAATATGAAATGTCTTAACCCAGAGATATGCATTACCCATTGTGTTTTATCTTTTAAGTACGAATCTCGCCATGACCCATGACGATATATTTAAGAGAGGTCAAGCCATCTAGGCCAACCGGGCCGCGGGCATGAAGCTTATCGTTAGAGATGCCGATTTCAGCACCTAAACCATATTCAAAACCATCAGCAAAGCGAGTGCTGGCATTTACCATCACACTGGCACTATCCACTTCGCGTAAGAAGCGGTCTGCCGCCCCTTTATTGTTAGTAATGATGGCGTCGGTATGTTTACTACCGTAATGCTCAATATGATTCATAGCCTCATCGATATCTGCTACTGTCTTAATCGACAAAATAGGTGCTAAGTATTCTGTTTGCCAATCTACTTCATTGGCATCTACCAGATTATTCAAGCCAGCATCTTCTAAGGTTTTACGGGTGAGTGTATCCACTCGAAGCTCTACACCCTTCTCTTGATAAATCTTGCACAGGGTTGGCAATACCTTTGCCGCAATCGCTTGATTGACTAAAAGCGTTTCCATCGCATTGCATGGCGCGTAACGTTGTGTCTTAGCGTTATCGCAAACTTTGATAGCCATTGCGACATCTGCATCAGCGTCAATATAAGTATGACAAATACCATCCAAATGCTTAATCATGGGCACGCGTGCTTCAGCCATTAAACGGGCAATCAAGCTCTTGCCCCCACGAGGAACGATTACATCGATGTACTGAGTCATCGTGATCATTTCTCCTACAGCAGTGCGGTCAGTGGTACTCACCACTTGAACGGCATCTTTTGGTAGGCCAGCTTCAGCTAGGCCCTCCTGAATAATTTGAGCCAATAAGGTATTGGAATCAATTGCCTCAGAACCGCCTCGCAAAATCACGGCATTGCCTGATTTCAGACAAAGGGCAGCGGCATCAATCGTGACATTGGGGCGAGACTCATAAATGATTCCAATCACACCCAAGGGAACACGCATCTGACCCAACTCGATTCCAGAGGCTTGTTTCTTCAATGCAGAAATTTTTCCAATGGGATCTTCTAGCGTGACAATTTGCTCTAAACCTAAAGCCATCGTTTCAATAGTCTTTGGCGTCATGGTGAGACGATCAATAAACGCAGCGTCTTGACCAGCATTCTTTGCGCGGTCTACATCGACCTGATTTACTTTTTGAATCTCACTCGTCTTTTGACGTACAAGCTTAGCGATGTGCAATAAAGCTTGGTTTTTTTGTTCAGCAGATGCACGCGCCATAGCACGCGATGCTTCGCGAGCTCGCTTGCCAATGTCTTGCATCATTTCTTGTATTGCTGAACTCATATTAATTACTTTCTTAATCTTTCTTTGCTCTTATCGTCCAAGCTTAGCGCAATAAATTACCTACTAAGCGCAAACCATCCCATGGGTCTGCTGGAAGATCTGCCGCATACAAACCCTTCACCTGACGATCTAACCCTGCAGCAATTTGCATGGCTCTGCGCAGCTTTAAAGGCTGGACTCGTCTCAGGGCCGTGGGATACAAACGCTCCTTGTTGCCCCAGACACGATTTGCACGCATTAACTGCTGCACCGATTCACCAGCATCGCTGGCAGCCTTTAGCTTAGATAGTAGCCTAAGCTCTTCTGTCACGCTCCAGAGAATCAAAACTAAGGGCTCACCCTCACCTTTTAGACCATCTAGCATGCGGTTTAATCTCGCCAGATCACCCGCAAGCATCGCTTCAGTTAATTCAAATACGTTATAGCGTGCTACCTTCAAAATCGCAGTCCGAATTTGCTCTTCAGATAACTTACCGCTTGGGTATAACAAACCGAGCTTCTGAATTTCTTGATGGGCAGCGATTAAGTTTCCTTCGACCTGATCTGCAACAAATTCCAACGCCCTCATTCCTTCTGCGCCAGACTCCACTTCTTGATTTTGTCTTTTTAAACGACCCGCAATCCATTGAGGTAATTGACTTCGATCCAAAGAGTCAATCTGAATCGCCATTCCCGCTTCATCCAAGGCGCTAAACCAAGCTGAGGTTTTAGTCTTTCCATCTAGACGAGGCAAAATAATGCATACCACCGTATCCGGACCTTCGGGGCCTGATACTTGCGATTCAACTTGCGCAGCAAACTGCTTCAAAGCATCTGCGCCATCGCGACCTGGCTTACCTGTTGGTATACGCAATTCCACCCAACGCTTGTCTCCAAACAAAGACATCGTCTGTCCTGCACTTAAGAGAGCACTCCAATCAAACCCACGCTCTTGCAATAGAACTTCACGTTCGGTATAGGACTGCTTCTTTGCAATGGCTCGCAATTGATCCATTGCCTCCATCATTAAAAGGGGTTCATCGCCGCTAAAGATATACATAGGCAACAGCGTGCCTCCAGCATCTAACTTTTTAAGGTGAACTTGTAATGCGTCGGCTTTAACCATGCAATGTCATTCAGCCTCAGAAAGCCCTTGCCCTTGGAGCCTTAGCAGATGCAGCTACTCGGCGCAAAATCTGAATCGCTAAGTCGCGGCGCATTAAGCCCAAGAAAGCTTGTACCTGCGCATCGTTTGCCAACACAGTCGAGACCGAGAAGTCCATGTCGCGAGTAATGTAAACCTCAGACTCAGGCACGATCTCTGTACCCGCGGTATCAAAGGCTCTAAATCCAACTCGAATACTTAAGCGATAAGCAGAGATCTGACCGCTTGAGTTATAAGCCAAGATTTCACGGCCAGTAATTTCATTGGTGATTTCTAAAATTAAATCGGCATCACGAGGATTAATCGCGACCTTAACATCCGTTCCAGTCAATACAGCTGTCTGTAAATCTGCGCGTAAAGGAGGCGAAGGATTGCCGGTGATAGCAAGCGCAGTAAATGGCAAATCAACTGCACCCCTCAATCTATAACCACAAGCAGTCAGGCCGCCGACTGGAGCAATCACCAGCAATCCAAGCAGACTCCTTCTGAGCGAACTCACATTTGCTGTGGATGACTCTGTCTTAGGGGTTGGGTGATCTAAGCTCATATCTTTAGTTTCCAGTAAAAGGGTTCAGGCTACAAGCTAAGCAACAATATTGACTAAACGGCCAGGCACCACAATGATCTTTTTAGGGGCTCCACCATTTAAAGCCTTTGAAGCTGGCTCACTTTGCAATGCCAATGTTTCAATCTGATCCTTGCTGGCATCAGCCGGCACCCGAATATCTCCACGCAATTTGCCGTTGATTTGCAACATCAAGGTGATTTCAGTTTGCACTAATGCAGATTCATCTACTGATGGCCATGGTGCATCCAGCAGAGGCCCAAAGCTTTTATCGTAGCCAATATCTTTCCAGAGTACATGGGTTAAATGCGGTACTACTGGATAAAGAACGCGCAACAAAATACTGAGACACTCTCTAAGTACGGGTGCACTGATAGCGGATGCTTGATCCAATTTCATGGGCTCAAGTACATTAAGCATCTTCATCGCAGCAGAAACCACTGTGTTGTATTGACGGCGTTGGTAATCAAAGTTGGCTTGCTTCAAAATACTATGCACTTCACGACGTAACTCTTTTTCAGCATCATTGAGATCAGCTGGCAACTTGTCGGCGGCGGCTCTTAGACCATCAGCCTGACTGCTTGAGTACATCCACACACGACGCAAGAAACGGGAAGCCCCATCAACACCAGCGCCAGACCACTCTAGCTGTTGCTCGGGAGGCGCTGCAAACATCACAAATAGACGTGCAGTATCTGCCCCATATTGATCAATCAAGGCCTGAGGATCAACGCCATTGTTCTTGCTCTTGGACATCTTTTCTACGCCACCAATAATGATGGGCGCACTAGAACTTCCATCTTTTAATTTAGCGCCTTGTGGACGACCTTTTTCATCCAGATCTAATTCCACATCCAATGGATTGAGCCAGGTTTTTTTACCAGCAGCATCTTCAGAGTAATAGGTCTCATTGAGAACCATCCCCTGTGTTAACAAATTCTGAAACGGCTCATCAAAAGTAACGAGATTGAGATCACGCATGACCTTGGTCCAAAAGCGCGCATAGAGCAAATGCAAAATAGCATGCTCAATACCACCAATGTACTGGTCCATGGGCATCCAATAACCATTACGCTCATCCACCATGGTCTTGGCATCAGGGCCGGTATAGCGCATGAAGTACCAGGAAGAATCTACAAAGGTATCCATCGTGTCAGTTTCACGACGCGCAGGCTTGCCACACTTCGGACACTTCACGTTTAAAAAATCAGTGCGCTTATTGAGGGGATTGCCGCTGCCATCAGGCACGCAATCTTCTGGCAGAACCACTGGTAAATCTGCCTCGGGCACAGGTACAGCCCCGCAACCAGGATGCGCATCATCGCCACAATGAATAATCGGAATTGGTGTACCCCAATAGCGCTGACGTGAAATACCCCAATCACGCAAACGATAAGTAGTCTTAATCTCGCCAATACCCATCTTTTCTAAATCTTTAGCAACCGCACTGACGGCCTCCTCATGAGACATGCCATCAAACTTCCCACTATTTAAGCAAACCACCTCTTCTTTTTGCGCGTACCAGTCTTCCCAACGGGTTGCATTAAACATCGGCGACTCGCCTCTGCGTGCAATCACTTGTTTAATAGGGAGTTGATATTTCAGGGCAAAGGCAAAATCACGCTCATCATGTGCTGGCACGCCCATCACAGCGCCATCACCGTAGGACATCAATACATAGTTACCAACCCAAACTGGTACTTGTTCGTGAGTCAAAGGGTGAGTAACGTAAAGGCCGGTGAACATGCCCTCTTTTTCTTGAGTGGCTAAATCTGCCTCAATCACACTACCGGTTTTACATTTCTCAATAAAGGCAGCCAAAGCTGGATTATTGGCAGCCGCTTTCGCGGCCAATGGATGTTCAGCAGCAACAGCGCAGAACGTCACACCCATGATCGTATCTGCACGCGTAGTAAACACATAGAGCAAACCGTCTTGAATGAACTTGCCATCATCAGCAGGGATTTCATGCTTAAAAGCAAAACGCACACCGCGACTTTTGCCAATCCAATTTTGTTGCATGGTTTTGACACGCTCAGGCCAACCCAATCCATCTAACCCTTCAAGCAACTGCTCGGCATAAGCCGTAATGTTGAAGTAATAACCCGGAATTTCACGCTTCTCAACTAAAGCGCCAGACCGCCAACCTCGGCCATCAATCACTTGCTCGTTTGCCAAGACGGTTTGATCAATCGGATCCCAGTTGACCACTTGGGTCTTACGGTAAGCAATCCCTTTTTCTAACATCTTCAAAAATAACCATTGATTCCAGCGATAGTAGTCAGGGCTACAGGTAGCCACTTCTCGTGACCAATCAATCGCGAGACCCATCGCAGCCATTTGCTTTTTCATATAAGCAATGTTGTCGTAGGTCCATTGCGCAGGGGGCACCTTATTCTGAATCGCCGCGTTTTCAGCTGGCATACCAAAAGCATCCCAACCCATGGGCATCAAAACGTTATATCCCTGCATACGTAACTGACGAGCCATGACGTCATTAATAGTGTAGTTACGCACATGACCCATATGTAATTTTCCAGATGGGTAAGGCAACATAGAGCAAGCGTAATACTTTGGTTTTTTTTGACCAGCAGCATCTACCGCGTTCTCTTTTACTTCATAGACTTTAGCGCTGTCCCAATCAGCCTGCGCCGTTGCTTCAATGCGACGGTAGTCGTAATCCTTGCTCATGTAATACAGCTCTTTTCTTCTATAGGTATTAATTGATTACTTACGCAAACCCAAAACATCTTGCATGTCGTACATGCCTGAGGTTTGGTTCTGCAAAAAACGGGCTGCACGCATAGAACCTTGCGCATAAGACTGGCGACTAGATGATTTATGGCTAATTTCAATACGCTCGCCATCACCTGCAAACAACACTGTGTGGTCACCCACAATGTCACCGCCACGAATCGTGGCAAAGCCAATCGAACCTTCTTTACGCTCACCGGTATGACCTTCGCGCGCATACACAGCGACATCATCTAATTTTTCACCAAGCGCATCCGCAATTACCTCGCCCATCTTGAGTGCTGTACCAGAAGGAGCATCTACTTTGTGGCGATGATGCGCCTCAATAATCTCAATGTCATATCCCTGATTCAACATCTTGGCTGCAATTTCTAAGAGCTTGAAAGTGGCATTTACACCAACACTCATATTCGGCGCAAACACAATGGCCAAGCTTGCTGAGGCGGTCTTTAGACTGGCAATTTGATCTGCACTCAAACCAGTAGTGCCAATCACCATCTTAGTGCCTGTTTTTTCCGCTACTGCTAAATGCGCCATGGTTCCTTCAGGCCTTGTGAAATCAATCAAAAACTGAGCGCCACTTAAAACCTGTGCCACATCCGCAGAAATCATCACGCCTGTTTTCTTGCCCAAGAAAGCACCAGCATCTTCACCTAACTGCGGACATGACGCGTGCTCTAGCGCCCCAACCAATTGAGCATCAGGGGTATTGAGCACCGCCTCGATCAACATCTTGCCCATGCGGCCCGTCGCTCCAGCTATTGCAATCTTCATCATGAATTTCTTCGCTTTGTGATTAAGGTATTAAGTAGTAACTGCTTCAGAATTCAATTACTGAGTCTTCAATGGCATCGGTTTATCCGAGCCAGCTGATTCAGTTACTAAGTTAGTTGTGGGAGCCGAACTATTCGTCATCTGAGGGGTTGGGGTCTCGGGCGCTTTCGCCGCCGGAGGTAAATTATCCGTTGGACTAGGCACCAATAACTCTGGCTGCTGTAATGGAGGCGTCACAGGCGGCTTATTATTGCCTGTAAAAATTTCCCAAAATGAGCGCTTTTGTTTTGCATAGTTATCGATTTCAGCCACCATCTCAACTTCAGTTGGTAAGGCATCTCCATCAAACTTCACCACTTTATCGCCATCAAAAAAGACGGTGACTCGGCGCTCTTTACCAATTACCTGACCGGCGCGCTTAAATTCAAAAACATAATCCCAGCGATTAGCGTGGAAATAACTAGCTAGCAAAGGCGTTCCCAAAACTTGACGCACCTGCTCACGAGTCATGTCTAACTTCAACTTGGCATATTGCTCACTCGAAATAAAGTTACCCTGCACCACATCAGGAACATAAGGCCTGAATATGGTATTCATCCAAGCGCGCTGATGATCATCTACTGCTGAAGTGCAAGCACCTAGACTTAAAGCACCCAAGCAGGCGGCAGCCATCAAACCCAAACGCGAAGGGGCATAAACCACCTTTAAAAAGGGGTTCAAAAAGCGACTAAAAAGTACAAGGCAATTTTGCATGGCTGGCCGTATCATTAAGACATTGATTTTAGCTCCCAAAGCCATGACTACGAACCAAAACCCATCACCAGCAGATTTAAGAGATATCGGCCTTAAAGCTACCGGTCCTCGCATGAAAATCCTGGATTTTTTCCACCAAAATGGGGGTACTCATTTCAGTGCTGAAGACGTCTTTATGGCGCTTGCCAAAGAGGATCAAGAAATTGGTTTGGCCACTGTTTATCGAGTGCTCACCCAATTCGAGCAAGCAGGCCTTTTGTTACGCAGTCACTTTGAGTCGAGCAAGGGCGACAGCAGAGCAATCTATGAACTCAATGAGGGTCAACATCATGACCACCTGGTTTGCCTAGACTGCGGCCATGTTGAAGAGTTTGTAGACGAAGCAATTGAGAAAAGACAGCGCGATATTGCTAAAAACTTAGGGTTTAAGCTCCAAGAGCATTCTTTAGCCATGTACGGCCATTGTCAGAAGAAAAACTGCCGAAATAAGCAAAAATAGCCACAGATAGCTACTTTTGCTTATTTTTAATGTAAAAAAGACCTCGAATTGAGGTCTTTTTTATTGAATACTTAAATCCTCGTCGTTATTTAAGTAGTTTTTAGAAGCAGATAGCTACTTTTAACAACTTTTACTTACTTTACCGCCATTAAAGCTTCTGCAGCATTCAGCATTTGCACTGAATAACCCCATTCATTGTCATACCAAGCCAATACTTTGACCAATTTGCCATCGGCTGACACACGGGTTTGTGAGGCATCGTAAATACTGGGGCGTGGATCATGGTTAAAGTCGATCGAAACCAAAGGCAAGGTGTTAAAGCCCAAAATACCCTTCAGCTCGCCTTCACTGGCAGCCTTCAAGATGGAATTCACCTCATCCACACTAGTAGCGCGACTGGCGGCGAAAGTTAAGTCCACTACGGAAACGTTGATAACGGGAACCCGCATCGCAAAACCATCAAATCGACCTGCCAGCGCAGGCAATACCAAACCAACTGCTTTTGCAGCGCCCGTCTTGGTTGGAATCATGCTGGTCACGGCTGAACGCGCGCGGCGCATATCCTTGTGGTACACGTCTGTTAAAACTTGGTCATTGGTAAATGCATGAATCGTGGTCATCAGGCCAGATTCAATACCAATTTTTTCTAATAGCGGCTTTACAAGTGGCGCCAAACAGTTAGTGGTACAGCTAGCATTCGAAACAACAAGATCGCCTGGCTTCAATACATTTTGATTAACGCCATAAACAATCGTAGCGTCCACATCTTTTTCACCAGGAGCAGAAATCAATACTTTCTTAGCGCCCTGTTGAATGTGAATCATGGCTTTTTCTTTGGATGTAAATTTGCCAGTGCACTCTAAAACCAAATCCACTCCCAACTCACCCCATGGGGTCTCTGCTGGATTGCGGGTTGAGAACATTTTGATTAGATCGCCATTAACCACCATGCAGTCGCCATCCACCTTCACTTCCGCAGGAAAGCGTCCATGCGCGGAGTCATATTGAGTGAGATGCGCATTGATATCAATATCGCCCATGGCATTGATAGCCACGATCTTGATATCCCGTCTAGGTTTGCCGTTAACTTGATCTTCATACAAGGCGCGTAATACCATGCGGCCAATACGTCCATAACCATTAATTGCGACATTAATTGTCATTCCATTCCCCTTACAAATATTAAATTCACGAATTCTTTACTAATTGGTTGATGTTTATTTCCGAGCAATACACTGCTTTACTGTTTTAGCAATCTGATCACTCGTTAAACCAAAATACTCATATAGCTGTGGTGCTGGAGCAGACTCACCGAAGGTGTCTACGCCATGCACAGCAGCGCATCCATACTTCCACCAAAAATCACTAACGCCTGCTTCAACCGCAATACGCGGAATATTCGCTGGCAAAACTTTTTCTTTATAAGCGGCATCTTGTTGATCAAAGACAGTGGTTGAAGGCATTGAAACAACTCGAATGCCCAGACCATCTTTTTCTAACTGTTGTGCGGTTTGCAAGGCAAGCGCTACTTCAGAGCCTGTTGCAATAATGACAGCATCAATCTTGGCCGACTTTGGATCACGTAAGACATAGCCACCGCGAGCAATTTCCTTAACCTGAGCAGCATTACGAGAAACAAATGGGCAATTCTGACGGCTAAAAATTAAGGCGCTTGGTCCATGCTTACGCTCTATTGCAGCACCCCAGGCAACTCCACTCTCAGTGGTGTCACAAGGACGCCAAACCATGAGGTTAGGGATTAAACGCAGACTAGCTACCTGCTCTACTGATTGATGGGTTGGGCCGTCCTCGCCAAGGCCAATCGAATCATGAGTGAAAACAAAGATGCTACGCAACTTCATCAAGGCGGCCATACGCAGTGCATTGCGACTGTAATCAGAGAAGGTTAAGAATGTGCCACCAAACGGAATATAGCCACCGTGCAAGGCAATTCCGTTCATGATGGCGCTCATACCAAACTCACGAACACCGTAATTAATATGATTACCCCATTGATCACCACGCACTGGTTTGCAGGTAGACCAATTGGTTAAGTTCGATCCAGTCAAGTCAGCTGAACCACCCATAAATTCTGGAACTGCTGGTGCTAATGCTTCAATCGCATTTTGACTTGCTTTACGTGTAGCAATGGTTTCTGCTTTTGATTCGCAAGATTTCAGATACGTATTTAAGGTTGAAGAAAAATCTTTCGACAAATCACCTTGCATACGACGTTGCAATTCAGAGGCAAGCTCTGGATATTTATTTTTATAAGCCTGAAATTGTTTATTCCAATCATGCTCTAGTGCTTGACCACGCTTTTTAAAATCCCAAGCTGCATATATATCCTTCGGAATTTCAAAGGGAGCATAAGGCCA
>CANCIL010000029.1 GCA_947378095.1 Betaproteobacteria bacterium
CTCAGGCAAGGACATATAGAGAGCTCAGCGCACTCAAATGGCGCTTATTCCCACTCAATGGTGGCAGGTGGTTTGCCGCTAATGTCGTAGACAACTCGATTAAGACCACGAACCTCGTTAATGATGCGATTAGAAACTCTACCTAATAATTCATGAGGTAAATGAGCCCAATGCGCTGTCATAAAGTCCTGGGTTTGGACCGCCCTGAGTGCTACGACATATTCATAGGTACGTCCATCGCCCATGACACCTACCGACTTGACTGGCAAGAAGACTGCAAATGCTTGGCTGGTTAAGTCATACCAAGACTTCTGACTGACTTCATCAATCGTACTGCGCAACTCTTCAATAAAGATTGCATCTGCACGCTGGAGTAAATCTGCGTACTCCGCTTTAACCTCACCTAAGATGCGAACACCTAGGCCAGGGCCTGGGACTGGATGGCGATAGACCATTTCTCTTGGTAAGCCTAAGGCAACACCAAGCTCACGCACTTCATCTTTAAATAACTCACGTAATGGCTCTAGCAATTTGAGATGCATATCATCAGGCAAGCCTCCTACATTGTGGTGACTCTTAATGGTGTGAGCACCCTTCTTGCCCTTACCAGCAGACTCAATCACATCGGGATAAATAGTTCCCTGCGCGAGCCATTTTGCATTTTGAATTTTTGCTGATTCGGTTTGGAATATTTCAACAAATTCTTTACCGATAATTTTGCGCTTGGCTTCTGGATCAGAAACGCCAGCCAACTTAGACATAAATGTCTGTGCTGCATCCACACGAATGACTTTCACCCCAAGATTGCGTGCAAACATCTCCATCACCATATCGCCTTCATTCAAGCGAAGTAAGCCGTGATCTACAAAGACACAAGTGAGTTGATCGCCAATAGCACGGTGGATTAAGGCTGCTGCAACACTAGAATCCACGCCACCCGATAAACCGAGGATGACTTCTTCTTTACCTACCTGCTTGCGAATATTTTCAACCGCTTCAGCAATATAGTCGCCCATTACCCAATCAGGCTTGCATCCACATATGGTGTGCACAAAGCGCTCAATGATTGCTGTGCCTTGAATAGTGTGGGTGACCTCTGGGTGGAATTGAAAAGCATAGAAGCGACGTTCTTCATCAGCCATACCTGCAATGGGGCAGGATTCAGTTGACGCCATCAACTTGAATGAAGGAGGTATGGTTGTTACTGAATCGCCATGACTCATCCATACCTTCAGAATGCCGTGACCTTCACTAGTAGAGAAGTCTTGAATGCCTTTGAGTAAATTGGTATGACCATGCGCACGCACTTCTGAATATCCAAACTCTCGTGCTTTACCCAATGATTCAGCAGAAGCAACCGCACCACCCAATTGAGTAGCCATGGTTTGCATGCCGTAGCAAATACCTAATACTGGAACGCCAAGCTCAAATACTATTTGTGGCGCTCGTGGACTATCTTCTTCAGTAACGGAGCTAGGTCCGCCAGAAAGGACGATGCCTTTGCCGCCCTGCTCTTGAATGAAATTGCGAATGAATTCTGGATCGCAATCATAGGGATGAATCTCTGAGTACACCCGTGCATCACGCACACGTCTAGCAATTAATTGAGTTACTTGTGAACCAAAGTCGAGAATCAGTATTTTGTCGTGCACGAAAGAAACAGCCTTAATCAATGTGGTAATTCGGTGCTTCCTTGGTGATCTTCACATCATGCACATGTGACTCACGCACACCTGCTGAAGTGATTTCCACAAAATTGGCTTTTTCATGCAATTCCGCAATCGTTTTGCAACCAAGGTATCCCATAGAAGAACGAATACCGCCTGTTAATTGATGCAAGATAGCAAGCACGCTACCTTTGTATGGCACCTGGCCTTCAATACCTTCGGGTACGAGCTTTTCAGCGTTAGCAACGATATCGCTTTGGAAGTAACGATCCGCAGATCCATCGGCCATCGCACCCAAGGAACCCATGCCGCGATAACTCTTGTAGGAACGTCCTTGATACAAGAACACTTCTCCGGGCGCTTCTTCTGTGCCGGCGAACATACCGCCCATCATTACAGAACTTGCACCAGCCGCTAATGCTTTAGCAACATCACCTGAATAGCGCACACCGCCGTCAGCAATCAATGGAATGCCAGTACCTTTTAAGGCTGTAGCTACATTCACAATCGCAGTAATTTGGGGAACACCTACACCCGCAACAATACGAGTAGTGCAAATTGAACCAGGACCAATACCCACCTTCACACCATCGGCACCATGATCAGCCAATGCTTTCGCAGCATCACCCGTAGCAATATTGCCGCCAATCACTTGAACATGAGGATAGTTTTTCTTGACCCATTTGACGCGATCTAATACGCCTTGGCTATGGCCATGCGCTGTATCAACCACGATCACATCAACACCTGCGCGCACCAAGAGCTCAATTCGTTCATCATTGTCTGGGCCTACGCCTACCGCCGCACCTACACGCAGCTTGCCCTCACTGTCCTTACAGGCATTCGGATGCTCAGTGGCTTTGAGAATATCTTTTACGGTGATGAGGCCGCGCAATTCAAATTTATCGTTAACAACCAAGACGCGCTCTAAGCGATGTTGACTCATCAAGCGCTTGGCTTCTTCTAAGGAGCAACCTTCTTTCACAGTTACCAAACGCTCGCGTGGAGTCATCTTGGTTTTTACTGGCGCATCTAAATCTTCTTCGAACCGCAAGTCCCGGTTAGTAATAATTCCAACCACTTCTTTGCCAGTGAGCACCGGAAATCCGGAGAAGCCATGTTCACGTGATAGCTGAATGACTTGACGCAAAGTCATATCTGGACCAATGGTGATTGGATCTCGCAGCACACCTGATTCGTAACGCTTCACTTTGGCCACTTCACGGGCTTGCTCTGATGGCTTTAAGTTTTTATGAATAATGCCGATACCACCTTCACTGGCCATTGCAATTGCTAAGCGGCCTTCGGTGACGGTATCCATCGCAGCGGAAACCAATGGTGTATTAAGTGATATTTCTCGAGTTAATTTACTTGCCAAGCTGGCATCTCGAGGGAGTACCGAAGAATAAGCCGGTACGAGGAGCACATCGTCAAAAGTGAGTGCTTTTTGAATGAGTCGCATGCAAAACCCCTAGTCGCAAAAACAGATTATAGCCTCCTAGCCTTTCTTTTAGCTGCCGCAGCCTGGAATTTGGCATCCTGGTTCTGATTGGCCTTCTTACGTCGCACCGCCTTAGGGTCAATTAGCAAGGCAGAATAAAGCTCTAAACGATCTCCGGCGTAAATCGGGCTATCCCAGTCCTTGCGTTTGCCAAAGACCCCAAAACAGCCCTTCCTTGCCAAAACTGGGTCATTGGGGCCCGTTGCAATTCCCGACTGGATTAGAGCAGTCCCCACTGAAGGAGGCTCGTCATTTGACAGTATGAGTTGGAATGGTCTTAAAACCGGTTCACCCAGCCGTGCATCACAGAGCAGGATGTCAATTGATCGGCTAGTCATAGAGCTCTTCAGCACGCTTCACAAAGCAATCTACAAAAGTCCCGGCGATATGTCCAAAAACTGGGCCGATGATCTTATCCAAAATAGCGCTTTTAAATTCCCAATGCAGCTTAAATTCAACCTTACAAGCATCTTCTTTGAGAGGAATAAAGTTCCATTGCCCCGAAAACTGCTTAAAAGGTCCATCCACAAACACCATATCAATTGTTTCCGGACGATGATTGATATTCCGGGTATGAAAATATTGGTTAATTCCTTTGAAATGGATCATGATTTTGGCATCGAGCACGGTCTCGGTTTGCTCAAAAATTTCCACCCCACCACACCAAGGGAGAAACTCAGGGTAGCGTGCTACATCAGTAACCAAGCCGTACATACGGTCGGCGGATTGGCCAATTAAAACGGTCTTGTAGACGTCTGCCATAATCAATCTTGAGAAGCTAAATAAATATGAGTATCGTCGATAACAAAAAAGCCTTCTTCGATTATTTTATCGAGGAACGCTTTGAGGCAGGACTAGTACTGGAGGGCTGGGAAGTCAAAGCCATTCGTGCTGGTCGCGTGCACATCAAAGAAGCGTATGTTGTCATCCGCAAGGCGGAACTGTTTCTGATCGGATGCCATATCACCCCCCTGCTTTCAGCCTCTACCCATATCGTTCCCGACAGCACCCGCACCAGAAAACTCCTGTTGAATGCCATTGAAATCAGGAAGCTGATTGGCAAGGTCGAGCAAAAGGGCTATACCCTTGTGCCGCTCAACCTCCATTTCTCAAAAGGGAATGTGAAATGCGAGATTGGCCTAGCCAGAGGTAAGAAACAGCATGACAAACGCGCAGCTACCAAAGAGCGTGAATGGGAAGTCCAAAAAGGACGCATTGCTAGAGGCGATTTAAACGCTTAAAGCCCCTAAAATTGGGGTAGACTGGCCCCAGGGCTAATATCTGAGCATTTATGCACTTATATGGTGCAATACAGCACCAAGCTGCTTCAAATCCCTTCATTTAACCCCTCTAAAGGCATTAGTTTGGTAACTATGAAATTGCCTTTTGATGAAATGCTCGACGCCGCTGGCAAAGCGCGTCCCCACTACCAAATTTTCCATAATTGGCTGAAGCAGCAAAGTGACACCCTCATGGGTCTCAAGCGAGCAGAGGCCGATCTTATCTTTAGGCGAGTCGGCATTACTTTTGCTGTCTATGGCGATGACTTGGGCTCAGAGCGGACCATCCCTTTCGATCAAGTGCCACGTATTTTTACCGCCAAAGAATGGGAGCAGTTAGAAGCGGGATTGCGTCAGCGCGTTAAGGCGCTCAATCGCTTCATCTACGACGTGTACCACGATGAAGAAATCATCAAAGCTGGCATTGTTCCAGCAGAGCAAATTTTTAACAATGCGCAGTATCGCCCCGAGATGCGTAACGTCAGCGTGCCACGCGATATCTACGCACAAATTGCTGGCATCGACATTGTGCGCGCCGGTGAAGGCGAATTCTACGTACTAGAAGATAACTTACGCGTACCTTCTGGTGTCTCGTACATGGTGGAAGATCGTAAGATGATGATGCGCCTCTTTCCAGATCTCTTTCAAAAATATCGAGTTGCCCCTGTTGAGCACTACCCTGATTTACTTTTAGAATGCCTGAAGTCGGTTAAGCCAGATGATGTAAAGAAACCGAACGTAGTGGTACTCACACCAGGGATGTACAACTCAGCCTATTTTGAGCATAGTTATCTCGCCCAACAAATGGGTGTTGAACTGGTTGAGGGTAAGGACTTGTTTGTTAAGAACGAGCAGGTCTTTATGCGTACCACTCAAGGTCCTGAGCGAGTCGATGTCATCTATCGCCGTGTTGATGACGACTTCCTTGATCCCTTAGCGTTCCGCTCCGACTCTACCTTGGGCGTGGCCGGATTACTTTCAGCACATCGCGCTGGCAATGTCACTTTAGCCAATGCTATCGGCACTGGCATTGCTGATGACAAATCTATCTACCCTTACGTTCCAGAAATGATTGAGTTCTACCTTGGCGAAAAACCAATCCTCAATAACGTTCCTACTTTTCAGTGTCGCAAACCGGATGACTTAGCCTATACGCTCGCTAATCTTGAAAAGCTGGTTGTGAAGTTAACTCATGGCGCTGGCGGTTATGGAATGTTGGTAGGTCCAGCCTCGACCAAAGCAGAGATAGAAGAATTTAGAACACATCTCATTGCCAATCCAGATAAATATATCGCCCAGCCCACGCTCGCCCTCTCAACCTGCCCCACATTTGTAGAGTCAGGTGTAGCGCCAAGACATATCGACTTAAGACCTTTTGTTCTCTCAGGCAAAACCATCAAGATGGTGCCAGGTGGATTAACTAGGGTTGCACTCAAAGAAGGCTCTTTAGTGGTGAACTCCTCCCAAGGTGGTGGAACTAAAGACACCTGGGTATTGGAAGAGTAAGAGGAATAAGGAAACACATGTTAAGTCGTACCGCTGATTGCCTCTATTGGATGGCCCGCTATACCGAGCGTGCAGAGAATACCGCTCGGATGCTGGATGTAAACCATCAGACCTCATTGCTTCCACAACCTGCTGAATTTTTAGAGCAGAGCTGGAAGAAGTTATTAACGATCTCCAAATTAGAAGATGCTTTCTTAAGCAAATATGATGTGATCAATCGTGAAAATGTACTTGACTTCATGATTTATGAAACCAGCAATCCCTCCAGCATTGTTTCTTGTCTATTTGCAGCACGTGAAAATGCCAGGGTCATCCGGGGAAAGATCACTTCTGAAGTTTGGGAAACACAAAACACAACTTGGCTAGAGCTACAACGCATTCTTGAGGCCCGAAATCAGGCTGACCCCAGCCGATTACTGGAGTGGGTTAAACACCGCTGCCATCTTTTTCGTGGCGTAATGTATGGCACGATGCTGAAAAATGAAGCCTTCTACTTTATTAGTATCGGCACACTTTTAGAAAGAGCAGACAACACTGCACGTATTCTGGAAAGTAAGTATGAAGTTCAAGACTCTCTCAAGGTTTTAAGATCTAAAAAGAAAGGTGAAGAAGGCACTGATGGTGAGTTCTTTGATTTCTATCACTGGGCTGCTCTACTTCGCTCGGTTTCTGCATTTGAAATTTATCGCCAAATTTACTCTGATCAGGTAACACCCAAACAAGTGGCGCAGTTACTAATATTTAATAAGCAAATGCCCCGCTCACTAGTTTGCTGTGTCAATGAACTCATTCCCTTAATATCCGAAGTGAAAAATCAAAAATCCAAAGAAATTGAGCGCTTATTAGGAAAACTCAAAGCAAGCTTGGATTATTCCGATATTGATGAAGTATTTGAACAAGGCTTAGAAGAATTTATTGAAGCCTTCTTAGAGCGCATCAACCATATTGCAGATGAATTTAGTAATACTTATCTGATTCCATTAGCTGTCGCCTAAGAACCCATAAAGTCTATATGCATTTGAAGATTCGCCACCGCACTGAGTACCGATATGAAATGCCAGTGCGCTACTCCATCCAGGAATTACGTCTGACCCCGCCGACAACGGCTGGCCAGCAAGTAGATAAATGGAAAATCAGCACCCCTATTAAGGCCTCCAACTCAATTGATAGTTTTGGCAATCTTTACAGCGTATTTGTTCAAGAAAGCCCTTACACCGCAATGATGATTGAGGCGGAAGGTGAAGTGCATACTCAAGATGCCTTTGAGTTTATTGATGATGCCAATGCAGTTTCACCTTTTTATCTTTTACAGCAAACCAATTTAACTGAGCCTACAGCAGAGATGCTGGATTACTTTTCATACAGCTTGCCCAAGAAAAACTCAGTTGACCAGGTGATTAGGTTGGCTGAGGCAATCCAAGGCTTAATAGAATATTCTCCAGGCCAAACTAACTTTGCAACTACTGCCGCACAATCCTTCGCCATGAAATCTGGCGTCTGCCAAGATCATGCACACATCATGCTGGCTCTATGCAGAGCCTCTAATATTCCTGCGCGCTATGTCAGTGGTTATTTCTTTGCAGAAGAGTCACCGAATCTAGCAAGTCATGCTTGGATTGATTTTTGCAGCGATATTGATAAGGGCATTTGGACTAGCGTAGACATTACGCATGCTTGCCTGATTGATTCACGCCATATTCGTCTGGCGATTGGAAGGGATTATTACTCCGCAGCACCTGTCAAAGGGGTGCGTTCTGGGGGTGGGGGTGAAGAGCTTAGCGCTAGCATCTCCATTTCGAAGTTGCCCTAGGGTTATTCTGGCTATTTAAGAGATAATTCCAAGAAATAAATAAAGGGTATTGGTATGACGTATTGTGTTGGGCTTTGCTTAAAAGATGGTCTAGTATTTCTCTCGGATACACGCACCAATGCTGGTGTTGATCAGATTGGCACCTTCAGAAAGATGACCTTATTCCAGAATAAGGATCGTTTTTTTACCCTCATGAGCGCTGGGAATCTAGCCGTTACTCAAGCAGTGAAAGAAATCCTACTCCAAGGCCAATTATTAAATGGTGAGAGCCTCTGGACGGTAAAGAACACGCATGATGCCGCTGTTGTCGTGGGTGATGCTGTAAAGCAAGTCTATGAACGGGATCAGATTGCCCTTGAAAAGGCAGGTATTGATTTCAATTGCAATTTGATTTTTGGTGGTCAGATCAAAGGCGAGAGACCTCGTCTATTTAATATCTATTCTGCTGGCAACTTTATTGAGGCTACTCCAGAAACTTGCTATTTTCAAATTGGAGAATCGAAGTATGGCAAGCCAATATTAGACCGGGTAGTGAACTTCTCTACCCCGCTGAACCTGGCTACAAAATGTGCTTTGATCTCAATGGACTCCACCCTGAACAGTAATATCTCCGTTGGACTGCCATTAGATCTATTGGTTTATGAAAAGAACACCTTAAAGCCAAGCAAATTAGTTACCTTGGATGAATCTAACCCCTACTTCCAAATGATTCATCAGTTATGGGGAGAGAAGTTACGCTCCGCCTTTAACTCGATCGCAGAGCCTAGCTGGAGCGGTGTCAATAAATCCAGCGCGATCTCTGCGCCTGCTAAACGAATGAATCCCGTACCTGTTCATCATCAGCCTCCCAAGAAAAAGAAAGCGCAGCCTGCGACTAAAAGCATCAAGCCAGTCAAGAAGCCTTTAGCAAAGAAAAAAGCCTAGAAAAAATCTAGGCTTTTTGTAGCATTGCAGTCTTGCTTACTTCTTACCCAACATCTCCCAAGTAGCAACTACGCTATCTGGATTTAAGGAGATTGAAGTAATGCCCTTCTCCACCAGCCAACGCGCAAAGTCTGGATGATCTGAGGGGCCTTGGCCGCAAATACCCACATACTTATTTTGCTTACGGCAGGCATCGATCGAACGAGCGATCATGAACTCCACTGCTGGATCACGCTCATCAAAGTCAATCGCCAACAACTCCATACCAGAGTCGCGATCTAGACCAAGGGTTAACTGAGTCATATCGTTAGAGCCAATCGAGAAGCCATCAAAGTATTCGAGGAATTGATCGGCGAGGATAGCGTTCGAAGGAATCTCACACATCATAATGAGACGCAAACCATTCACACCACGCTTGAGGCCAAACTTCTCCATCATATCGATCACGCGCTTGGCTTGATTAATGGTACGAACAAACGGCACCATAATTTCCACGTTATCTAGCCCCATATCTTCACGAACGCGCTTCATCGCCGCACACTCGAGAGCAAAGGCTTCGCCAAAGTCTTCAGATACGTAACGCGATGCTCCACGGAAACCTAACATTGGATTTTCTTCATCAGGCTCGTAACGTGAACCGCCAATCAACTTCTTATATTCGTTCGATTTAAAGTCTGATAAGCGAACAATAACTGGCTTTGGATAGAAAGCTGCAGCAATCGTAGCTACACCTTCAACCAATTTGTCCTCATAGAACTGACGTGGGCTTGCATAACCACGGGCCACGCTCTCTACTGCACGCTTCAAATCTGGATCAATATTCGGATACTCAAGCACGGCACGAGGATGTACGCCGATATAGTTATTGATGATGAACTCAAGACGCGCCAAGCCAACACCTGCGTTTGGAATCTGACAGAAATCAAATGCCAATTGAGGATTACCAATATTCATCGTGATCTTGACTGGAATCTCTGGCAAGACACCGCGAGAGACTTCAGTCACTTCAGTTTCAATCAAGCCATCGTAGATATGACCCTCATCACCCTCAGCACATGAGACAGTGACTACCATGCCATCTTGCAAATGCTCAGTCGCATCACCACAACCTACAACTGCAGGAACACCTAACTCACGAGCAATAATCGCTGCGTGACAAGTACGGCCGCCGCGATTAGTCACAATCGCAGAAGCACGCTTCATCACTGGCTCCCAGTTTGGGTCTGTCATATCGGCTACCAGTACATCACCTGGCTGAACACGATCCATCTCGCTCGGATCGCGAATGATACGAACAGGACCAGCGCCGATCTTTTGACCAATCGCACGCCCTTTAGCCAGGACCTTAGAGCTACCTTTGAGTTTGTAGCGCATCTCCACTTGGCCAGCAGCTTGACTCTTCACAGTCTCAGGACGGGCTTGGAGAATATAGATACGGCCATCTTGACCATCTTTACCCCACTCGATGTCCATTGGACGACCGTAGTGCTTTTCAATGATGACGGCGTACTTAGCCAATTCGGTAATGTCTGCATCTTCCAATGAAAAACGATTGCGCTTTTCTGGACTGACATCAACGGTCTGCACTTTTTCTGCAGAGCCTTTAGGTGCAAACTGCATCTGAATTAACTTAGAACCCAAAGAGCGACGAATGATGGCTTTCTTATCTTGGGCCAGGGTCGTTTTAAAAACATAAAACTCGTCAGGATTTACAGCACCCTGCACCACTGTCTCGCCTAAGCCATAACTTGAGGTAATGAACACGACGTCTTCAAAACCAGACTCTGTGTCCAAAGTAAACATCACGCCAGCTGCCCCTAAATCGGAACGCACCATCCGCTGGATACCAGCGGACAAGGCTACCTCAGCGTGAGCAAAACCCTTGTGAACGCGATAGGAGATGGCACGATCGTTGTAAAGGGACGCAAATACTTCGCGGATCTTCTTGAGAACATCATCAATACCCTCAACGTTTAAGAAGGTTTCCTGTTGTCCTGCAAAAGAGGCATCTGGTAAGTCTTCAGCCGTAGCGGATGAACGGACAGCAAAAGAACCTTTGCCAGAATCATCCAATACCGCAAATGCCTTACGAATCTCTTCGTCTAGCTTTGGTTGAAAAGGAGCAGTCTCAATCCAATTACGGATTTCTGCACCGGCTTCAGCCAATGCGCGCACATCATCAATGTTGAGATTTTCTAAACGCTTTTGAATACGCTCAGTCAAATTGTTATGTTTTAAGAAATCCCTAAAGGCCAATGAAGTGGTTGCAAAACCAGTCGGCACTCGCACACCAGTTGAAGCCAATTGAGAAATCATTTCGCCTAGGGATGCATTCTTACCACCCACTGACTCAACATCAGTCATGCGGAGTTGCTCAAAAGGCAAAACATAGGCATCTGCCATACTGCTATTTTGTTGCTGTTGGTTGGACATAAAATACTCTCTAAAGATAAGGAAACTGAGCAAGCCGCCGCATAAAATACGGCATACTTCAATTAATATCCATTGTAGTGCTGACCTAGACTGATAGACCAATCCCATGTCCACCCAAACCCGCATTGTTTTTATAGTTTCTGACGGTACTGGCATTACCGCAGAGAACTTCAGCCAGTCCATTTTGGCCCAATTTGAGGCCAGTTTTAAGCACATTCGGGTGCCATTCGTGGATAGCGTAGATAAGGCGCACGATGCTGTTAGCAGCATCAATCAAGCAGCCAGCAAATATGGGGTCCCACCGATTGTTTTCACCACTTTGGTGAATTCCGAACTCAATTCGATTGTTGCCAAAGCCAATGGCCTGATTTTGGATATGTTTCAGACCTTTGTGGCCCCTCTAGAAGAGGCATTAGGCATTAAATCGACCCATGCCATGAACCGCCTTCACCACAATGCGGATACCGAGGCCTATAAAAACCGCATTGAGGCCATCAACTACTCTCTCGCCCATGATGATGGCCAGTCTAACCAGAACCTAGCTGATGCAGACGTCATTTTGGTAGGCATCTCCCGGGTTGGCAAAACGCCAACCAGTCTTTATTTGGCAATGCAATATGGTCTCAAGGCCGCTAACTACCCCCTGATACCAGAAGATTTTGAACGTGGAAGACTGCCCTCTGATTTAGCACCATTCAGAAATAAGATTTTCGGCCTGATGATTGATGCTGAACGCCTTTCAGAGATCCGCAATGAGCGCCGCCCTGGAAGCAATTATGCAAAGCTAGAAAACTGTCGCTATGAAATTAATGAAGCTACAGCAATGATGAAAAAGGAATCGATTCCCTGGGTTGTCACAACTAGTAAATCGATTGAGGAGATCGCCACAACCGTGTTGCAAGCGATTAAGTCCGATAAGACTATCTTAGGCTAAGTCGTTTAGGTTCAACTGCGCCTGACCCGCATCGTCTCAAACATGCAAATGGCCGCTGCAGTAGAAACATTCAAGGACTCTACACGAGGATCAATTGGGATCGACACGCCTTTAGCCTGCGCCATTAAATCTTCTGATACGCCCTGTCCTTCACTGCCCATCACCCAAGCTACAGGATGCAATAACTCCGACCGCATGTCATACAGATCACTTGGGGCATCGGCCATAGCCGCTAATAAGGGCGCAGTAACAGCGCTCAATACTTGTTGATTAGACCAGCCCTCATAGAGATCAAGTAATTGATGTGCGCCCATGCCAGCACGCAGAACTTTGTTTGACCATAAATGAGCACATCCCGTCAGAGCAATCACCTGATTAAAGCCAGCTGCAGCTGCCGTGCGTAATATTGATCCGACATTGCCTGCATCCTGAATGCGATCTAGGATCAACACATCTCCAGCTAGAGTAGCCATTGACTGTGGTGGGGTTAAGCAAGATTTTGGCAAATCCAGTAAGCCGGCAAGATGAGGAGCATTAACAAGATCGCTTAACAAATCCCATAAAGCACTATCTAACTGAAATACCTTGGCACCAGGACAAATCTCGAGATGCTCATAAATAGCTTGGGAGATTTCAATATTCTTCAGACCGAGCTCTGAAGTAAATAAGATCTTTAATGCAGGATCGCCCACCCAGGTTTGTACCAGATGAATTCCCTCAAGCAATGCTTGCCCTCGAGCGAGGCGTGCTTTTTGCCCCTTTGAGCCAGTTGCTTGCAAAAGACGAATTTCTTTAAAGAGCGGATTTTCTTTAGAGGTGATTTGATCAAATTGCATAGTTAACTCTCTAGCATTTTTCTCACAGGAGAAAAGCTTCTCCTATGTTCTTCGCAGGCCCCATATTGCTTTAGTGCAGCAAAGTGCGCCTCAGTTGGATAGCCCATATGTTGAGCAAAGCCATACTGGGGATGACGTTCATGCAAAATTTGCATCTGTCGATCACGCGTCACCTTAGCCAAAATAGATGCCGCTGAAATAGCTGGCTCCTTTGCATCACCCTTCACGATCGCTTCAGCACTAATGGGTAATTCTGGGCAGCGATTACCATCGATCAGCGCCTTATCAGGCCACTTACCTAAGCGAGTTGATAGGTCTTCAATGGCGCGGCGCATAGCAAGCATGGTTGCTTGCAAGATATTAATCTGATCAATTTCCAAAGGAGAGGCCTCACCTATTCCCCAGGCCTTGGCCTTTTGCATGATTTGCTCATACAAATATTCACGACGTGCCGGGGTGAGTTTCTTAGAATCCTTCAGACCTTCTATAGGATGAGTAGGATCAAGTACCACGGCGCCAGCTACTACAGCTCCAACTAAAGGGCCACGACCGGCCTCATCAACGCCACAGACCCAGATCACACTCATCGAGCTACTCGATGTTGAGGCGTGCTAGCAATTGTCTGCGCAATAGCTTGAGCAACTAGCAATCCAGTTGGACGTCGTAAAGTCTCATGCATCTGTGCAAAGCGTGTTTTTAATTGAGCGGCTTTCGTAGGCTGCTCAAGCCATTCCATAATGGCTGCGGCTAATTTTTCCGGAGTGGCTTCGTCTTGCAGTAATTCGGGAACCACAAACTCACCGCACAAGATATTAGGCAAGCCAACATAAGGCAAATAACCTTGGCGTTTCATAATCTGTGCAGTTAACCATGGCACCTTATAAGAGATGACCATTGGCTTCTTCCATAAGGCAGCTTGCAAGGTTGCCGTACCACTGGCAATAAGGACGACATCAGATGCTTCTAATACTTCATCTGCCATACCATCAAGCAAATAAATTTGAATATCGGGGTTTATATTTTTCGCTTGCCGCAAAAGCTGCTCAAGCGGCTCACGTAAACGCGGAGTAGCCACCGGAATCAAGAAATGCAATTTTTGACCCTGCATCTGCTTTGCAAGTAACTGCAACGTCTCAAAGAAAATAGGGGCAATGAGCTCAATTTCTGAACCGCGACTGCCAGGTAAGACTGCGATGACAATTCCTTCTAAAGCAGTATCAGGAAGGTGAAGCAGTGTAGATAATTGCTCGCGCGCTTTGCTTGGATTGGGCTCTAGTGGAATTTCACTAGCCAAGGGATGCCCTACATAAGTAGAAGCTACACCTGCCCGATCATAAATCTCAGTTTCAAATGGAAAGATACAAAGCATACGCTCAACTGCTTGCGCAATCTTTTTGATGCGCCCCGCTCTCCAAGCCCAGATAGAGGGGGAAACCAAGTGCAAAGTCGGGATACCAGCCTTCCGCAGTTGCAACTCCACGCCCAAATTAAAATCTGGAGCATCTATTCCTAAATAAACATCTGGACGACCTTCGCCTAACATGTGGGCAATGAGTTCTTTGCGTAACTTCAAAATCGCAGGCAATTGCTTAATGGCCTCTACGTAACCACGAACGCTGAGAGTTTCCATTGGCCAATCAGAACGCATGCCTTCAGCCTGCATACGCGGACCACCAATGCCGTATATCTCTAGGCCTGCCATATCCGGTATTTGATTTAGTGCACTCAATACTGGAGCAGCAAGTAAATCACCAGATGGTTCGCCAGCTACACAAGCTAACTTTGGCAAAGTGGTCCTATCGTTACCGAATGATGCCGCGCGTTGAGGCGGCAATGAAATCATGAAATTCTGCTAACTTCTCTGCGGTAGCAGCGTCAGCTGCACTAGCGACTACCATTTTCTGAATTTCTACTTTAGCCTCTTCAAAACTGAGGCCATCTTTGTAGAGCACTTTATATGCTTGACGCAAAGCTGAGATCGTTTCACTAGAAAAGCCGCGACGCTTCAAACCTTCGACATTAATGCCATGTGGTGAAGCCTTATCGCCAGCGGCAATAACAAAAGGTGGAATATCTTGGACTAAAGCGGAAGCACCACCAAGCATGGCATGCTGTCCAATACGAACAAACTGATGTACACCAGACATACCGCCCATGATGGCCCAATCATTGACATGAACGTGACCTGCAATTTGCGCATTACTGGAAAAAATCGTGTGATTGCCAATTTGGCAATCGTGGGCAATATGAACATATGCCATGATCCAGTTGTCATCACCAATGCGGGTAATACCCTCATCCTGTGAAGTACCCGTATGGATAGTAGTGAACTCGCGAATGGTATTGCGATCGCCAATAATTAACTGCGTTGGCTCACCACGATATTTCATATCCTGTGGAGGGCCACCAATAGCAGCAAAATGGGCAAAGTGATTGTCTTTGCCAATAGTGGTGTAGCCCTCAATGATGGTATGAGACCCAATCTTGGTTCCGGATCCAATTTTGACATTGGGACCAATGACCGAATAAGGTCCAACTTCTACATCGCTAGCTAATTCGGCTTTGCTATCAATAACAGCAGATGTATGAATCCCAGTCATTACGCGCCTTTCGTACGAACCGCACAAGTAATATTAGCTTCTGCAGCCAATTCACCATCAACTGTGGCTTGCACCTGAAATTTATAAATACCTGCGCGCTCACGCTCTAACTTGGCAGTCATAATCAATTGATCACCCGGTAAGACTGGTTTTTTAAACCGTGCACCATCGATACCCGCAAAGTAATACACCGCATTTTCTTGACGCTCTTCTGAGAACGTCAATAATGCGGCCGTTTGAGCAAGCGCTTCAATGATCAATACACCGGGCATTACTGGAAAATCAGGAAAGTGTCCTTGAAAAAAAGGTTCATTCATCGTGACGTTCTTCAATGCGGTAATACTCTCTCTTGGAGTAATTTCTAGAACGCGATCGACCAGCAAGAAAGGATAGCGATGTGGCAACAACTTTAGAATCTGATGAATATCGATTGCAATAGCTTTGCTCATAAATTACCTACTTAATAAATTAATTGGGTTAGCGAAGTCCTAAGACTCCCTGTTTTGGTTTTTATCCAATAAACGCAAGCGTTGACGTATTTTATCTAGCCCGCGCAAGATAGCGGCATTTTTCTCCCAAGCACTATGGAGCATTGAGGGATAGACGCCAGTAAAGTGCTGCCCAGGCTCAGTGATAGAGCGAATAATGGAAGTATTGCCAGATACTGTAGTGCGATCAGCAATAGTCAAGTGACCGGCAAAGTTAGCTGCACCGCCAATAATACAAAAATGGCCGATCTTGGTACTACCAGAAATGGCAGCACATCCGGCAATAACACAGCAATTACCAATCACGACATTGTGTGCAATCTGCACTTGATTATCAATTTTGCTGCCCGCGCCAATCATGGTATCGCTCATCGCACCACGGTCAATGGTAGTTGAAGCACCAATTTCAACATCGTTACCAATGATGACGCGCCCGGTCTGTGGAATTTTGACCCACTCACCACCCGTGGCAGAAAAGTCTGGAGCAAACCCAAAGCCATCAGCACCAATCACGGCGCCACTATGAATAATGCAACGCTCTCCAATTTGGCTCGCATGATAAATCGACACTGAGGGATAAATAAGTGAATCATCTGCAATCGAACTATCTCTAGCAATGCTGCTATTACCCAATATAGCGACGCGCTCTCCTAACTTGACTCCAGCACCAATTTGTACAAACGGGCCAATGTGACATGAAGTAGGAATAACTGCGCTTGGGTCTATTGCAGCGCTTGGATGGATGCCTGCTGGATACAGTGGAGCACTCGATTTAGCAAAGTGCTGCGCCATTCTGGCAAAGGTAGCGTAGGGATTTTTAGAAACAAAATACACCCGATTGGCAGAATGCGCGCCAGGGTTTGCTTGTAAAAAATCGAGGTCAGACTGACTAACAATTAAAGCACCTGCCGTACTGTCACTTGCTTGCTGACGATACAATGGATTAGATAAAAACGAGATTTGATCTGACTGCGCTCGCTCTAAAGGAGCGAGGCTATTAAATGCGAGGGAGGCCTCCCCCACCAAGCTTGCTTGAAACTGTTTGGCCAGCTCGATGGCGGTAGGCATAAAACTTACTTGAGACTATTCAAAGCCTTGATCACATCATCAGTGATATCAGCCTTCGGGCTAACATAGGCCGCTTCTTGAACAATGACGTCAAGCTTTCTTTGTTCAGCAATTTGCTTGAGAACCGAGTTTGCCTTTTCAGCAATCTTTGCACGCTCTTCAAAGGTGCGCTGATTTAAATCTTCAGTAAATTCACGTTGCTTACGTTGCAATTCACGATCTTGATCGGCCAACTCACGTTGGCGACGAATACGCTCAGCTTCGTTCATCACAGCAGCATCACGGTCAAGCTTTTCAGCAGCCGTCTTAATTTTTTGAGCGCTGTCACGCAAATCATTCTGACGCTTAGTAAATTCATTTTGCAAGCGAGTCTGCATCGCTTTAGCTAGATTGGACTCATTGAAGACTTTTTCTGAGTTCACAACTGCTACGCGGCTTCCAGCATCCTGAGCATAGGCAGATGATGCCGAAAATAGCGCAATCACAGCAAGCAAGCTGGCTTGAATCCACTTTGAAGAATGATGAAGCTTCATAAAACTTTCCTTAAACAATTAAAACGCTGTACCTACCTGGAACTGCAAACGCTGCACGTTATCCGTTGGCAATGACTTGATTGGGATACCGTAGCTGAATTTTAGCGGTCCCAACGGTGATATCCATGATAAACCTAAGCCATAAGAATAGCGTAAAACGAGGTTAATGTTCTGGCCATATACGTTACCGCCGTCCACGAAGCCAAATACTCTAAGCGTTTTATCCGCTCCGGAGCCTGGAATCGGTACTGTGTATTCCAAGTTGGACACAATTTTAGACTGTCCGCCGGTAGGCTGATTGGTGCCAGTATTGGTGTTGTAGAAGGTAGGCCCCAAGGATCCAGGGGCATATCCACGAACTGACCCGATACCGCCGACATAGTAGTTTTTGGTGATTGGGAACGGATTATTGCCGTAGGCCTGGCTGTAACCAACCTCTCCGTTAAAGGACAAAATATTGCCTTTTGAGAAGGAGTGATACTTCTGATACTGACCATACAAACGGTAGAAAGTCATATTACCCGCAGGAGTTCCCACTTCGCCTGATAGCTGCTGCAAAGAGCCTGCAGATGGAATCAAAGAGCTATCACGACCATCACGTGACCACCCCACAGTAACCGGAATGTTGTAAGTGGTTAATGTTGCTGGATAACCTGGAGGCGCAATGCCATAACTTTCAGCATACGTTAAATAGGGCTGTGGCGTGCTGGAGGATGTGGAAATTCGATAGAACTCTAATCCCGTTCCAAAGAACACACGATCGACTTCGCTATAGGGAACGCCAAATTTAATATTGGAGCCAAGGGACTTAATCTGATAACTAGGATCGCCGGTGTAATACAAAGGCTTGGAGGAACGATAGTACAAATCGGTATAACGACTGATGCCCTCTTCCGTGAAGTAAGGATCGTACTGGGAAAGGGCAAGATTTTGGTTAATCTTACCCATAGAGGCATTCAAACCAATCGCCGTACCAGTTCCAAAGGCATTATCTTGGTTGATACCAGCAGAAAGAATCAATTTTTCTGTTGAGGAGAAACCAGCACCAACGGTAACTGAGCCTGTTGGCTTCTCAGAGACCTTGACGTTCACATCTACCTGATCAGGAGAGCCTGGGACATCTTCAGTCGTAATGTCCGTTTCGGTAAAGTAGCCCAAGCGACCTAAACGCTTCTTGGATAAATCGATCTTATCGCCGTCAAACCACGAACTTTCAAATTGACGCACTTCTCGACGAATGACCATATCGCGTGTTTTTGAATTTCCAGTGACATTCACCTGTCGAACATAAATACGACGTCCAGGATCCACCACTAAAGTTAAATCCACTTCACTCAACTCACGCCGTATATCAGGCTGCGGGTTGATGGTGGCAAAGGCGTAACCATAAGATCCAAGAATCTCGGCAATAGCCTTAGTGCTCTCGGTTAACTTAGCGGAAGAGAAGATATCGCCAGGTTTTAAAGTAATGAGCTGCATCAACTCATTTTCTTTGCCTAATAAGTCACCGGCGAGACGCACATTCTTTACAGTGAATTGGTTACCCTCACGAATACTGATCGTTAAGTAAATCCCTCTTTTATCTGGAGTAATAGAGACCTGAGTAGACTCGATCACAAACTCCAAATAACCACGGTTCAAGTAAAAAGAGCGAATATTCTCTAAGTCAGCAGTTAGTTTTTGTTTTGAATACAGATCGTCTTTGCTATACCAAGATAACCAACCACCTGTCTTTAATTGCATCTCGCTTCTAAGTGTGCTTTCACTAAAGACGCTATTACCGATGAAGTTGATTTCCTGAATCTTTGCGACTGGACCTTCATCGACATTGAAATAAATCGCCACTTGATTTCGTTCAACCGGGGTAACGGTAGCAACAACCTCAGCGGCATACATACCCTTACCAATATATTGGCGCTTTAATTCTTGTTCCGCTTTGTCGATCAAGGCTTTGTCATAAAAGCGGGCTTCTGCAACGCCAACCGCTTTAAGGGATTTTCGAACAACCTCTTGATCAAACTCTTTCATCCCCGTAAATTCAATTCGAGAGATAGTAGGTCGCTCTTCCACAATCACGATCAGCACGCTGCCTTGCGCCTGAATCTGTACGTCCCTAAAAAATCCAGTGCTATACAAAGACTTAATCGCTTCAGCACCCTTCTCGTCGGTAAAGGTATCGCCTACCTGAACTGGTAAATAGCTAAATACAGTACCCGGCTCTACGCGCTGCAATCCTTCGATACGAATATCTTTAATGACAAACGAATCTGCTGCCTGGACATTCAAGCTCATACCGGCAGCTAAGACCAGCAAAAGTGGAGCTAAAAATCGGGCAACAACAGAAAGGGACAAGGTCAGAAAATTCAAGGTGAAAAATAGCGTTGCAAATCATTAAACAAGGCTAGGAGCGAAAGAGAAATCAGCAAAAGAAAGCCCAATCTTTGGAACCGCTCTTGCATGGAAGTCGAAATTCGCTTACCAGCAACCAACTCCCATGAATCATACAGGAGCTGACCCCCATCAAGCATGGGAAACGGGAGCAAATTCAAGAGCCCAATACTGATACTCATCAGCGCCAAAAAGGCAAAAAAAGGTTGCCAGCCAACCTGAGCAGACTTCCCGGCCATATCCGCAATACTCAGAGGCCCTCCAAGCTGCTTGATCGAGGTCTTTCCAGTCAAAATTCCAGCCATTAGCCTCACAGAAACCTTGGTAATTAACCAGACTCGATGACTTGCATAAGCCAGGGCATCTAGAGGTCCTAATTGAAGCTCTTTCCAGGCAGAGGGCGGGCTAATAACGGGCCTAATTCCTAAGGCCTGCATAGGGTCAGACTCAGGGGTGACTGACGGCAAATCGTTGGCTGTAAAAGTCTTAGTCATGCGACCACCAGAGGCACTTTTTAACTCTAGGGCAAAACCCTCTTGCGCAGTTACTGAATTTAGTAATTCCCAGCGAAGCGCATTCCAACTAGGGACTGGTTCAAACTCATCATCTTTGATGAGCCCTTGGTCGTTGGATAAATTCTGCCAACCCACTACCCTATCACCCTGAACCAAACCTAACTTCGCAGCTAAAGAACTCTCAGGAGGCGTATCTAATACCGCTGGTAATTGAGGAACCCCAGAGATATAAATAACAGCAAATAAAATAATTGATAGCAAAAAATTAGCTAATGGGCCAGCCGCAACAATGAATGATCGCTGCCACAATTTTTTTCCATCGAATGCGAGCGATTGATCTTGTACAGTAATAATCTGTTCGCGATCACGACCATCCAATAGTTTGACATAGCCTCCCAAAGGAATTGCTGCCAATACCCACTCTGTTTGATTCTTTGCACGATAAGTAAAAAGAGGTTTACCAAAACCGACAGCAAATCGTAGAACGCGCACCCCGCACATGCGAGCAGCTAAAAAATGGCCAAACTCATGAAAGCTGACAAGCACTCCTAAGGTCACCAAGAATGCAATTAGAGTAATAAGGGCTTGCAATTACTATATTGCCTCAATCAGTTCACGCGCTACTCTTCTGGCTTGCGCGTCTACATCTAAGATCACTTCAAGAGAATCGACGGATCCTCCCTGAATGGCATTCAAGGTTTTTTCAACCACTTGAGGAATATGCAAATAAGGCATTCCTTCATCTAAGAAAGCAGCAACGGCGATTTCATTGGCTGCATTCAGAATCGTCGGCGCAACACCACCCGTCTTTGCGGCAGCAAACGCCAGTGCTAAACAAGGAAAGCGTTCTAGGTCTGGCTCACTAAAACTCAATGCCGCTAGTTGAGCCAAATTGAGCGCTGCCACCCCTGCACTAATCCGCTCAGGCCAAGCAAGTCCATACGCAATTGGGGTTCGCATATCAGGCTGACCAAGCTGAGCTATAACTGAACCATCGATATAACGCACCATTGAATGCACGACACTTTGTGGATGAATGAGTACCTTAATCTTTTCTAGAGGCAAGCCAAACAACCAAAAAGCTTCTATTACTTCTAAGCCTTT
>CANCIL010000030.1 GCA_947378095.1 Betaproteobacteria bacterium
GCAGGGCGCTAATTAGTGCTTATGTTCGCCAATCAGATGCATTGAGTCATATTCGGCTTGATTTCTAGCATGACGTTTAATGACCAGCCACATGATGGCGCTGACTGCTAAGCCAAATCCAATAATGACAAATTGGATGGGAACATCAAGCCAAATTAACAATGAATAGACCAGCAACATTGTTAATACTGAAATATTTTCATTAAAGTTTTGTACGGCGATGGAATGACCAGCCGACATCAGAACGTGGCCACGATGCTGCAATAGTGCATTCATTGGAACCACAAAATAACCAGCCAGCCATCCAACCAATATAAGCAAGATATAGGCAGGCAGTAAGTTCAATGACAATTCCAGTTTTCCGATTGTCATCAAAGTGGTATTGGGCAACATATCGCTGTTATAGATAGCTAAGACACACACTACCAAGCCCATCGCAACTCCATAGGGCAGAACATTTAAAGAACTACGTAGAGGTATGCGCCAAGCAGCCCATACTGCTCCACCTGCAACACCGACTGCTGAGATAGCCTGAAGAATAGCGCCTTGAGAGAGATTCATATGAAGCGCAACTTGCGCCCACTTAATGACAATAAATTGTAAGGTTGCGCCAGCACCCCAAAACAAGGTCGTTACGGCTAAAGAAATTTGACCTAAGCGATCATTCCAAAGTGTTTTGAAACAAACTGAAAAATCCTTAATCAATTCAATTGGATTCGTTTTTTGAGATACGTAGCGGGCACCTGTATCTGGAATTTTCAGATTAATCAATGCAGCCACTACATAAATCATCATGATGATGAGAATGGCTGATTCTGCTGGGGTATCAATACCGGTTTCTAGGGTAGGCATATCAAGAGCCAAAAGACTTTGCGAAACGGTAGTGCTAATTAATACGCCGCCTAAAACAGTACCTAAAATAATCGAGCTGACTGTTAGGCCTTCAATCCAGCCATTTGCGGCAACCAATTTTTCTGGTGGAAGCAGTTCGGTCAAAATTCCATACTTAGCTGGTGAATAAGCTGCAGCTCCAAGACCAACGATGGCGTATGACATCAGTGGGTGGCTACCAAAAAGCATAGCTATGCAACCAACAAACTTAATCGTATTAGTAATGAACATCACATTGCCCTTTGGCCGAGAGTCGGCAAAAGCGCCAACGAACGCAGCAAGCACTACATAGGACAACACAAAGAACAATTTGAGCAATGGGGTCATCCAGGCCGGAGCATTGAGCTGGACCAAGAGGGCAATAGCCGCAATTAAGAGGGCGTTATCAGCAAGCGACGAAAAAAATTGCGCCGCCATAATGATGTAAAAACTACGGTTCATTCGTACAATCTAGTCATTACTGTTATTAAAGCATGAAAGGAGGCGTGAATATGAGTAGTCCAGCAAATGGCCTGATAAATAGACCAATATTGGCAACTATTCATACGGAAGCCTTTCAGCATAATTTAAACCGAGTTCGGGCTCTAGCGCCAGAATCTAAGATTTGGTCGGTTATAAAGGCTCGTGCCTATGGGCACTCCTTCAATGCTGCCATTGCGGGATTGGCTTCTACTGATGGCTTTGCGCTTCTGGATATAGAAGACGCACGCTGGTTACGCCAGCAGGGCTGGCAAGGGCGCATATTACTTCTAGAGGGCTTATTTCATGAGAATGAGCTTCTCTTAGCCCAGGAACTTGATTGTGATTTGGTGGTGCATTGCGAAGCACAAGTGCAATGGCTAGAGATATTTGAGGGGAAAGCCCATAAGCCCTTTAATGTCTTTTTGAAAATGAATTCTGGCATGAATCGACTCGGTTTCAAGCCTTCGATCTATCGAACCGCCTATCACCGATTGCATTCAGCTGGATATCATTTGCACCATATGACCCATTTTGCCAATGCTGACCAAGTGGATCAACAGCCATCCGTAGGCAAACAAATGGAGGTCTTTAATCAGGCTATTGAGGGTCTCGAAGCACCAACATCACTAGCTAATTCTGCCGCCATTTTGTGGCACCGTAATGCCCTCGGCGACTGGGTGCGTCCTGGAGTCATGCTCTATGGCGCTTCACCAACCGGCGAGTTCGCTGATATTGCGCACGCCAACCTACGTTCAGTTATGCAACTGCATAGTGAGATCATTGATATTCAAGAATTAAACCCTGGTGACCGAATTGGATATGGTGGTCGTTATGAAGCATCTGAACCAATGCGTGTGGGTGTAATTGCTTGTGGTTATGCTGATGGTTATCCACGACTCGCAAAAGACGGTACTCCAGTTTGGGTCTTCAATGCTGCAAGCAATGGTGAAGGCTTAGCTTGTCCTATTGTTGGTCGTGTTTCGATGGATATGCTGACCATTGATTTACGTAAAGCACCACAAGCTAAAATTGGTACTGTGGTGGAGTTGTGGGGCGATCAGGTGCCAGTAGATGAGGTTGCTCAAATGAGCGGCACTATAGGCTATGAATTACTATGCGCAGTTGCGCCTCGTGTTCCTGTGGCAATTAAATAATTACTTATTCCAGATTTGCCACCACTGGCGTTCTTTTTTCGCACGCATACCAGTCTCTAGCATTGGACTATCAGGAAAATTGAGTTTAAATACGCGAGCGGTATCGTTGCTTAGCTCAACCATGCCAAGTTTTTCGTAAGATTTGAAGAGCAAGTAAAGAGCCTCTTCAACTGCAGGGGCACGATCGTAATCCCGGATAACCAATTGTGCACGGTTAGCTGAGGCTAGATAGGCTCCGCGCTGATAGTAAAAGCGGGCAATAATCACATCCGATTCAGCCAAAGAGTTGACGATGTAGCGCATGCGATCTAATGAATCAGGAGCATATTTGCTATTTGGAAAACGTTCAACTACAACCTTGAATGATTCAAACGCGTCCTTAGCTGCTTTGGGATCGCGCTCACTCAAATCTTGACCCGTGAATCTACCGAGCCATCCCAGATCATCATTAAATGTAATTAAGCCTTTGAGATAGTAGGCGTAATCTAAATTTTCATTTCCCTGATGTAATTTAATAAAGCGATCAATCGCAACTAATGCCTGAGTTGTATCTTGTGCTTTCCAATAACAATAAGCAGCATTAATTTGTGCTTGCTGTGAGTAAGGACCAAATGGGAAGCGCGCTTCTAGCTTTTCGAAATATTTACCGCACTTAGCAAAATCAGCATCATTTAACTTATCTGTTGCCTCGGAATACAGCTTGGCCTCAGACCATACGTCAGTATCATCCTTCTGTCCTTCACTTCCAGCGCATCCCCCAAGGAGGATTGCGGCAAGCAAGCTGAGGATGACGAGGGTAAATGTCATTGAACCAGCAAAAAGAGGGGATTTTGGTGGAACGGAATCCACGGCAAGCCTTAAACTGGCGTCTGAAACTACGTCGGACATAACTGAAAGGCTTCTTAAGCGTGGCATTGCCGCAAACTCCTGATTCGAATCTCATTGATTATATCGATGATGAGGATTTCATTGCCCTAGAGATTCCCCAAGACATGGCAGGCGAACGCCTGGATAAGGTCTTGGCGAGCTTTTTGCCCGATTATTCTCGTAACCGCTTAAAGGCCTGGGTTGAGGCAGGGGCCGTCATGGTCGATGGCAAGGTAACCAAGGCGCGTTATTTACTTCATGGTGGCGAAAGTATCAAGGTCTTTCCTCAAGAAATGCCTGAGCAATTTGCGTTTAGCCCCGAAGATATTCCCTTAGAGGTCGTTTACGAAGATTCGTCAATTATTGTGATTAATAAACCGCCAGGTCTGGTGGTTCATCCGGCAGCCGGTAATTGGTCTGGCACCTTGCTTAATGGGCTCCTGTTCCGTTATCCGGAACTCAAAACCTTACCCCGTGCTGGAATTGTTCATCGTCTTGATAAAGACACTTCGGGACTGATGGTAGTTGCAAGAACTTCGCAAGCGCAGACACTCTTAGTCAAACAATTACAAGAACGAACGGTTGGACGACGTTATTTGGCATGGGTATGGGGTGAAGCACCAAGTCAAGGCAAAGTATTAGCAACAGTAGGGCGTGATCAGCGTGATCGCCTGAAGATGGCAGCTGGGACTACTCAAGGCAAACCTGCGGCAACCTTATTCCGTCGATTAGCAAAGGGTGTATTTAACCAAGCCTCTTTGGCTTTGCTGGAGTGCCGCTTGGAAACTGGCCGTACTCATCAGATTCGAGTCCATCTAGAATCCCTTGGTTTGCCATTATTGGGCGACCCTGTTTATCGTAAAAAAGTACCTGGGGTATCTAAATCCTTACCCTTTACAAGACAGGCATTGCATGCCTTTGCGCTCACCCTAGAGCACCCCGTAAGTCGTGAACTAAAGACTTGGTTTCAAAATCCACCACAGGATTTAATGGAGCTCATGCCTATTGTTGGGATAAGTACTGAAGCTCTACCAAAGCAGGAGGCACTATTAGCTTCGATTCAGAATGAGAGACGCTAATGGAATTAATTAGACCCGATTGGGCCATCTCTCCAAAAGTACATGCCCTCATTAGCACTCGTTTAAAGGGAGTAAGTCAGACTCCTTATGATTCTTTTAACCTTGGATCTCATGTTGGGGATATTCAAGAGCATGTTGCTAAGAACAGAAGCCTTATAAGATCACGCATTCCATCCGACCCAATCTGGTTGCAACAAATTCACAGCACCATAGTGAGCACTCCAGCACATAGGATGAAATTGGATGGTGTGCCAATCATCGCGGATGCGGCCATTACAGATAATCCAAATGAAGTTTTGGCCATCCTAACTGCAGATTGTTTGCCAGTTTTATTTGCGGCGAATGATGGATCGATCATTGGTGCAGCGCATGCGGGATGGAGGGGTTTGTGCGCAGGAATTTTAGAAAATACCGTTTCTGAAATGCTCCTGGCTCGTCCACAACTTAAGAGCTCAGATTTGCTCGCATACATGGGGCCCGCAATTGGACCCAATGCCTATGAAGTGGGTGAGGATGTATATCAAAATTTTGCGGCATCCAGCGTCAGCATTAAAAAAGGGGATTTTGAGGAGATTCCTGATAAGAAAGGCAAATATCTAGCCAATCTCTACTCTTTAGCAAAAAATCGTTTGAATGCCCTTGGACTAAGCCGGATCGAAGGTGGTCAGATGTGCACTTTTCAGGAGTCAAAACGGTTTTACTCCTATCGTCGCGATGGTGTGACGGGACGTTTTGCTTCTTTGATTTGGTTTACCCAATAGGAATCCTTCGCAATTCATGCGGGTTACTACTAAATTTGCCCTAGGGCTAGGGTTATTGCGTATAACCCTATAGTCCTTCTGGATGGAGAATGGCTACTCGTAAATGAAGAGAATATTATGTTTGCAGGCATGAATCACGGCGCCACGCCATCTTTGGCACCGCACCATATGGCGTTAATTCCGCCAGAGCGTTTGACAGAAATTCAAAAAGAATATTTCACTGAGTTGGCTCATATAGCCACCAATCCTGAAGCAATTGAAGTGAAAGATCGGCGTTTTGCAGGCAAGGCATGGCATTCGTCCTGGAGCAAGGTGATTGCAGCAACTTATCTCCTGAATTCAAAACATTTGATGGCTCTGGCAAAAGCAGTTGAGACAGATGAAAAGTCAAAGCAAAAGATTTTGTTTACTACAGAGCAAATGATCGATGCACTATCACCATCAAATTTCATTGCAACCAATCCAGAGGTATTAGAAAACATTATTAGCACCCAAGGGCAATCAATTCAAAAAGGGATTGTCAATCTGTTGGGGGACATGAAAAAGGGCAAGGTATCCCAAACAGATGAAAGTGCTTTTGAAGTTGGAAAAAATATCGCCACAACAGAAGGCCATGTTGTTTTTCGAAATGACTTATTTGAATTAATTCAATACACGCCGTTAACTGAGAAAGTATTTGAGCGCCCCTATCTGATGGTGCCACCATGCATTAATAAGTACTACATTCTGGATTTGCAGCCTGACAACTCTGTCGTTCGTCATATGGTTGCTCAAGGTCATACTGTGTTCCTAGTGTCTTGGAAGAATCCAGACCCTTCGATGGCAGAAGTTAGTTGGGATGACTATGTAGGTAAGGGTGTTATCAAAGCGATAGATGTTGTGAAAGAAATTGGCGACACCGATCAAATTAATATTCTTGGCTTCTGCGTTGGTGGAACCTTAACCACATCTGCTTTAGCCGTTTTAGCGGCTCGGGATGAGCATCCTGCTGCTAGTCTCACCCTATTTACTACATTGCTTGATTTCACCAATACCGGCATCTTGGATGTCTTTATTGATGAGGGCATGGTGGAGATGCGTGAAAACACCATTGGCGGTAAGGGCGGTAAATACGGCATGATGTCTGGGTTAGATTTAGGTAATACCTTTTCATTCTTACGCCCAAATGACCTCGTTTGGAATTACGTAGTAGAGAACTATCTAAAAGGAAACTCACCGCCCCCGTTTGATTTGCTGTATTGGAACGGTGATTCAACTAATCTACCAGGCGCAATGTATTGCTGGTACTTACGCCATACCTATTTACAAAATGACCTAGTAAAGCCCAATAAAGTTACTATCTGCGGCGAAAAAATTGATCTCGGAAAGATTAAATGTCCTGCCTATTTATATGCGTCGCAGGAAGACCATATCGTGCCATGGCAATCAGCTTATGAATCAACGCATTTACTCAAAGGTAAAAATCGTTTTGTCCTGGGAGCCTCCGGCCATATTGCTGGCGTCATTAATCCGCCTGCCAAAAATAAACGCTACTACTTTGAAAACAATGTAATAGCTCCAACAGCGGATGAATGGCTTGAGGGCGCAAAACAGATTCCAGGAAGCTGGTGGCCAAACTATACAAATTGGCTTGAACAATTTGCAGGCAAACAAAAGCCTGCTAGCAGAACGTTTGGAAACGCGAAGTACAAAAAAATGGAAGCTGCGCCTGGCGTTTACGTCAAAGAAAAAGCAGATCTTTCTATTAAGTAATTATTAACGAAGGTTTTTTAAAGGGGAAAGCAATGTCTCAAAAAGTCGCATATGTAACTGGTGGTATGGGTGGAATAGGTACCGCAATTTGCCAACGTCTCGCTAAGGATGGCTTTAAGGTCATTGCCGGTTGTGGTCCAAATTCACCACGAAAAGACCGTTGGATTGGTGAACAGAAGGCTCTGGGATATGACTTTATCGCCTCGGAAGGCAACGTTTCTGACTGGGACAGCACAGTAGCAGCATTTGAAAAAGTGAAGGCTGAAGTGGGTCGTGTAGACGTCTTGGTGAATAACGCCGGCATTACTCGTGACAGCGTCTTTCGCAAAATGACTCCTGATGCTTGGAAGGCCGTGATTGACACCAACCTGAACTCACTATTTAACGTGACTAAGCAAGTGATTGACGGAATGGCTGAAAACAATTGGGGTCGCATTATCAATATCTCCTCTGTAAACGGCCAAAAAGGCCAGTTTGGACAGGCTAACTATTCCACTGCTAAAGCAGGACTGCACGGATTTACGATGGCTCTTGCACAAGAAGTCGCAACTAAAGGGGTTACTGTCAATACCGTTTCGCCTGGATATATCGGCACTGATATGGTCAAGGCCATCCGCGAGGATGTATTAGAGAAGATTGTGGCAGGCATCCCGGTCAAACGCCTGGGTACACCTGAAGAAATCGCCTCTATTTGCTGCTGGATTGCTTCAGAGGACGGTGGCTACGCTACAGGAGCTGATTTCTCCTTAAATGGCGGTATTCATACCGGTTAAGCAGCATTTGCTGATATTGAAGTGGGCGCAACACGGCTAATTTACCTTTTGGTCAAACTAGGGATAAACTATGCCGATGTTGCGTTGCAGTACTAAGTAAGGATAACCATGGCTACTAGAGCAAAGCGAGTTGGCGAAGAGCGACTCATTAAGAAGTACCCCAACCGTCGTCTGTATGACACTCAAACCAGCACTTACGTGACTTTGGCTGATATCAAAGGCTTGGTAATGGCCAATGAAGTCTTCAAGGTTGTTGATGCAAAAACAGAAGAAGATTTAACGCGCAATATTTTGTTGCAAATCATTCTTGAGGAAGAGGCCGGGGGCGCGCCAGTATTTTCTTCGCAAATGCTCTCTCAAATCATTCGCTTTTATGGAAATTCCATGCAAGGTTTGATGGGAAATTACCTAGAAAAAACAATGCAGTCATTTGTGGATATTCATAATAAATTAGGCGATCAAACTAAAGGTCTAGGTGCTGGTAGCACTCCTGAGGCTTGGTCACAAATGATGAATATTCAAAATCCATTAATGCAAAATTTAATGGGTAGCTACATGGAGCAAAGCAAAGACCTGTTCATCAAAATGCAGGAGCAAATGCAGGGCTCTCAAAATATGTTTGGTGGCTTTCCATTTACACCACAGCCTAATAAAACAGAAAAAGAATAGTTGTGGCAGGGAAAATCGGGTTTGTTTCCTTGGGATGCCCCAAGGCCCTAGTAGATTCAGAGTTGATATTGACTCAGCTCAGTGCCGAAGGTTATGAAACCGCCAAGGATTATTCTGGCGCAGATTTAGTAGTGGTTAACACTTGCGGCTTTATTGATTCAGCGGTAGAAGAAAGTCTTTCAGCCATTGGCGAAGCACTTGCTGAAAACGGCAAAGTTATTGTTACGGGTTGCTTAGGGGCCAGGAAGAATCCAGATGGCTCTGATTTAATTCAGAGCATTCACCCTAAAGTCCTTGCGGTTACTGGTCCTCATGCCACCGATGAAGTGATGCAGGCCATTCATCTGCATTTACCTAAGCCGCATGACCCCTTTACTGATCTGGTGCCACCTGCTGGTGTGAAGCTCACACCAAAGCATTACGCTTATCTCAAAATTTCAGAAGGCTGTAATCATCGCTGTACCTTTTGCATCATCCCCAGTCTTCGCGGTGACCTCGTATCAAGGCCTATCGGCGAAGTTCTACTCGAAGCAAAACGTCTCTTTGAATCGGGTGTAAAAGAGCTTCTAGTGGTTTCACAAGATACCAGCGCATATGGTGTTGATATTCAATATCGCACTGGGTTTTGGGATGGAAAGCCAGTAAAAACTAAAATGTTTGATTTGGTCAATGCATTAAACCAAATTGCACGTGAGCATCAAGCCTGGGTAAGACTTCATTATGTATACCCATACCCTCATGTAGATGACATCTTGCCATTAATGGCTGAATTTTCCGAGCATGGCTACGGCGTATTGCCTTATTTAGATATCCCATTACAGCATGCCCATCCGGATGTGCTGAAGCGAATGAAACGTCCAGCAAGTGGAGAAAAAAATCTAGAGCGAATTTTGGCTTGGCGTGAAGCTTGTCCAGACTTGGTAATCCGCAGCACTTTCATCGCTGGCTTTCCGGGTGAAACCGATGATGAGTTTGAATATCTGTTGAACTTCCTTGATGAAGCGCAAATTGATCGTGCTGGCTGTTTTGCGTATTCACCAGTTGATGGGGCAATTGCCAATCAACTAGAGAATCCCGTCCCTGATTTAATTCGAGAAGAGCGTCGCGCCAAGTTTATGGCTAAAGCGGAAGAAATATCTATTAAGCGACTGACTAAAAAGGTGGGTAAGCGCATCCAGGTTCTCATTGATCGAGTCGATGAGTCTGGTGGAATAGGCAGAACTATTGGCGATGCCCCTGAAATTGATGGTTTGGTCAGAGTTTTACCGCCTAGCAAGCCTTCAAAACGCTACCGGACTGGTGAAATCATTCGGGCAACGGTGATTAGCTCCCAAGGGCATGACCTAATAGCAGAAACTTGAAGAATGTTATTAAATTACAGATTAAAGTCTTAATTAAGTGCAATAAAGCCTAAATCTTAGGCACAGCTAAGGGGATTGATATGAGTCGTGATGTCGTAGTTTTAAGTGCAGTTCGTTCCGCAATTGGCGCCTTTAATGGCTCCCTAAGCAGTTTTGAGCCTTCTGAGCTTGGCGGTATTGTCATGAAAGAGGCTGTTGCGCGCTCTGGTGTAGATCCAGCCCTGATTAACTATGTAACGGTTGGAAACACGATTCCGACCGATAGTCGTTATGCCTATGTAGCACGAGTAGCCGCGATTCAAGCGGGTCTACCAATGGAATCGGTGGCAATGGCTTTGAATCGTCTTTGTAGCTCTGGTTTGCAAGCAATTGTGACTACTGCGCAGCAAATCATGTTGGGTGATTGCGATTATGGCGTAGGCGGTGGCGTTGAAGTGATGTCACGCGGTATGTATGGCTCCCCTGCAATGCGTAGCGGTGCTCGTATGGGCGATACCAAGATGCTCGACTTAATGGTTGCCGTTTTGACCGATCCATTTGGTGTTGGTCATATGGGCGTTACAGCAGAAAACTTGGTTGAAAAATGGAAATTGACTCGTGAAGAGCAGGATGCACTTGCGGTGGAATCCCATCGTCGTGCCGCTCATGCGATTAAAGAGGGGCGTTTCAAATCTCAAATTGTTCCAATTACGATTAAGTCACGCAAAGGTGAAGTGGTGTTTGATACAGATGAACATTGCAAGCCGGATACCACTATGGAAACTCTCGGAAAGATGAAGGCTGTATTCAAGAAGGAGGGTGGAAGCGTTACTGCTGGCAATGCATCAGGTATTAATGATGGCGCAGCATTCTTTGTTCTGGCAGACGCAGAAACGGCGAAAAAGGCGGGGCATAAGCCAATCGCACGTTTGGTTTCTTACGCGGTTGCTGGCGTTCCAAACCACATCATGGGCGAAGGCCCTATCCCAGCAACCAAGCTTGCTCTCGAGCGTGCAGGTCTCAATTTAGATCAAATGGATGTTATCGAGTCCAATGAAGCATTTGCAGCACAAGCATTGGCGGTTACAAAAGGTCTGGGTCTAGATCCAGCAAAAACGAATGTTAACGGTGGTGCGATTGCTTTGGGTCACCCAATTGGCTGTTCTGGTGCTGCGATTGCGACTAAAGCAATTCATGAGCTACAAAGGGTTCAGGGTAAGTATGCCTTGGTAACCATGTGCATTGGTGGTGGTCAAGGTATCGCCACCATTTTCGAGCGCATGTAAATCCAAATACTTTGATTGCTTAGAAAATCTTCTAGGCAATCAGTATTAAAGCAGCATCTAAGCCGACATAGTCAAAAGCTGCGTCGGCTTTTTCTTTTACTACAGGTTTAGCTTTATAAGCTACGCTGATGCCAGAACCATTCATCATGATGAGGTCGTTCGCCCCATCCCCCATGGTCATGGAATTCACTTTTGAACAGCCCAAATTGCTGCAGACTTCGTCTAAATAAGATGCTTTGGCAAAGCCATCGACAATATCTCCCAAGACTTTCCCGGTCAGTTTGTTGTCAATGATTTCAAGGGTATTAGCCTGGGTCTGTTTTAGATCAAATTGATGGCGCAATTTCTCAGTAAAGAAGGTAAATCCGCCTGAAACCAAGAGTGTATAAATGCCACGCTCATGTGCGCCTGCTAATAACTCTGCTACACCAGGATTTGGACGCAATCTTTCCTGATAGACAGCTTCTAAAGTGTCTGCAGATACACCTTCTAAAAGTGCAACCCGTCGCCTTAGGCTCTCTTTGAAATCTTTAATTTCCCCGCGCATAGTCGCTTCAGTAATTTGTGCAACTGCGGATTTTTTTCCTGTGAAATCAGCAATTTCGTCAATGCACTCAATGTTAATCAAGGTCGAGTCCATGTCCATGGCCAATACTCGAATAGGATTCGCCTTCAGTTCTGGTTTCAAAAAACAGAGATCCGTTTTAAATTTACCAGCTATCAAACGCAAACGCTCACGCTGTTGAGCATCTATCAATTGATTACTAATCCATCGCTCTGAATGGTATGCCCCATTAAATGATTGCTCACCTTCAGTATGCAAAGGTATACCAAATTGAAGTGCCTCTTCTTTAAGCTCAAAACTAAGCTTCTGCGCTATGGGTTCACGACAAATCGCAATGAGAATTTGATTAGACATAGTGTTAATCATAATCGTGATTATTCAATTTGCTTGAACCGTATTGAGCATCGCGGATTCATTCAGACGACGCAAGACCTGTCTGATTGCATCAAGGCGTTGCTCTAGCTTTTCAAATTCTCGGTCTTTTTGCGGCAATATCTTCAGCTTATCCTGACCGTTAAGCTGTATGTGTTTAGAGCTTTGAATCAGTTGAATAATCTTCATCGGATCCAAGGGTGGATTGGGTATGAACTGAATTTGTATCGAAGCAGGGAACGCGTCAATCTTCTTGATGCCAAATCCAGCCATTTCCAGCCTTAGTCGATGGGTTTCATAAAAGGACTTAGCTTGATCAGGAAGATCGCCAAAGCGATCTACTAGCTCTTCACGTAATCCCATCAATTCCGAAAAATCATTGGTTCCAGCAAAACGTTTATATAAAGACAGCCGTTCATGCACATCAGGGCAATAATCATTTGGAAGTAGAGCAGGCACCCCTAAGTTAACGTCAGTAGTCGCCTGCAATGGAGCAAGGAGGTCTGGTTCTTTTCCACTGCGTAATGATTTCACTGCACGATTGAGCATTTCTGTATACAGCTGAAATCCTATCTCATGAATTTCACCTGATTGTTTATCACCTAGAACCTCACCAGCACCGCGGATTTCAAGATCATGCATGGCTAGATAAAAGCCAGAGCCTAATTCTTCCATGGCCTGGATGGCATTTAAGCGGAGTTGCGCCTGTTTACTGAGTGCCTCTGGATCTGGAACCAAAAGGTATGCATAGGCTTGATGGTGGGATCGCCCCACACGACCTCTAAGTTGGTGAAGCTGGGCTAAACCAAATTTATCCGCTCGGTGCATGATGATGGTATTGGCAGTAGGCACATCAATACCGGTTTCAATAATAGTGGTGCACAGCAAGATATTAGTTCTTTGTGTAACAAATTCACGCATGACTGATTCTAATTCTCGCTCATGCATTTGCCCATGGGCTACGCTGATTCGGGCTTCAGGAATGAGTTCTTGTAATGCATGTTTACGGTTTTCAATCGTTTCTACTTCGTTATGCAAGAAGTAAACTTGTCCACCGCGCTTAATTTCACGTAATACTGCTTCTCTAATAACGCTATCACCTTCGCGACGAACAAAAGTTTTAATCGCTAAACGTTTCTGCGGGGCGGTGGCGATAATGGAAAATTCTCTGAGACCTTCCATAGCCATGCCTAGAGTTCTCGGTATGGGTGTTGCGGTTAAGGTTAGGATATCTACCTCTGCACGCAGGGCTTTGAGAGCATCTTTTTGTCTTACGCCAAAACGGTGCTCCTCATCCACAATGACCAAGCCAAGATTGGCAAACTGCGTTTCTTTTGACAGCAACTTATGAGTGCCAATGATGATGTCTGCTTCACCTTTAGCGATCGCCACTAGTGCAGCATTAATTTCCTTGGTAGTTTTGAAACGAGAGAGCTCAACAATGCGGACAGGCCAATCTGCAAAGCGATCTTTCCATGTCGCCACATGTTGCTCAGCGAGAAGAGTGGTCGGGGCCAATATGGCAACTTGTTTACCTCCCATTACTGCCACAAAACTCGCTCGCAAGGCTACTTCAGTCTTACCAAAACCAACATCGCCACAAACCAGTCGATCCATTGGGCTGCCGCTGGTCATATCGCCGATGACGGCTGCAATTGCATTTGCCTGATCGGGAGTTTCTTCAAATCCGAAACTCTCAGAAAAAGCAGCATAGTCATGGGCAGAAAATTCAAATGCGTGACCTTTGCGTATAGCTCGAGCAGCATAAAGACTTAAAAGTTCTGCGGCAGTATCCCTAATTTGCTGAGCGGCTTTGCGCTTAGCTTTATCCCATTGCCCAGAACCCAACTGATGCAATGGAGCCGAATCAGGATCCGATCCTGCATAACGAGTGACCATTTGTAGTTGCTGTACGGGAACGTAAAGGGTAGCTTGGCCTGCATATTGCAGATGAAGAAATTCCTCAAAGATAGGTGCTTCTTTTGCCGCTGCAATATTGAGTAGAACTAGACCCTGATAACGTCCAATTCCATGCTCTGCATGAACAACGGGATCCCCGATCTTAAGCTCAGACAAATCTTTGAAGAGCATGTCAGGATCAGCACTCTCAGATCCCTTACCCTTGCGCCTTTGTCTAGCCGTTGTAGTAAATAGCTCTGCTTCTGTTATTACGATTAAATTTTGATCTGGCCAAGAAAAACCATTAAATAGAGGCGCTGTAACTAAACCAAATAAGGCTTTGCTCTTAATAAAATCAGCAACGCCATCAAAGACCTCCGGTTTTAATTGAAAGAGAGGCTTTCCATTTACTCCAGCTACCGAATTACTCTCTTCCAGAAGTTGACGTATAGATTCCTTACGTCCTGCACTATCTGCGCAAATGAGTAAGCGTACTTCTTCTGTTGATGCCAAAGATCGAAGCTTTACAATCGGATCTGCATCTCGTCGATGGACCGCTAGATCTGGTACGGGGAAAAAGTGCGCCTTGTCTGATGCAGCCGATTCAAGAGCTATACGAGCATGCGGTTTAGCAGATGAAAAAAATTCATCGACATCTAAAAATAATTCTTTGGGTGAAAGAATGGGCCTATCTAAATCATGCTTTAGAAATTCATAACGAGACTGAGTGTCTTTCCAAAATCCACGGATTGTTTCCTCGATATCCCCAGTACTCCATATCCAGACTGGGTCGCCTGAGCGAGGAAAGTAATTAAAGAGACTTGATTTTTCCTCGAAAAACATCGGCAAATAAGATTCAATTCCTGCGCTTGGTATACCGAGGTTTGCATCCTTATATATAGAGCAACGTGAAGGATCGCCCTCGAATACTTCGCGCCAGCGATTTCTAAATGCAGTACGCGATACATCATCAAATGGGAATTCATGGCCAGGAAGTATTCGAACTTCTTTTACTGGATAGAGGCTTCGTTGAGTGTCAGGATCGAAGGCGCGAATTTGCTCAATCTCATCACCAAACAAATCTAGACGATAGGGAAGATTTGACCCCATTGGGTACAAATCAATCAATCCACCTCGAATGCTGTACTCACCAGGTCTCATTACTGCGCTAACTGGGTCATAGCCAGCTTGTTGGAGCTGTAATTTGAGAGCGGCCTCATTGAGTTTGTCGCCTTGCCTAAAGAAAAAAGTATGGCCGGACAAAAATTGAGGGGGTCCAAGTCTTTGCAGTGCGGTAGTTACAGGCACCAAGACAATATCGCAACTTCCATTGAGCAACTCATAAAGAGTAGCTAATCGCTCAGAGACTAAATCTTGATGGGGGGAAAAGTGGTCATAAGGAAGGATTTCCCAATCAGGAAGAAGTCGAGTTTTAAGCTGAGGGGCAAATGCGGGTATTTCCTCTAATAGGCGTTGAGCTTCCTGTGCCTGAGCACAAAAGATCACCATGACCGAAAAATGACCGCGATAGAGAAGGGCGGATTGAGCAATCAGAGCTGCATCTGCCGAACCCACTAAGCCTGAAAAGGTAAAGCGCTGCCCAGCCCGTGGAGCGGGTATGGGGGTTGCTAGATTTAATGCATCAGACATCTAGGCTCATTATAGAATCAGGTATGGGTTCTACAAAACAAATCAAGATGAAGTGTCATGCGCTGCTTCCTACCGCTGGCTCAGGCCTCCGACTTGGAGGGGAGGTGCCTAAACAATTCCAGCAGCTTGCTGGTAGACCTATGCTGGCATATGCTATGGAGGCATTTATGCAATGCCCTCATATTGAATCAATCTGGCTTGGTGTGAGTCCAGGCTTTGTTGATCACCCACTGTTAAAAAATCTGATTAATGGAAATAAGCCCGTTCACTTTCTGCCAACCGGTGGTCCTACTCGTCAAGAGACGGTTCGCAATACATTGGCTGCAATGTTGGAGTCCGGTTTAGATCAGAATGATTGGGTTTTGGTTCATGATGCAGCGCGCCCTGGGATTACGCCTGACTTAATTGAAAAGTTAATTACTGCTGTTGGTGGTAAAAAAGCAGGGGGCTTACTGGCAATACCTTTAGCTGATACTCTGAAGCAAGCAGATTTAGATTCGGTCATCGCCGGAAATATTCCCCATTCCGAAAAGACAATACCGCGGGAACACCTGTGGCAAGCACAAACCCCGCAGATGTTTGCTATCCACGATTTATATGAAGCACTTGTGAATGCCATTCGGCTTGAGGCGGATATTACTGATGAAGCCAGTGCTATGGAATTAGCAGGCTTTCAGCCATTATTGATAGAGGGAGCAACCCGCAATTTCAAGGTGACTCATCCGGCAGATTGGGATCTAATGCAGTTATTACTACAGTCAACACATAAATAATACTTACGCTATGACTCAAGCCTCCACGCATATGCCACAGTTTCGTATTGGACAGGGTTACGACGTCCATGCCTTGGTAGCAGATCGAAAGCTTATTCTTGGTGGGGTTCATGTTCCGCATGAAAAAGGATTGCTAGGCCATTCAGATGCAGACGCCTTGCTTCATGCGCTAACTGATGCCTTATTGGGCGCTGCAGGCCTAAATGATATTGGTCAGCTATTTCCTGATACGGACCCTCAATTTAAGGATATGGATAGTCGCATATTGCTGAGGGCTGCCTTGCAAAAGGTTCAGGCCGCAGGTTTTCAGATTGGCAATGTCGATGCCACGATCATTTGCCAGAAACCCAAGCTGGCAGAATTCCTGCCAGAAATGGTGCGTAATATTGCTACAGATTTGGCCGTAACGCCAAGTCATGTCAATCTCAAAGCCAAGACCAATGAATCGCTTGGGCATTTGGGTAGAGGCGAGGGTATTGCAGTTCATGCTGTAGCCTTGCTTTACAAGGCCTAACTCGCCAAAAACTGACTCACCAGTCCCCAAACCGACCTATAAGACCCTCTAAACCCCCAAGCATTGTAGAATTACGGTCTTTAGAGTGAAGTTTAGGCTTGGCAGTGTTTGCGGATATTCGCGAGGATGGCGAAATTGGTAGACGCACCAGGTTTAGGTCCTGACGCCAGAAATGGTGTGGGGGTTCGAGTCCCCCTCCTCGCACCACAAGATTGCTACTTGGCCTGGACTTCACATACCCTGATCTTCAATTAAGAGACGAGAATGGCTGTGCAAATAGAAAACTTAGGTTCTTTGGACCGCAAAATGACTTTGGAATTCGCTCGCGCCGATTTGGCAAAAGCACGTGAAGCCCGCTTAGCAAAAGTTGGTAAGACCATGAAAATGGCGGGGTTTCGCCCAGGCAAAGTTCCTAAGAATCTCATTGAGAAGCAGCACGGTATGCAAGTTGATTTTGAACTTCAATTTGATAAAGCCGCAGAACTCTTTTATGAACAAAGTCAAAAAGAAGGCATTGCACTCGCAGGACAGCCTCGTCTTGAACCAAAGAGCGAGCTCAATGCTGACAAAGTTATTTTTGATGCATTTTTTGAAGTCTTGCCAGAAGTTAAAATTGGTGACTTTAGCAGCGCAGAAGTAAGCAAGTACACCACTGAAATTGGTGATGCAGAAATCGATCGCGCTTTAGACGTACTACGCAAACAGCAAGTGCATTACCATCCTCGCGGCCAAGCTGGTGCCCACGGTGATGGCGGTGCTAATACTTCAGCCCAAGCTGGCGACCAAGTAGTCATTGATTTTGTTGGCAAAATTGATGGTGTTGAGTTTGCTGGTGGAAAAGCAGAAAACTTTGAATATGTATTAGGCGAAGGTCGCATGCTCCCAGAATTTGAAGCTGCAACCTTGGGCCTTAAAGCAGGCGAAAGTAAATCATTTTCATTGAGCTTCCCAGCTGATTACCATGGCAAGGATGTTGCTGGTAAAACGGCGGAATTTACGATTACTGTGAAGTCTGTGAACTGGGCTCATCTTCCAGCTGTTGACGATGCCTTTGCTCTGTCATTGGGCGTTACCGAAGGTGGTGTAGCCAAGATGCGCGCCGAAGTAAAAGAAAATCTGGATCGCGAAGTAAAACGTCGCATTACCTCTTTATTGAAAAATGAAGTAATGGATAAATTAAATTCCCTATGCGAGTTAGATGTACCTAAATCTTTAGTCGCCTCCGAGCAAGAGCGCTTAGTCGAGGGTGCTCGCCAGGATCTCATGCAACGTGGCATTCCTAACGCAAAAGATGTCCCAATCCCCGCAGAGCTATTTGCAGAGCAAGCCCTTAAACGTGTTCGCTTAGGCCTTATTCTGAGTGAACTAGTTAAGAAGCAAAATCTAGCCGCTACAGCAGATCAGATTAAGGCTGAAATTGATGAGCAAGCCGCTACTTACGAAGATCCAAAGGAAGTAGTGCGCTGGTTCTATAGCAATCCAAGCCGTCTGAAAGATATTGAAAACTTGGTTTTGGAAGACAACGTCATCAAATACTTCACATCACTTGCAAAAGTGACTGATAAAGCCGTAAGCTTTGAAGAACTCAGTAAACTGAATTAATTGATTTCATTGGCATCCATCACTCTTAAAGGGCTCACAACATGAACCATATCCAATCTGAATACTTAGAACCTCAAGGATTAGGTTTGGTTCCCATGGTGATCGAGACCTCAGGTAGAGGTGAGCGTGCTTACGACATCTATTCGCGCCTATTGCGAGAGCGTGTTGTTTTTTTAGTCGGCGAAGTAAATGATCAAACTGCAAATCTAGTGATTGCACAGCTTCTTTTTTTAGAGAGTGAAAATCCTGACAAAGAGATTTCTTTGTACATTAACTCTCCAGGTGGATCTGTATCTGCTGGTCTAGCGATTTATGACACTATGCAATTTATTAAGCCGCACGTGAGCACCCTGTGTATGGGTATGGCAGCGAGTATGGGTGCATTTTTATTATGTGCCGGTGAAAAAGGCAAGCGTTACGCATTGCCTAACTCTCGTGTGATGATCCATCAACCACTTGGCGGAGCGCGTGGACAAGCTTCTGATATTGAAATTCAGGCGCGTGAGATTCTATATTTGCGCGAACGCTTGAATCAGATCCTAGCTGACCGCACTGGTCAATCGATTGATACGATTGCTAAAGATACTGATCGTGACAATTTCATGTCTGCTGAGCAAGCTCGAGAATATGGTCTGATTGACAAAGTGATTGACAAGCGTCCTTAACTATTTACTAGCAACTTAGGCAAGCAACTTGAGCGATACCAACTCCAATAATTCAACAGACAAAGTTCTGTATTGCTCTTTCTGTGGCAAAAGCCAGCATGAAGTAAAGAAGCTCATTGCAGGGCCATCTGTTTTTATATGTGATGAGTGCATTGATTTATGCACTGACATTATTCAGGAGGAAATCGCTAAACTGCCTAAAGAAGCAGGCGACGAAGCCTTGCCAACACCTCACCAGATTCGTGAAAACTTGGATCAATACGTCATCGGTCAGGACCACGCTAAAAAAACCTTAGCAGTTGCGGTTTATAACCATTACAAACGCCTTCAATATTTGCCTAAACCAAAAAAAGCAAAACTTGACAAAGATGGTAAGCCAATTGAGGCAACAGAAAAAAAAGAATCTAAGCTTCCAGCTAAGGCAATGGTTGATGGTGTTGAGCTAGCTAAGAGCAATATTTTATTAATTGGTCCAACGGGCTCAGGTAAGACTTTATTGGCGCAGACATTAGCGCGCATGCTTGATGTTCCTTTTGTAATGGCTGATGCCACTACCCTAACTGAAGCGGGTTATGTTGGTGAGGATGTTGAGAACATTATTCAAAAACTATTACAAGCTTGTGACTACAACGTTGAAAAAGCACAGCGCGGGATTGTCTACATTGATGAGATCGATAAAATTTCTCGTAAGTCGGATAATCCATCCATCACACGTGACGTATCAGGTGAGGGCGTTCAACAAGCTCTCCTGAAGTTGGTGGAGGGCACTATGGCCTCTGTTCCACCTCAAGGTGGCCGTAAGCACCCGAACCAAGATTTCTTACAAGTAGATACAACCAATATCCTCTTTATTTGTGGCGGCGCCTTTGATGGGCTTGAAAAAGTCATTCAACAACGAACCGCTAAAACTGGTATTGGCTTTAATGCCACAGTTCCAGGAAAAGATGATCGAGGTGTAAGCGATCTGCTAGTGGAGGTTGAACCAGAGGATTTAATTAAGTTTGGTTTGATTCCAGAGTTAATCGGCCGTCTGCCGGTTGTTGCTACTTTGGCTCAGCTGGATGAGGAGGCTTTGATTCAGATTCTGACTGAGCCCAAAAACGCTCTAGTGAAGCAATATCAGGCGCTTCTGACTATGGAAGGCTCTGAACTAGAAGTCCGTCGTGAAGCGCTCTCAGCCATTGCTAAGAAAGCGATTGCCCGTAAAACGGGTGCCCGTGGACTTCGATCAATTCTTGAAGGCTCTTTAATGGATGTTATGTATGACCTGCCATCATTAAAGAATGTTCAAAAAGTGGTGATCGATGAATCCAGTATTGCAGAAGGCGGAAAGCCCTTGCTCGTTTATAAGTTGGATTCTGAACAGCAAGAATTAACTAAAAAAGCGTAATTTCTTAGGGTTTTCGCTATTTTTTAGCTGTTTTCACCTCTTTTTAGCTGTTTTTCCCCTTGAATTTCTCAAAGTACTACCCATATAGGTAGTATGCTACTTGAGAATAAAGTCTGTATTTAGTGGTTATCGCATTTGATAGCGCTAAATAAAGACACTTGAGGATTGATTACTTTGGAGGAATTGCCCCATGCCTGGCCACTTATTACTACCCTCTGAACCGATTCAACTACCTTTACTCCCATTGCGGGACGTAGTTGTGTTCCCTCACATGGTGATCCCTTTATTTGTGGGTCGTCCAAAATCCATTAAAGCCCTAGAGGCTGCAATGGAAACCGGTAAAAATGTACTTTTGGTTGCACAAAAGGCAGCTGCTAAGGATGAGCCTGCAATTGAAGATCTCTACGAGGTTGGCTGTATTGCCAACATCTTGCAGATGCTCAAATTGCCAGACGGCACAGTGAAGGTTCTCGTAGAAGGCGTGCAACGCGCTGAAGTTAGTCAAATTGAAGATAGCATGGGTTACTTCAATTGCGAGGCTACGCCAACAGCAATGGACGCTCT